>DATNJF010000098.1:0-42534 GCA_035604035.1 Allostellaceae bacterium | reverse complement strand
CGCGACCCGGCGGTGATCCTAATCGACCAGCTAAAGGATATCTACATCGACGGCGAGCTGCAGCCGATCGACACGACACAGTGGTACCCGACGATGATGCGCAAGGACTACACCGTCGCGCTCAACCTGACCGGCACCTATGTCGACGACCCAGACGCGCTGCTCTACGAGAACTACACCTGCGGTGGGGTCGGCAATTACAACGGCTATTGCAACCCGGATGTCGATAAGCTCATCGCCCAGGAGTCGATGGAGCAGGACCAGGAGAAGCGCAAGCACCTGGTCTGGGAGATCGAACGGCGGCTGACCGAGGATGGCGCGCGGCCGCTGATTTACTTCAACCGGGGCTCCAACTGCTGGCAGCCTCAGGTCAAGAACCTCACCGTCATGGTCAACAGCATCTATAACGGCTGGCGGATGGAAGACGTCTGGCTCGATCGCTGAGCCAGCGCTGAGCCAATTGCTGGCGCGGCAATCGCGCGGCCTACTAAGCTGGGCGGGAGCGGTTGGCTGAAAGGTGCGGCGTGGCTAAAGATATCCGGCTCGGGATCATTGTCCCGAGCGTCAATATCGTCGTCGAGCGCTGGTATCCGGCCGTGCTCCCCGAAAACGTCAGCGTGCATTTCGCCCGGATGTTGCTTGCCGACCGCGGCGGCCCAGAAAAGATCGTCGAGATGGACAAGACCGACGGGGTGCGGGCGATCCACCAGTTGAAGAGCGCGCGGCCGCATGCGATCGCCTATGGCTGCACCGCGTCGAGCGTCGTTCAGGGCCATGACTACGACGCTCATCTGCGCCAGGAGATCACCCAGCTCACCGGGGTGGCGGCGACGACCGCGACGCATAGCCTGCTCTCGGCCTGCGCCGCGCTCGGGATGAAACGGGTCACGGCGATTTCGCCCTATACCGAGGCCATCGACAACCTCGAGCACAAATTCTTCGATGAAGCCGGGATCGAGATCGTATCGGGCGACCGCATGAATATCGACGAAGGCTTCCGTCTCGCCGAACCGGGGCGCGACGAGATCGTCGACCTCGCGCTCGGCGCCTGGGACCCGTCGAGCGACGGGCTGATGATCGCCTGCCTCAATTTTCGTTCGCATCTGGCGATCGAGGCGATCGAACAGCGCATCGGCAAGCCCGTCATCAGCTCGACCCAAGCGGTGCTGTGGCATGTCATGCGATTGGCCGGGGTCGATGCGAAAATCCCCGGCTACGGCAGGCTGCTGCGCGACCATTGATTCCCAAGGAGAACCAGGATGCCCGAACTGCCCCGCCTCAACCCGGCGATCCGCGCGCTCGAAAGCGGCAGGCCGGCCTTCGTCACCTTCTCGCCGGCCGAGATCGGCGCGGCGCAGTCGATTGGCGCCGCGCCCTATGACGGCGTCGTCTTGGAGATGGAGCACAACCCCTACGACATCCGCCAACTGCGCGACTGCATGCAATACATGCTCGACCGCGCGCAGATCGTGAAATCCGGCAGCCTCGCGCCGGCGGTGGCGCCGATGGTGCGCATCCCGCCCAATGGCGGCGAGATGAACCAGTTCATCGCCAAGCAGGTGCTCGATATCGGCGTCTACGGCATCGTCTGGCCGCACGTCTCGACCGTCGAGGAGGCGCGCAACGCAGTGCAGGCCTGCCGCTATCCGCGGCCGCGCGAAGCCAAGTATTACGAGCCGGCCGGTCAGCGCGGTGACGCGCCGCGCACCGCCGCGCGCTATTGGGGCATCGACCAGCAGACCTATTACAAGCGCGCCGACACCTGGCCCTTGAACCCCGAGGGCGAGGTGCTGGCGGTGATCATGTGCGAGGAGAAGCGGGCGATCCGCAACCTGCCGAAGATGCTGAAGGAAGTGCCCGGCATCGGCGTTGTGCTGATCGGCGAGGGCGACCTGTCGCAGGACATGGGTTATCCGCGCCAATACGAGCATCCCGAGGTCGCCGCCGCGATCGACGACATCCTGGCGATCTGCAAGGACGCCGGTGTTCCCTGCGGCCACCCGCATGTCGACGCCAACAATGTCGAGAAGCTGGTTGAGAAGGGCTTCCGCTGGCTGATGCCAGCGCCGACGCAATCCTTCGCCGCGCTGCAGAAGGGCCTCACGGCGAGCGGGCGGAAATAGACCGGGCTGCCTCTTGCCACCCGTCGCCGGACGAGATGTAGTGCGCCGATCCGACCCCCAACGGAGGAAACCATGGACGCCGACGCCAAGAAGACCGCGCTTCGCATGATCCCCTACGGCATCTACGTGATGACTGCCGATGACGGCAAAGGCAATGTCGCCGCCGCCACGGTCAATTGGGTGACGCAGACTGCGTTCAACCCGCCGCTCGTGGTCGTCGGCGTCAAGACCGACTCGGGCGCCTACTCCATCGTCAAGGGCACCAAAAATTTCACCCTCAACATGCTCGGCAAGGAGCACAAGGGCCTCGCCTTCACCTTCTTCAAGCCGGCCGCGCTCGAGGGCGGCAAGCTCTCCGGCCAGGCGATCCACAAGGGCGCCAACGGCGCGCCGATCCTCGACGCCGCGCTGGCCGCGGTCGAATGCAAGGTCACCAGTATCGTCGAGCAGGGCGACCATCACATCGTCGTCGGCGAGGTCGTCGAGGCGCATGTGCCGAACCCGATCTCGGGCCGCCTCGACAGCGCGATCCTCGAGATGAGGGACCTTGGCGACAACGTCTACTACGGCGGCTGAGGTTTCTCAGCCTTCCCTGCCCCGCAATGTGGGAGAGGGCGCCGAGCTGCGGCCAGCCGCCGCGAGACGGGTGAGAGTTGGCCGGCAGATGTGATAAAATCTCGCGCGGTTTCCGGGAGGACGAGCGATGTCGCTAGAAACGCTGACCTGGCCGAAAGAAGGTAATTCGCGCATCCCGTATCGGGTCTTTTCCGACGAGGACATCTACCAGGCCGAGTTGGACAAGCTATTCCTCGGGCCGACCTGGCAGTTTCTCGTCATGGACAACGAGCTACCCAATCTCGGCGACTACAAGACCACCTTCCTCGGCGAGACGCCCATCATCGTCTCCCGTGGAGAGGACGGCGAAATCCATGCGATGGTCAATCGCTGTGCCCATCGCGGCAACCTCGTGTGCCTCAAGCGCCAAGGCAACGAGAGTTTGCTGACCTGCGTCTACCATTCGTGGAGCTATGACCTTCAGGGCAATTTGAAGAGCGTCGCGTTCCGCCGCGGCATCGCCGGCAAGGGCGGCATGCCCGAGGATTTCCGCCTCGAAGACCACGGCCTTCGAAAACTCCGCACCGACCATTTCGCTGGACTGGTATTCGGCACCCTCTCGCCGGAGGTGCCGCCGCTCGCCGAGTATATCGGCAACCTGATCGGCGCCCGGGTCGGCCGGGTGCTCTACGGCAAGCCGAAAATCCTCGGCACCACGTCGCAGATCCTTCACAACAACTGGAAGCTCTATGTCGAGAACGTGCGCGACACCTACCATGCGACCTTGCTGCATACGTTCTTCACGACATTCAACGTCAGCCGGCTAACCGCAGGCGGCGGCGTGCTCGTCGCCGAAGGCGGCGGCAACCACGCCAGTTACACCCGCGGCAAACACGAGCTTGTCAGCCGCGAAGACAGCGACAAGCTCTACGCCAACATCCAGTCGATGCGCGATGGCGTGAGGCTCACCGATCCGCGGTTGCTCGAATCGGTCGAAGAATTCGGCGACGACATCACCGTGCAGATTTTGAGCGTGTTCCCGAATTTCGTCCTGCAGCAGGTCAATAATTCGATCGCGCTACGCCTGGTATTGCCGAAGGGGACGAAACAGACTGAGCTGCAATGGATCTTCCTCGGTTTCGAGGAGGATGACGCGGCGATGGCCGAGCGGCGGCTGTTGCAAAGCAACCTCGTCGGTCCGGCTGGATATATCTCGATGGAGGATGGCGCGGTCGGCGGTTTTGTTCAGCGCGCGATCGTCGGTTCCGAGCACGAGACTTCGCTGATGGAGATGGGCGGCCGCGGCCACGCGACCGAGGATACCCGCACCACCGAAGCCTCGATCCGCGGCTTCTGGCAAGCCTATCGCCCGCTGATGGGTTATTGACCGAATGACCCCGGCCGAGCTGACGCGGCGGCTCGAGCTTGAAGCGCTCTATACGGACTACGCGCATTGCCTCGACGACGACCGGCTCGAGGAGTGGCCGGACTTCTTCGTCGAGGACTGCTACTACCGCATCACCACGGCAGAGAATTTCGAGGCCGGACTGCCGCTCGGGCTCGTCTACCTGACCTCGCGGGCGATGCTGGTCGACCGCGTGATGGCGCTCCGCAAAGCCAATATCTACGAGCCGCAGCGCTACCGGCACCTGATCAGCGCGATCAAGATCCAGGGCGAGGCCAACGGCGCGCTGGACGTCGTCGCCAATTTCCTCGTCGTGCGGACGATGCAGGACGGGGCGATGAGCCTCTTCGCCGCCGGCCGCTACGTCGACCGGCTCGTGCGCGAGGGCGAGAGCTGGAAATTCGCCCGCAAGGAGGTCGTGCTCGACAGCCGGCAGATTGACACGCTCCTTGCGATGCCCCTCTGACTCTCACTTGGCGGCATCGGAGGCCGGCCATAGCGACAAGGGCGAAACGACCATCGGTCGCGCAGATGCTGGCGACCGCCATGCTCGCGCTGGCCATGCTACTGTCGGCGCAAAGCCGCGCCGCCGAAGCCCCAATCGTCGTCGCCTCGAAGATCGATACCGAAGGCTCGTTGCTCGGCGAGCTCATCGCCGCGGTGATCGAGCGCAGCGGCGTGCCGGTGCAGCGTCGCATCGGGCTCGGCCCTACGAACATTGTGCGGGCGGCGATCCTCGCGGGACAGATCGACATCTATCCGGAGTACACCGGCAATGGCGCGCTGTTCTTCCACCGCGAGACCGATCCGGCGTGGAGGGATGCGGCCCAGGGCTATGCCCTCGTCGCCGCGCTGGACAAGCCGCAGAACGGGCTTATCTGGCTCACCCCGGCGCCGGCCGACAACACCTGGGTCATCGCCGTCCGTAAGAATCTCGTAGGGTTTCCGCGACAACCATGCGTCGGCGACCTCGCCACCTATCTGGCGAAAGGCGGGCGTTTCCGCCTCGCTGCCTCGGCGGAGTTCGTCGAAAGCCCGGCCGCCCTGCCCGCCTTCGAGGCCGCTTATGGCTTCCATTTATCGGGCGACCAGCTGCTGACCCTATCGGGCGGCAATACCGCGGCGACATTGCGCGCCGCTGCGGAGGGTATCTCCGGGGTAAACGCGGCGATGGCCTATGGCACCGACGGCGCGATCGCGGCGCTGGGCCTCATCGCGCTGTGCGACGATGAGCATGCGCAGGTGGTCTACGCTCCAGCGCCGGTGATCCGCGCGCCCATCCTCCGCCAAAACCCCGGCATCGCGCCAGCGCTCGACCGCGTGTTCGCGACCCTAACCCGCGAGAAGCTGCAGGCGTTGAACGCGCGGATCGCGGTCGACGGCGAGGACGCGCGCGCAGTGGCCGACGAGTACCTGAAATCGGCGCTGGCCCGACGATGAGCGCCGCCGCGCAGACGGTACCGGCCGGCACCGCGCCCGTTCCGCGCAACCTGGTGTTGCCGGTACTGGTTGTCGCCACGTCGATCGGGGCGATTGGCTGCGGCTTTGTCGACCTGGCGCCAAACCGGCTGGCGTCGGGCCAGCCGATGATGCTGTGGGATGCGGCGGGCATCGGGTTCACCGCAACGCTCTCCGCGTGCGGAGCGATGCTGCTGGCGATCGAATGTGCCGCGCCGCGCCGTTGGCTGGCGTATCTGGCAGCGGCGATTGCGGGCTTCGCTCTGGTCATCGTGCTCGCCGCCGCCGGCCATTCCGCGACAATCCTCGCTACTGGAGCACCACCGGCGGCGCGGGTATCGCTCGGCGCCGGGTTCTGGATCGTCCTTGGCTGCGCTGCACTCGCGCTCATCGATGCGCTGCAGCGGGCCGAAGCCGGCGCCGCAACCCAGTTCGTCGCCGCCGCGCTGGCGGCGACCGGGTTTATCGCGTTGGTCGAGACCGGCATGTTCGACGCGCTGTCCCTAGCGCGCGAATTTGCCGCCAGGCGCGATGTCTTCGCCGCTGCGCTCGCCCGGCACATTGTGCTCGTCGCGGCCGCGGTCGGGCCGGCCGTGCCGATCGGCGTGCTACTCGGTCTTACCGCGCTGCGCCGAAAGCGCTTCGAGGCGCCGCTCTTCGGCGTGCTCAACCTCCTGCAGACAGTGCCGTCAATCGCGCTGTTTGGGCTTCTGATCGCGCCATTGTCGGCGCTAGCAAAGGCGGTACCAGGACTGGCTGCGCTCGGCATCGGCGGAGTCGGACCGGCGCCGGCGGTCATCGCGCTCGTGCTCTACGCACTGCTCCCGGTCGCGCGCAATACGCTGACCGGGATCGGCGACGTCTCGCCGGCCGCGATCGACGCGGCGCGCGGCATGGGAATGACCCCCGGCCAAGTGTTCTGGCAGGTCGAGGTGCGGCTCGCCTTGCCGGTGCTGATCGCCGGCCTGCGCATCGTCACGGTGCAGGCGATCGGGCTTGCGGTCGTGGCGGCGCTGATCGGCGCCGGCGGGCTAGGAACCTTCGTTTTCGATGGGATTGGGCAATACGCCACCGATCTGGTCCTGCTCGGCGCATTGCCGGCGATCCTGTTGGCGCTGGCGGCCGATTTCCTGTTGCGGTTGCTCGCCGCCGCCCTCAGCCGGCGCTACGCGCCATGATCGACATCAGCCGGGTCAGCAAGACCTATGACGGCCGCGCCGTGGTCGACGATCTGTCGCTCGAGGTTCCGCAGGCCGCGTTTTGTGTGCTGCTCGGGCCGTCGGGCTGCGGTAAGTCGACGACGCTCAGAATGATCAATCGCCTCGTCGATTTCGACAGCGGCGCGATTCGGGTCGGCGGCGAGGATGTGCTATCGATGCCGCCCGAAATGCTGCGCCGGCGCATCGGCTATGTGATCCAATCGACCGGCCTTTTTCCGCATTGGCGGGTCGCCGACAATATAGCCACTGTGCCGCGGCTTCTCGGTTGGCCGCGCGAGCGGGTCGAGGCACGGGTGACAGAGCTGTTGGCGCTGCTGCGGCTCGACCCCAAAGCCTATCGCAACAAATTCCCGCACCAGCTGTCGGGCGGCGAGCAGCAGCGCGTCGGCGTCGCCCGCGCGCTCGCCGCTAATCCCGATGTGCTGCTGATGGACGAGCCATTCGCCGCGGTCGACCCGATCACGCGCGACGCACTGCAGGGCGAGATTGCCCGCATCCATCGCGAGACCGGCAAGACCATCCTTTTCGTCACCCACGACATCGAGGAAGCACTGCGCCTGGCGACGGTAATCGCGATCCTCGACAAGGGGAAATTGGCCCAGCTCGGCACACCGCTCGACATCGTCGAAAACCCGAAGAGCGATTTTGTTCGCGACTTCGTCGGTGCGCAGGGGATCGGCTTGAAGCTCCTCTCGGTGCGCAAGGTCGCCGAGCGGATGCGCGCCGGGGAGAATGCCGAGGGCGAGCCGATCGCCGAAGACGCCACGCTCGCCGAGGCGCTTGGGCAGATGACGGCGCGGCACTGTGACCGCTTGGCCGTGGCCAATGATGCGGGGCAGGTCATCGGAACCATCGCCCTCGCGGATTTGGTGCGCTGATGCGGGCGACCTTCAAGAGTCCGGCGCTATGGGTTGGCTTGCTCTTTGTCCTTCTGCTTTTCGACATGCGACAGTTCAGCCCTATCTTCGGCTGGGGGTTCCCCGGTGTGCAGCCGGAAATCTTCGATCGTGCGAGTTTCGGCGAACTGTTTTGGTCGCACCTCAGACTTGTCGCCGCGGCGAGCGGAGCGGCGACAATCGTCGGGATCGGCCTTGCGATCTTCGTGACACGGCCGGCCGGGCGCGATTTCCGGACCCTCGTCAATGTCGTGGCTACGATCGGGCAAACCTTTCCGCCCGCGGCAGTACTGGCGCTGGCGGTGCCCGCCCTGGGCTTCGGGCCGCGCCCGACCGCGGTGGCCTTATTCCTCTACGGGCTGCTGCCGATCGTCGAGAATTCGATCGCTGGAATCGAAAGCGTGCCGGCGGCGGTGCGCGACGCCGCGGACGGTATGGGCTTATCGCGCCGGCAGGTGCTGCGCGATGTCGAACTGCCGCTGGCGGCGCCGGTCATTCTCGCCGGGGTGCGGGTATCGGTGACAATCGGTATCGGCACCGCGACGATCGGCTCGGCGGTCGGTGCGCTGACCTTCGGCACGCCGATCTTCGACGGGCTCGCCGGCAACAAGCTCCCTTATGTGATCCAGGGCGCGGTCCTGGTGGCGCTGTTCGCGATCCTCACCGATCTTTTGTTTGCCCGGCTGGCTCGGGCGCTGACGCCACCCGGCTAGCGAGATAGCGGTCGAGCGCCGCATGCTGCTCGGGCGAGACGGCGAGCCCTAATTTGCTGCGCCGCCATAGAATGTCGTCGGCGGTGCGCGCCCATTCCTCGCGCACGAGAAACTCGACCTGCTTCGCGCCGAGGCCCGGCGCGAAGTCGGCTGCCGCGCCGGTGAAAGCCTCGCCATCGTCCGGCAGCATCGCGTCGGCGGTCCAAGTCGATCCCATTTCAGGCAGGTGGGGCGCGAGCCGAGTCAACGCCGATTCGGCAAGGCGGCGATAGGTGGTGAGCTTGCCGCCAAAGATCGACAGGCAAGGTGGGCCGGTCTTGTCGAGCTCAAAGACATAGTCGCGGCTCGTCGCCGCGGCACTCTTCGCGCCGTCATCGTAAAGCGGACGCACTCCCGAGAAACGCCAAACGACATCCCCCGGCGCTGGAGCGCGCTTGAACCAGCGCCCGACGGCGCGGCAGAGATAGTCGACCTCAGCGCCGGTCACGTCTTCCGCCTGCGGGTTGTGGGCGGCCGCCTCTGTGGTACCGACGAGCGTGAAGTCGCGCTCAAACGGGATCGCGAAGATGACCCGGCGATCGTCGTTCTGAAACAGGTAGGCATGGTCGCCGTCGTAGAGCCGGCGGACGACGATGTGGCTGCCCTTGACGAGACGAAGCCGGGCGCAGCCGGACAGACCGGCGAGCGCTCGCACCTCCGGAGCCCACGGCCCGGCGGCATTGACCAGGATACGCGACGCGACCTGATGCGTTGCGCCGCCCGCGCCGGCCAGCGCCGCACGCCAGAGACCGCCGTCGCGCCGCGCCTCGATGAGCTCGGTCCGGGTCAGGATCGTCGCGCCGTGACGGGCCGCGTCACGCGCATTAGCAACGGTCAGTCTCGCATCGTCGACAACGCAGTCGGAGTAGACAAAGCCGCTGCGCACCTTCTCCCGCAACGGCGCCCCGAGCGGCCCGTCGCGGAGATCCACGGCGGCCGACGCCGGCAACGTGCGCGCGCCACCGAGTCGGTCGTAAAGGAAGAGACCCAATCGCAGCATCCAGCGCGGTCGCAACCCGGGCCCGTGCGGCAGCACGAAACGCATCGGCCGCACCAGATACGGTGCGGTTTTGAGCAGCACCTCGCGCTCGGCCAGCGACTCGCGCACCAGGCGGAAAGCGCCGGACTCGAGATAGCGCAGCCCGCCATGGATCATCTTGCTCGACGCCGACGAGGTCGCAGCGGCGAGATCGCCCTTCTCGCAGAGCAGTACCTTGAGCCCGCGCCCGCCGGCATCGCGGGCGATACCGGCCCCGTTGATGCCGCCGCCGACGATCAGAAGGTCGAAAACCTCGCTCACAGTCAGGCAGGCAGTCCCGGCACCAGATCACGCCCGGTGGGGATCTCGATCGACGAGCCAGCGAAGACGCGTGGTGGCAGCGCCGATACTCCTGCGCCGAATACCGTTCGGGTCAGGAGCGCACGGCGATCGATGGGCGTGCGCAGCATCGTCGGCTCCACCGGCAAGGGAGAGGAGTATAGCGGGGGATATGCCCCCAACGAAGACGCCGTCGCCAAAACGGGCAGTTGCATGCGGGAAAGCTTGGAACTACCGTCGTCTGGGGTGTTTCGTGAAGGGGACGTTTCCATGCGCCATATGACACTGCTCACTACCGGATTGGTTACTCTGACTGCCATCTTTGCTAGCGCCGCGCCGGCATTCGCCGAATACGGCTCGATCGCCTACGATCGGACCAATTGCGCCTGGGGCCGTAGCTGGAACTATCCGGGGCAATCAGGCGCCGATCAGCGGGCCTTATCCGAATGCGCTGCCCAGGGGTCGAGCTGTCAGGTGGTTGCGCAGGTCGGGCCAGGGCAGTGCGGCGCGGTCGCCTCGACCGACAGCTGCAGCGGCTATGGCTGGGCAACCCGTTCTAGCACCAATGACGCGGAAATTGTCGCGCTGCAGCAATGCCGGGATTACAATCCGAGCCTGACGTGCAAGATCCAAGTCACCGTCTGCGCCAGCCAGTGAGCCTAGCCCAGCGGCGCCACCATCACATCTTAGGTGCCGCAGGCGTCGACACGATGCGCCGGTAAAGTGCTTGGCTTGCGCGCTTCCACGACCAAAACGCCATACGTGGCGAGCCGCGGCGAGCGCAGCTTACATGAACCTTACGGGCATTTGTGACTACTTGTAACCCAGCGGCTGGTTCAGGTCCCGATGGCCAGTGGGCTTGTCAATTTCCGTAACAAGGCGATCACCGATAGCGGGGTCAGCCGCCCGGTGCGCGGGTTTTCGAGGCTTGGCACATTCTCAATCTGCATCGAGAAGCGCGCGGCGTCGGCCTCGACCTCGATGCGGTGAATGTTGCGGCTGACCGCGGGGTCGGCCCAGATCTCGATCGTCGTGCGCTCGGGGCCGATACCGGCCAGCGCCAGCGCCGCGGCGACATTGACATTAGCCGGGAAGCCGCGTGCCGCCTCGCGCGCGTTGCCCACGAACACCAGCTTCGCGGTGTTGAGCCCGCTCACATCGATTCCATGCTCGACCAGGTAGGGCGCCCCTTCGAGGCCGGCGGGCGGCTTGCGCGTGATCATCTGCACCGAGCGGATGCCACCGCCCAGCGCCGCCGCTTGCACCGCGTCGAGGCCGATGAGCGCCCCGGTCGGCACCAGGATGCGGCCGCCGTGCTCGCGTGCCAGCTCGATGAGATCGAAATTGTCGAGGAGTGCGCCACAACTCAGGGTGACGAGCGTGCGCCCGTTGGCGAGCGCCGGCTCGGCGATGGTGCGGAGACACGTGGCCGGCGCACATTCGACGACGATATCGGCGTCCTCCCAAAGCTGGCCAAGCGGCATTACGGGGACCGGCGTTGCGAACCCTGCCATCGACGCCTCGGCGCGCCCGGTGTCGCGGGCCGATACCGCGGTAAGGCTCAGCCCGCCGATACCGTCATCAAGCGCCTCGGCGACGACCTTGCCAATCGCCCCGAACCCGCCAACCGCGACACGCAGCGCCATGGCCCAGCCTCTCCTTGACCGCTATTGCGGCTCGCCTTCGACGATGAAGAGCCGCGTATTGGCCGAGCGCTGCCGCATCGGTATGGCCTTGCCATAGGCTGCGCTACCGTACCAACGCTCGGCCTCGTCGAGGCTGTCGAACGCGACGATAACGATCTCGCCGACTGGTGCCGTACCCTCCTTGCTATGCGCCTTCGACCGCGTCATCAGCCGGGCGTTGTACCCGGCGAGGGTCGGAATCGCCTTGGCGACGTAATCCTGAAACCCGGCGGGATCGGTGATCTCGATCTCGGCGATCACGTAAGCGGGTCGTTTGTCCGGCACGGCGTCCTCCGTCAGTACGATTTCGCCATCAATACGATTTAGGTAGGCCGAGCACGCGCTCGGCGATGTGCGAGAGGATCAGCTGAGCGCTGACCGGAGCGATGCGGGCGATCTGGATTTCGCGGAAATAGCGCTCGACATGGTATTCGCGCGCATAGCCCATGCCACCATGGGTCAACACCGCGGTCTCGCAGGCGCGATGCCCGGCCTCGGCGGCGAAATATTTGGCGGCGTTGGCGAAAGCGCCGGAGTCCTCGCCGCGGTCATAGGCGGCGGCGGCGCGATAGACCAAAAGCTCGGCGGCCTCCAGCTCGATCCATCGCTCGGCGAGCGGGTGTTGGATGCCCTGGTTCTGGCCGATCTTCCGGCCGAAGACGACGCGCTCACCGGCGTAATGCGCGGCGCGGGCGAGCGCGGCGCGGCCCAAACCCACCGCCTCGGCGGCGATCAGGATGCGCTCCGGGTTCATCCCGTGCAGGATGTATTGGAACCCCTTGCCTTCCTCGCCGATGCGGTCCTCGAGCGGCACCTTGAGCCCGTCGATGAAGAGGAGGTTCGAGTCGACCGCGGCCCGCCCCATCTTGTGGATCTCGCGCACCTCGACCTTGGAGCGGTCGAGGTCGGTGTAGAACAGGCTCATCCCGGCCGAGGGCCGCGCCGCGTCTTCATAGGGCGTGGTGCGCGCGAGGATCAGCATTTTCTCGGTGACCTGCGCGGTCGACGTCCAGATCTTGCGGCCGGAGATGACGTAGCCGTTGCCCTCCTTGACCGCGCGGGTCTTGAGCCGCGTCGTGTCGAGGCCGACATCGGGCTCGGTCACCGCGAAACAGGCTTTTTCCTTGCCGGCGATCAACGGTGGCAAGAAACGCTGCTTCTGCTCCGGCGTACCGAAGACGACGACCGGGTTGAGGCCAAAAATATTCATGTGCACCGCCGAGGCGCCCGAGAACCCAGCGCCCGACTGCGCCACCGCCTGCATCACCGCCGCCGCCTCAGTGATGCCGAGCCCGGCGCCACCGAATTCCTCGGGCATGGCGATACCGAGCCAGCCGCCCTCGGCCATCGCGCGGTGAAACTCATGCGGGAAACCGCCCTCACTGTCCTTTTTCAGCCAGTAATCGTCGCCGAAACGGGTGCACAGTCGCGCCACCACGTCGCGGATTTCGAGCTGTTCGGCAGTCAGGGCGAAGCTCATCGCATGCTCTCCGGCGCTCACCTCATGGTATTCTCGCGCAAAGCGCCCGCCGGAGCACGCACTTGCCGCTCGATGTCGCCTATAGCGTCTGCCCGCACGATTGCCCGAGCGCTTGCGCGCTCGAGGTCGAACGGATCAAGCCTGCCCCGGGGCAGCCCGGGGGTAATCGGATCGGCCGCATTCGCGGCGCGGCGGCGCAGGGCTACACCGACGGGGTGGTCTGCGCCAAGGTCGCGCGCTACGCCGAGCGGCAACACCATCCGGAGCGTCTCTCGGTGCCGCTGCGCCGGATCGGCGACAAGGGAGTCGGCCATGCCGCATTCGAACCGATCCCATGGGACGACGCGCTCGACATCGTCGCCGAGGGGCTGACCCGCGCCGCCCAACTCCACGGCAGCGAGGCCGTCTGGCCGCATTACTATTCCGGCACGATGGGGCTGGTGCAGCGCGATGGGCTGCAGCGGCTGCGCCATGCGATGCGCTACTCGCGTCAGCATTCGACAATCTGCAACTCCCTGACCGACGCCGGCTGGATTGTCGGGGTCGGGATCAAGCGCGGCATCGATGGGCGCGAAATCGCGAAGTCGGATTTGATCGTCGTCTGGGGCGGCAACCCGGTCTCGACCCAGGTCAATGTGATGACGCACATCGCCAAAGCCCGCAAGGAACGCGGGGCGAAGCTGGTCGTCGTCGACCCCTACCGCACCGGCACCGCCGAGATCGCCGATATGCACCTGGCGCCGCTGCCCGGCACCGACGGCGCGCTCGCCTGCGCGGTGATGCACGTGCTGTTCAAGGAAGGCTACGCCGACCGCGCCTATCTCGCCCGCTACACCGACGACCCGGCGGGGCTGGAAGCGCACGTCGAGAGCCGCGGGCCGGAATGGGCGGCGGGCCTCACCGGGCTGTCGGTGGATGAGATCAATGCCTTCGCCCGGCTCTACGGGAAGACGAAGCGCGCCTATATCCGGCTCGGCTACGGCTTCTCGCGGCAGCGCAACGGCGCGGTCAATCTGTTCGCGGTCACCTGCCTGCCGGCGGTGACCGGCGCCTGGCAATACGAGGGCGGCGGCGCGCTGCAGTCGAACCACGGCCTCGTCCACCTCGATCGGCGCCTTATCGAAGGCCTCGATGTTGTCGACCACTCGACCCGCATCCTCGACCAATCGCGCATCGGTGCGATCCTCACGGGCGACAAACGCGACCTCCGAGACGGCCCGCCGGTGACGGCGCTCCTTATCCAGAATACCAACCCGATGGTTGTGTCGCCCGAGTCGAGGCTAGTGCACCAGGGTTTCGCGCGCGACGACCTCTTCGTCTGCGTGCACGAACAGTTCATGACCGAGACCGCGGCGATGGCGGATATCGTGTTGC
This sequence comes from Allostellaceae bacterium, assembly GCA_035604035.1. Lineage (GTDB taxonomy): Bacteria > Pseudomonadota > Alphaproteobacteria > ATCC43930 > CGMCC-115725 > DATARH01. The sequence continues at coordinate 28,268 of DATNJF010000098.1, read as the reverse complement.
CAGCGACGACCTTCCTCGAGCATGACGACATCTACACCGCCGGCGCGCACACCTTCCTGCAGCTGCACCGGCCGGTGGTGCCGCCCTATGCCAAATGCCGCTCGAACCACGAGGTGCATTGCGGCCTCGCCGAACGGCTTGGCGCCGAGCATCGCGGGTTCAAGATGAGCGCCCATGAGATCATCGCCGAAACTCTCAAAACCAGCGGCCTGTCCGGGCCGGAGGAATTCGTCGAGGGCACTTGGCTCGACTGCGCGCAACCTTTCGAGACCGCGCATTTCCTCGACGGCTTCGGCCACCTCGACAAGAAATTTCACTTCCGCGCCAATTGGCGCTCCGTGGCGGGGCCGATGCGCGACCGCGATCTGGGCCCGCTGCCCGAATTCCCCGACCACCTCGCCACCATCGATGACGGCGACCCCGCCCGGCCGTTCCGCATGGTGCCGGCCCCGTCGCGCTCCTTCCTCAACACCAGCTTCAACAACACGCCGTCGGGTATCGCCCGCGAGGGGCGGCCGACCGCGCTGATCCATCCGGAGGTGCTGGCCGGGCTCGGCATCAAAGACGGTGAGCGTGTCCGCATCGGCAACGACAAAGGCAGCGTCGTCGTCCATGCCCGTGCCTTCGACGGCTTGCAAAAACGCGTTATCATCGTCGAGGGGGTGTGGCCGAACGCTGCGTTCGAGGAAGGCATCGGCATCAACCTCCTAACCAGCGCCGATCCTGGGCCGCCACAGGGCGGCGCGGTCTATCACGACACCTCGGTATGGCTAAGACCTGCATGAGCGGCGAGAAGGATCGCCTCCCCACCACCTCCCCCTCGGCCGACGTGGATGCATTCCTCGCCGACCTCAACCGCGCGCCGGCGGTGCGGCCTGAGGGCGGGCGCGGGCGGCTCATCTTCGCGCTCGACGCGACCGCCAGCCGCGAGCCGACCTGGGACCGCGCCTGCCGTATCCAGGGCGAGATGTTCGAGGCGACGACCGGGCTCGGCGGGCTCGACGTCAAGCTGGTGTTCTATCGCGGCTTCGACGAGTGCAAGGCCAGCCGCTGGTTCCAGAGCGCCGCCGATCTGCACCGGGCGATGCGTGCAGTGTCTTGCGTCGGCGGCGAGACCCAGATCGAGCGGGTGCTGTCGCACGCCCTCGCCGAGAGCAAAAATCGGCGGGTCCATGCGCTGGTCTTTGTCGGCGACGCGATGGAGGAGAATGCCGACCGGCTCTGCAAACTCGCCGGAGAATTGGGGCTGCTCGGAACACCGATCTTCGTCTTTCACGAGGGCAGCGACCGGGTCGCCGGCGCCGCGTTCAAGCAGATCGCCAAGCTGTCGCGCGGCGCCTATCTCAGCTTCGACGCAGCCAGTGCCGGGCGGCTCAAGGACTTGCTCGCCGCGGTTGCAGTCTATGCCGCCGGCGGCTATCGCGCGCTCGCCGATTACAGCGCCAAAAAGGGCGGCGACATTCCGCTATTGACCGCGCAGCTGCGCGGGTGAGCGATGCCGGAACTCGCGCTCTTCGGCGGCGTGGCAATCCTCGGCGGGTTGTTGCTGCTGATCTATCTGTTCGTCAACGCCAATCCGGCAAAGCTCGCACAGGCGTTGAAATGGACCGCGCTCGGCGCCTGCGGCCTGCTGTTCCTTTTTCTGCTGCTGTCGGAACGCTTTGCCTTCATCTGGCTGCCGCTCACCTTGGCGTTGCCGTACCTGCGGCCTTATTTGCGCTCGTTTCTCGCCCGGTTTCATGGGCCGGGGGCCAGCCCCGCGTCCGAGGCGTCGACGCCCTATCTGCGCATGAGCCTTGACCACGATACCGGGACGATGACCGGCACCGTGCTCGCCGGACGGTTCGAGGGCATGCGGCTCGCCGAACTGACCACCGCCGACCTCGTGGCTCTGTTGCGCGAGTGCCGCGCCGCTGATTCCGAGGGGGCACGCTTGCTCGAGGCCTATCTCGACCGTCTGCACCCAGACTGGCGCGAGGTGATGGGCGGCGGACAATCGACCCCGCCGCGCGGCGGCACCGATGACATGACCGTCGCGGAGGCGTACGAGATCCTCGGTCTCCAACCTGGGGCCGACGAAGCCGCGATCCGCGCCGCGCATCACCGGTTGATGATGCAGCTCCACCCCGACCACGGTGGCACCGATTACCTCGCCACCAAGATCAACCGTGCCCGCGACGTGTTGTTGAAGCGTTAGGCCGGCAGCTTCTCTTCGGCGGCAGCCGCGCGGGCCCACCCGGGCACGGCATCGCCGCAGCGCATGATACCGATGTAGTAGATGCGCGAATCCGGTGTCAGCCGCGGCTCGCAGCCGTCGACAAAAACAATCGTGAGTCCCGCCGCTTCGATCATCTCGCGAAACGTCTCGGCCGTGGAGCCGAGATTGTTTTCCTGCAGCACGATCACCCCGCCGGGGCGAAGAAATCGGCCGATCGTCGCGAAAAACTCGCGATGCAGGGCCCAGCCCGTGTCGTGTGCCCGTAGATGAAACGCTCCGTGATCGAAGAACGGGGGGTTTCCGACGACCAGATCCCACCGCTCCTCAGCGGGGATCGCCGACAAATTGTCGGAATGGTAAACCGTGACGCGCCCGCCCAATTCGTTGTCTGCGATAGTGCGCCGGCACGCCGCTACCGACGCCGGATTGATGTCCGCCAGGCACAGCGTGTCGCACTGCCCGTGGCCGAGAAGCGAAAATCCGATGAAGGCCGGGCCGGCGCACCATTCGAACGCCCGCGCCTGCTTGGGCATGCCCCGGCCTTTGAGGAAGGGGGCGAATTCCTGACCGAATGAGCTGCCGCCCCCGTCAAGCACCTCTTTGTAATGCACCCGGATGCCGCCAAACGTCGCGACGCGCCACGGCTGGAAATTGCGCTGCAACCAATTCTTGAAGCGGCGGCGGACACACGACAGCGAATCGGGCTTCTTTGGCAAGGCGGACCCTTAATGTCACGCAGCGCCGACATTATATCGAATCTCTCTGAACTAAGTCCGAGCCATCAACTTTCTGCCCGATTAACCAGACGTAAGCGGCCGTATCCGATAATCGCGTTGCGCAGTCTGGGAAGCGTTTTATCGGCTTCTACGTTATTAGGTCAGCGGCCGACCGTGGCGTGAGACATTGGCCGCGCCAAGAGGAGCTTCATGAAGCAGCGCGTACGCAAGGCGGTCTTTCCCGTCGCCGGGCTCGGCACCCGCATCCTGCCGGCGACCAAGGCCATGCCGAAAGAGATGCTGACGGTCGTCGACCGGCCGCTCATCCATTACGCTGTCGAAGAGGCGAAGGCCGCCGGGATCGAGCAGTTCTATTTCGTTACCGGGCGGGGCAAATCTTCGCTCGAGGACCATTTCGACCACGCCTACGAGCTTGAGGCGACCTTGCAGCAACGCGGCAAGGACGCGCAGCTCAGCGAGCTGCGTTCCTGGCTTCCGCCCGCCGGCCACGTCGCCTATACGCGGCAACAGCAGCCGCTCGGCCTTGGCCACGCGGTGTGGTGCGCGCGTCATCTGGTCGGCGACGAGCCGTTCGCGGTGTTGCTGGTCGATGATTTGATGGTGGGCGATCCCCCGTGCCTCAAACAGATGGTCGACGCCTATGACGAGACCGGTGGCAATATCGTCGCCGTGATCGAGGTGCCGCGCGAGCAGACCAACCGCTACGGCGTGCTCGATATCGTCGAGGACAAAGGCAACTTGGTTCGCGCCAAGGGCGTCGTCGAGAAACCCAAGCCGGAAGAAGCACCCTCGAACTTGACGATCATCGGCCGCTACATCATCCAGCCCGAAATCTTCGGCCACCTCGAAAGGACCAAACCCGGTGCCGGCAACGAAATTCAGCTGACCGACGGGCTCGCCGCGCTGATCGCCGAGGGCCAACTCTTCCACGGCTTCCGCGCCGCTGCCCGCCGCTATGATTGCGGCGACAAGCTCGGCTATCTCGAAGCCACCGTCGCGCTCGGTCTCGAGCACCCAGAGCTCGGCGCCGGCTTGCGCCAAATCCTCCAGAATTACCGCTAGCCATTCCAGCGATGCCGCATCGCTTCGACCCGACGATTCTGCGCGAGTACGACATTCGCGGCATCGTCGGTAAAACGCTCTTTCCAGCCGACGCCGAGGCGATCGGCCGTGCCTTTGCCGGAATTTTGGTGGAGGCCTGCGGCCGCGGAAGAAAACATCGCGTCGCCGTCGGTTACGATGGCCGGTTGACCTCGCCCGAACTGGAGGCCGCGCTGGTCGAGGGACTGGCGGCTGGCGGCGTCGATGTCTTGCGGATCGGCCGCGGGCCGACCCCGATGCTTTATTTCGCCGCGGCGACGCTCAAGGTCGACGGTGGCATCATGGTGACCGGGTCGCACAACCCGCCCGACCATAACGGCTTCAAGATGGTGCTTGGCGGCAAGCCGTTCTACGCCGAGGCGATCCAGCGGCTCGGCGTGATCGCCGCCTCGCTCGGTGAGGCGTCCGGTCGGCACGGCACGGTTGAAGAGCATTCGGTCTTCGTCGACTACGTCGCCCGGCTCGCCCGCGACTATGACGGGATGCGGCCGCTCAAAGTCGCCTGGGATCCGGGCAACGGCGCGACCGGCGATGTGGTCTCCGCGTTGACCAAGAGGCTGCCCGGAACCCACCATCTAATCAACGCGACGATCGATGGGCGCTTCCCGGCGCATCATCCCGACCCGACCGTGCCTGAGAACCTGGGTCAGCTGCAGGAGGAAGTCGCGCGGCGCGGCTGCGACCTCGGCATCGCCTTTGACGGCGATGGCGACCGCATCGGCGTCGTCGACGCGAAGGGGCGCATCTTCTGGGGCGACCAGCTGATGATCGTGCTGGCGCGCGACGTACTGGCGCGATATCCGGGTGCGCCGATCCTCGCCGACGTCAAGGCAAGCCAAGTGCTGTTCGACGAGATCGCGCGGGCCGGCGGCAAGCCGGTGATGGCGCCGACCGGGCACTCGCCGATCAAGGCCAAGCTCGCCGAGCTGAAGGCGCCGCTTGCCGGCGAGATGAGCGGCCACATCTTTTTTGCCGACCGCTATTACGGCTTTGACGACGCGGTCTATGTCGCGGTGCGGCTCCTCGGCATCCTCGGCCGCGGCAGCGACAGCCTCGCCGCGATCGCCGACCGCCTGCCGGTGACATTCAACACCCCCGAATTGCGCCTCGAATGCGACGAGGCGCGCAAATTCGCCATCGTCGGCGAGATCGCCGAGCGGCTGCGCCAAGGCGGGGGGGAGGTCATCGATATCGACGGGGTGAGGGTGAAGAGCGAGGACGGCTGGTGGCTGATCCGCGCCTCGAACACACAGGCGGTGATCGTCGCCCGCGCCGAAGCGGCGAGCCCCGAAGGCCTCGCGCGGTTGAAGCAGCGTATTGTCCAAGAACTGGGCGCCAGCGGAATGCGCGTCACGCTGAGCTGAGCAGGCCTAGCGGCTGGCGACTTTCATCCCCGCCGGGGGCACCACGGTGCAACCGATCCCTTGGCGGTGCAGTTCATCGCAGGCATTGCGCGCGCCGTGCGGCGAGAAGTGCAGCAGGCGCAGGCGATAGACCCGGTCATGCTCGCCTGCTGCCGGCGCCAGGATCACGCTTTCCTTACCCTTCGCGACCGCGAGACGGCTGATCTTGTGCTCGGCGCGCTCCGCCGCCGTCGCGACGCGATAGGTACCGATCTGAATGCCCCAAGCCTCGCTTGGCTCGGGCTGAACCGTCGCCGCCTCGGCATGGCTGACCGGGGCGAGGTGCTGGATCGCCGCGGCGGCGACGGCACCGATTGTCGAAGGACGCGGCTCGGGTTGCGGGCTCGCCGCTGCCGGCTGCACGACGGGCGCCGGGGTCGCCGCTGCCGGCGATGGCGGAGCGAGCGCGGCGCCGGCAAGCGCGGCGAATGATGGCGCGGGTTTCGTTGGTTGTGCCATGGCGACTTGAGCCGCCGGTTGAGGAGTCGCCACCGGCGCCGGCAGGACCGCGGCAATGTTCGGCGCTGCTGGCGGTCGGTTCTGCGCCGCCACCGGCGCTTGATTACCCAGATCGGCAAAGCCGAGATCGAGCAGGCGTGCCATCTCTTCATCGCGCACCCGCGCGGTGCCGCCGCCCATGATCACGCCAATCAGGCGATGACCGTTGCGCACCGCGGAGGTTGCGAGGTTGAAACCCGAGGCGACGGTGTAGCCGGTCTTGATCCCATCGGCGCCGTCGTACCATTCGAGCAGATGATCGTGCGAATCGACGATGCGTCCCTCGAACTCGAACTGGCGCACCGAGAAATAGCGATACTCGCGCGGGAAATCGTGGAGCAACGCCAGCGCCAGCCGGGCAACGTCGCGGGCTGTCGTCAGTTGTCCCGCATCCGGCAAGCCGGACGCGTTGCGGTAGACGGTATGCGCCATGCCCAGCTGATGCGCCTTCTGCGTCATCATCGCGGCAAAGTTTGCCTCGGTGCCGCCGAGCCCTTCGGCCAGCGTCGCCGCCGCGTCGTTCGCCGACTTGGTGACGACGCCGAGGATCAGGTCGCGGATGCTGACACTCTCGCCCGGCTCCAGGCCAAGCTTCGACGGGGCATGTGCGGCCGCGGCGGCCGAAACCTGGAAGTATTGTTCGAGCCGCAGCTTGCCGCTATTGAGCGCCTCGAAGGTCAAGTACAGCGTCATCATCTTGGTAAGCGACGCCGGATAGGTCACCGTATCCGGGTTCAGCCCGCGCAGCACTTGCCCGGTTTCGGCATCGAGCACGATCGCCTCGTAAACCGGCCCGCCGCGCGGCGGCGGCACTTCGCTCGCCACGACCGGTGCGCAGCTCAATCCCGCGGCCACCGCAAGTCCGCCGATGAACGACAAAGACCGCACGAAACCACGGCCGAGCTTCCCCTCGATCGGCATTTCAGCCGGCACGCTAACCCCCACCCCAGACAACCCCAACATTAAGCCCCGCAGCTATTCGCTGCCAGGAGCGTAAAAAAAAGATGAAAAGATGTCAAAGCGAAGGGAACGAAAGCGAATTCTACCGCGACGCAAGGGTGCGCCAATGTCCGCAACGCACACTCGTCGCGATGCTATTGTGCGTCGCACAACTTATGACTTGAAATTGAATGCCTCAGCTTCTATTTCATCGTTGTGCGCCGCACCATCGATATTTCAGAAAGGCAAGGCAAAAATGAGCGAATCCAAGAATTCCAAACCAAAGCGACTGGCGCAGACGCCGATAGCCATAGCCCGACCGGCACCGCCGCCGGCGGAGAAAACCGGCCCGGTGACTGCGCTTCCGCCGCCGCGGCGCCACTCGCCACAGAACATGACCGAGCAGCTGCTCGCCGCCTATCGCACGTCGCTTGCTTCGGTCGGCGAGTCGCAACTGGCCGTCGCCAGCGGCGTTACGGCCCTGGCGCTCGAGATGACGGGGCTCGCTCAGGCGACTTTGACCGAAGCAGGCGACGGCGCCGCCGCGCTGAGCCGCTCCCGCAATTTCGCTGACGCGGTCGAGATCCAGTTCGCCTTTGCCCGGCGCAACTTTGCGGCGCTGATCGCCGGATCGACCCGACTCAGTGAGATCGGCGCGCACATCGCGAGCGAGGCATCGCGGCGGATCGCCGCGCCATTGGGTGGGTCGGCGCGGGTCGACTGAAGCGGCTACTTCGGCCCAGCGAGAAAGCCGCGAATCGTCCGATCGATGAAGTCGCCCTCCGTTGTTCCCGGCGGGCTGGCGATGGCGTTGTGACCAAGATTGGTCGAGATTTCGGCGTAGCTCGCGTGCGCCAGGGCGGTGCGCAGCCGCTGCGCGCCGGCGTGTCCGATCAGCCGGTCGCTGGCGCTTGGCAGCAGCAGCACCGGCATCGTCATGCGCGCCAGCGCCGCGTCGAGGTCGCCATCGAACGGCGCGCTGAGATCGTAGCCACGACAGGCCGCCAACCGCAGCACCAGCCCGTTCGCGTCCCATTGCGCGAAGTTCTTCGCTGCGGCCTCGGATTCCTGGGCGACCGCTTCCGGCGCCAGCCGATCGAGATAGGCCGTGCTAACCGCCCAGGGGAAGTAGACGATGCCGGCATGCCGCAATCCCTCGACGGGATTACTCTTGTAGCGGCCGCCCTCCCAGGCCGGGTCGAGCGCCACCGCCGCCGCCATCGCATCGATCACCACCTGGAAATTGGCGTCGGCCCGCACGGCCGGCGCGAGCACGACGACGACCCTCGGCATCTCGGGATGCTGCACCGCCCATTCGAGGGCGATGAACGCGCCCATCGAGCGCCCGATCACCGCGCGCAGCCGCGTCAGCCCCAGTCCGCGCGAAACCAAGCCATACTCGGCCGCCATCATGTCACGGATCGTGTAGCGCGGAAAATCCTGGCCGGCGCCGTCGCCTGGCGCTGCTGACTCGCCACCGCCGATCGCATCGGCGGCGATGACGAAATACCGGTTCGTGTCGAAGGTCTTGCCGGGCCCGATCATCACATCGAAAGCGTGATGGTCCTCCAGTGCGTCGTGCAGCAGCACGATGGCGTTGTCGCGCGCCGGGGAAAGCTTGCCCTGGGTCTCGTAGGCGATGCGCAGCTCGGGCATCACCGTGCCGTCCTCGAGCTGAAAATCGTAGAGGCTGAAAAACTGCGTTTCGGCACGGGCGCCACCCCCGACGCAAACGACAAGGGCCAGCAGCGCCAAGCCGCCGAGGAGGCGTGAGCAGGCGTCGGCGAAAATGCTGCGCGCGTCCATCGCGGCGACCTTAAAAGCAGGGTTCGGCGGGCGCAACCCGTCGCCCCGAAGCGCGATTAGCGGCTCAGGTAGGACGCCAAGAACGCTGGCACTCGCTGCAGCGCATCATCGCGGGCCGCCGGGTCAGTGCCAACAATCGGGACGACCCCGGCGCGGGTGCGATAGTCCGGTAACGCCCGCTGGGTCACGTTAGGCGCGTCAAACCCGTGGTAGGCGCCGGGATAAAGCACGATCTGAACCGGGGCGCCGCGCGCAGCCGCTCCGTCGACAAAGGTCTTGCACGGCGCCGCCGGAGTCCAGACATCGGCTACGCCGATTAGCACCAGCAGCGGAACCGTGGTCGTCCAATTCGCGGGCTGCCGGTCGTCGGCGCAGGAGCCGGGATAAAACGCTATCGCGGCGCGAAAATCGCGCTCGGGAGGCAGTCCCGCCGGACGGCCGCGGCTCGGCGTGCCGATCGAAAAGAGGGTTACGCCACCGCCCTGCGACCAGCCGATTGCCCCGACGCGGTCGGCTCGAACAAAATCCTGGGCTTGCAGGTAGGCGAGCGCTCCATAGGCGTCTTTGGGGCGATCCCGATAGAGCGACAGATCGAAGCCGCCTACAGAGCACATCTCGCCGTGCTGACGTGGACCGAAACTATCAACCAAGAGCACGACGTAGCCGCGGTGGCTCAACTCGGCCGCCCAGGCACGATAGAGGCCCGTCATCTGTCCCGTCGCCTTGACGAACATCCCCGAGCAGCCGTGCAACCCGACGATAGCCGGATGCGGCCCGTCGCCCGGCGGCCGATAGAGATAGCCGTCAAGCACCGTCTGTTGATCGTCAAGCGAGCGAAAATGGACGAGCTCCTGCGCCGCGGCAGTGGCGCTCCACAGCGCCAGCAATCCGCCAATCAGCATCTTCCACAGCCCGATCGATTTCATCCGCCCTCCCTGCGCAACCGCTCTTGACGGCGCGCGATCAAACGCCCAGATGCAAATTGTCGTCAACGCACCGGCCGATCCGCGGCCGGCGGGACGGCGGGCCTGAAAACCAGCATGGAGGGTGTTTCGACATGGCTCCACCGGGCGCGCGCCAGTTGCCGACCCCTTGGCATCGGCAACGAAGCGCCAAGACCAAGATTTAGCCCGGCTTCGATGCCGGGTGCGAAGGTTAGCTTCGCAAATGGACCCCCGCTGACGCTCTAATGCGCGCGGGGGTCTTGCTGTATAAAACCTGAGGATCAGCGAGCAGGTAATCCATGCCGCCGGCGAAAGCAAAAACCGTCAACCTGGACAGCGCGGGCCCGACCTCGCGCATCTATTTTTCGCAACGCCTGCGCCTTCATTACGTCGATTGGGGCAACCCCGGCGCGCCGCCGCTGCTGTTGGTCCATGGCGGGCGCGACCATTGCCGCAACTGGGATTGGGTGGCCCAGGCGCTGCGCCACGATTGGCACGTCCTCGCCCCCGATCTGCGCGGCCATGGCGATAGCCAATGGTCGCCCGACGGCAGCTATTCGATAGCTGCCTATATCTACGACCTCGCCCAGCTCATCCACCAGCAAGAGCTGGCGCCGGTGACGATCGTCGCGCATTCCTTAGGCAGCATGATCACGCTGCGCTACACCGGCATCTACCCCGAGAATGTGAGAAAGCTGGTCGCGATCGAGGGGCTTGGCGTTGCTCCGCGGGCCATGGTCGAGCGGGCCAAGCAACCGATCGCCGACCGGATGCGGCACTGGGTCGACGAGCAGCGCGCATTGTCGGGCCGCATGCCGCGGCGTTACGCCACGATCGACGAAGCCTTGAAGCGAATGCAGGAGGCGAATCGGTATCTATCGCCCGAGCAAGCGCGTCATTTGACGCAGCACGGGGTCAACCAAAACGAAGATGGCACCTATAGCTGGAAATTCGACAATTATGTCCGCGCCGACCGGCCCTACGGCATGACCCAGGCCGAGACCGAGGATCTGTGGTCGCGGATCGCCTGCCCGACCCTGCTCGTCTACGGCAAAGAGAGCTGGGCCTCCAACCCCGAGCAGGATGGCCGCATCCGCCATTTCAAGGATGCGAAAGTAGTGTCGTTCGATGGCGCCGGGCACTGGGTCCACCACGACCGACTCGACGGATTTCTCGACCTGCTACGCGGCTTTCTGTAAGCCCGGCGCGTACTGTCTCCCCGCCGCCACGGCCGCAGGCACCCTTCGACGTGGCGCGGTGCTGCCGATGGTGGTGTGCCCCGTTGAGAAGCTAAGACCCCTGCCCGACATACGGCGAGGTCGCCCGGTCGCCCGGCTTGATGCCGAGCCGCTCGACCGTGCCGCCGTTCAGCTCGATCACATAGCGGCTCGGCGCCTTGGCCGCAATCGTCTCCAGCGAGCGCGGCACCGCGCGCTCGTGGATGTCGATGATCCGCCCGCTACTGTCAAGAAACAGCATGTCGAGCGGGATCAGCGTGTTCTTCATCCACATCGTGACGTTGGTCGGCGAGCCGAAATCGAACAGCATCCCGGCATCGGGCGCGAGGCTGTGGCGGAACATCAGCCCCTGCTCCATTTGCGGCCCGCTGAGCGCGAGCTCGATGGTGAATTTACGCGGGCCCCCGGCGGTGAGGATCGTCAGTTCCGAAGTCTTGAAGGTCTCGAGTGCATAGGCCGGAATAGCCGCCAACAGCACGGCGAGGGCGAGGAAATTGCGGCGCATCAGCATGGCCGTCGTCTATGCCAGGGCCGTGCGATGGTCAATGCTATGCTGTCGCGTGGTTCGAGACGGCGCGTTGCACGCGCCTCCTCACCATGAGGACTGTTTTTGATGGCATAAAGAAAGCCCCTCATCCTGAGGAGCGCTCGAAGAGCGCATCTCGAAGGACGCATTTGCGATGAAATCCAACCGCCAGCCGCCCAAACCCGCCACCATCGCCGCGCAAGGCCTTGGCTGGACCGATGCCGCGACCGGCGCGGTGGTGCTGCCGATCCAGCCGGCGACGACCTATATCCGCGACCCCGATAACCAATACCGGCGCGGCCGCAACTATGCCCGCGCCGACAATCCGGGCTATGACCAGCCGCAGGCGCTGCTGACCGCGCTCGAAGGCGGCGCGGCGTCGCTAGTGCTGTCGTCGGGGATGGCGGCGGCGACGACCCTGTTCCGTGCGCTGCCGGTTGGTGCGCATGTCGTCGGGCCGCTGGTCATGTATCACAGCCTGCGCCGCTGGATGGCCGGCTACGCCGCCGACGGTCATATCGCGGCCGATTTCGTCGACACCACCTCGCTCGACGCGCTGCGCAACGCCATCATCCCGGGGCGCACCCGGCTGGTATGGATCGAGACCCCGGCCAATCCGCTATGGTCGATCACCGACATCGCCAGCGCCGCCGAGATCGCGCACCAGGCCGGCGCGCTGCTCGCGGTCGACAGCACGATCGCCAGCCCGGTGCTGACCCGGCCGATCGAATGGGGCGCCGACATCGTCATGCATTCGGCGACCAAATATCTCAACGGCCATAGCGACGTCATCGCTGGCACCCTCACCGGCGCGCGCGACGACGGGTTCTGGCAAAAGCTCGTCGCTGGGCGCAGCAGCGGCGGCGCGATCCTTGGCAGTCTCGAAGCCTATCTGCTGCTGCGTGGCATGCGGACCCTGCACCTGCGCGTCGAACGCGCCTGCCGCTCGGCGCAGCTCGTCGCCGAGGCGATGGCGAAGCATCCGAACGTCGCGCACGTGCTTTATCCGGGCCTCCCGACGCATCCCGGCCACGCCATCGCCGCGCGGCAGATGTCGGGCGGCTTCGGCGGCATGCTGTCGATCCGGGTGAAGGGTGGCGAGGAAGCGGCCATCGCCACCGCCGCGCGCGTCGAGATCTGGAAGCGCGCGACCTCACTGGGCGGTGTCGAGAGCCTGATGGAGCACCGCGCCTCGATCGAAGGCCCGGGGACGCCGGTGCCGGCCGATCTGCTGCGCCTCTCTGTCGGGATCGAGGACCCGCAGGATCTGATCGACGACCTCGACGCCGCGCTCACCGGATAGCGAAATCGGCAGCCGCATCGCCGATTTCGATAGGAGCGGGTTTCACGGCCCAGGCATAATTCACCATGCTCGACGTGGCTCTCGTCCTGCTCGCCATCGCTTTGCTGCTGGTTGTTGTCGGCGGCATCCAACCGCTGGCGGCTCGCTTGAGCCTGCCGCCGCCAGTCTTGCTCGCCGTCTTCGGCATCGCGATTGGCGCCGTGTCGAGCTTCCTCTCGCATAGCTCACTCGTTAGCGATTTCGCTGGCGCCGTTCCGCTTTTCCGAGGCCTGCCGGTCACCTCCGAGACAATCATCTACGTCTTCCTGCCGCTGCTTGTCTTCGAGGCCGGGATCACCAGCGACGTCCGACGGATCCTCGAAGACGCCGCCCCGATCCTGCTGTTGGCGATCGTCGCCACCCTCGTCACCACGGCGGCGATCGGCTTTGCGCTGTGGCCCCTGGCCGGCGTGCCGCTCGTCGTCTGCCTGCTCCTCGGATCGGTGGTGGCCACCACCGACCCCGCGGCGGTCATCGCGATCTTTCGCGATGTCGGCGCGCCGGCACGGCTGACGCGACTAGTCGAAGGCGAGGCGCTCCTCAACGACGCCGCGGCGATCGCCTTGTTCGTCGTCCTTCTGGCGATGATCGTGTCCGGCCGGGAGCCCGATGTCGGTATCGGGGCCCGCGAGTTCTCGATCGCGTTCATCGGCGGCGCGGCGCTCGGTGTCGTCGCCGGCCGCATCTTCCTTTACGCCATCTCCTGGCTGCGCGGCGACAAGCTCGCCGAGGCGAGCCTGACGGTGGCGCTGGCTTATCTCGCCTTCATCGCCGGCGAGCGCTTGTTCCATGTCTCTGGCGTCGTCACGGTGCTAGCCGCCGGCTTGACGGTCAGCGCGCTCGGACGGGCGCGCATCAGCCCCAACAATTGGGCTTTCCTCGGCGATCTGTGGGAGCAGATCGCGTTCTGGGCGCGTTCGCTGGTGTTTGTGCTGGCGTCGATCCTCGTGCCGAGATTGCTCCTCAACATGGATTGGCACGACGTCGTCCTGACCGGCGTACTGATCGCCGCGGCCTTGGCCGCGCGGCTGTTCGTGCTGTTCGCGCTGCTGCCGCCGCTGAGCTACTTCAACCTGACCCAGCCGATCGGCACGCCCTATAAACTGGCGATCGCCTGGGGCGGGCTACGCGGTGCCTTGACCCTAGCGCTGGCGCTGGCCGTCAGCGAGAACGGCGCGCTCGCGCCCGGCGTGCAACATTTCGTGGCGGTGCTCGCCACCGGGCTGGTGCTGTTCACGCTACTGGTCAGCGGCACGACGCTGCGGCCGGTAATACGGGTCTTGGGCCTCGACCGGCTGTCGCCGCGCGATCGGGTACTGCGCGACCAGGTGCTCGCGCTCGCCTATCAGGAGGTGTGCGACGCGGTGCGCGAGACGGCGCAGCAATATGCGCTGAGCGAATCCGCCGTCCGCGAGACGGTCGGCCCCTACGAGAGTTGGATCCGCACGGCAGGCGCGCGCGACGATGCCGAGGCGGGGTTGAGCGGCCGCGCCCGCTTGGCGGTCGCCCTCCTGGCGCTTGCCAACCAGGAGCGGGCGCTGGTGCTCGAAGCCTGGTCGCAGCGCACCGTGCCAGCCAGCGCCGTGCAGATATTGTTGCGCGATGCCGACGCGCTGATCGAAGGGACGCGGGCCGCTGGGCGGCTGGGCTACAAGCGCGGAGCGGAAGCGGCGCTGTCATTCCGCTTCACGTTCCGCCTCGCCTACCAGGTCTACAAGCGGTTCGGGGTGGCGCGGTTGCTCGCCGACCGGCTCGGCGAGCGGTTCGAGGTGCTGCTGTTCACCCGGCTCTTGATTACCGAGCTGATCGGCTTCACCGGCCGGCGCCTACACCCCATCTTCGGCCGGCGGATTGCTGAGCTGGCAAAAGCGATCCTAACCGAACGGCTCGCGGCGACTACCGCGGCGGTGGAGGCGCTGCGCAACCAGTATCCCGACCACGCCGCGGCGCTGGAGACACAGTTTCTGCGGCAATCGGCCTCGCGCCGCGAGATGGGCCGCTACCAGGCCCTGTTCGAGGAGGGACTGATCGCGCGCGAGATCTACGACGATTTGCGGCGCAGCGTCGACGAGGCGCGGCGGGCCGAGAACCGGCCGCGCTTCGACCTCGGCCTCGACACCAGCCGGTTGATCGGCGGCCTCGACCTGCTCGCCGGGCTTGACAAGCAGCAGCTCGCGCGTGTGCAGCGGCTGCTGCGGCCGCGCTTCACCGTGCCGAACGAAGTCATCCTGCGGGAGGGCGAACGCGCCGACGCGGTCTACTTCATCGCCTCGGGTGCGGTCGAGGTTCGCCTTGCCAGCCAGCGCGTGCGGCTCGGCACGGGCGATTTCTTCGGCGAGATGGCGCTGTTGACGCGACAGCCGCGGCGCGCCGATGTCGTCGCGCTGACCTATTGCCGGCTATTGGAGTTGGGCAGGACCGATTTCGAGCAATTCATGGCCGAGAACCCGGAGGCCCGCGCTGAAATCAACCGCGTCGCCCAGGCCCGATTGGAGATGAATCGCCGTGGCCTCACGACCGCCGCCGACGCCTAGGCTCGCGATCACATCAGCCCAAGCTCGAGCCGGGCTTCCTCGCTCATGCGATCCTGGGTCCAGGTCGGGGTCCAGACCAGCTTGACCCGGACATCCTCGATGCCGGGTACGGCGGCAATCGCATTCTTGACCTCGCCCGGCATGCTCGCCGCGACCGGACAGGAGGGGGTGGTCAGGGTCATCTCGACAAACACCGTGCCGCCCTTCTTGACCAGCAGCTCGTAGATGAGGCCGAGATCGACGAGGTTGACCGGGATTTCCGGGTCCTGCACGGTCTTGAGCGCGTCCATCACCGGATCGAACAGCGTGAGATCGTCCTCGCCCTCGGGACGCACAACCTCCTCGACCGTCTCTACCTCTGCCGGCTCCGGCGGCGGGTCCTTCTGCTCGAAGGCAAAATAGTCGCGATTTTCGTCGGTCATCGCGCGTCTACTCCGTCTTCACCGGCTCGGCCGCACCACCCTTCAGCGCAGCCTCGAAGGCGTGCCACGGCAGGGTCGCGCATTTGACCCGCGCCGGGTAGGCCTTGACCCCGGTCAGCGGCTCCAGGCGCTCGCTATCCTCCTCCAGAGCCTCCGGCAAATCGCCGACCTCGCCGCCGGTGACCTTGGCGTGGAACTGCGCGAACAGCGCCCGCGCCTCGGCGAGGGTCTTGCCCTTCAGCACCTCGGTCATCAGCGAGGCCGCGGCGGTCGAGATCGCGCAGCCGCGCCCCTCGAAGCTGACATCGGCGATCTTGTCGCCCTCAAGCGCCAGGTACACGGTGACCCGGTCGCCGCACAGCGGGTTGTGGCCTCTGGCAGTGTGCGTCGGATGCTCGATCGGCCGGAAATTACGCGGGTGCCGGCCATGGTCGAGGATGATGTCCTGGTACAAGTCGCGCAGATCGATCATCGCAAAAACATCTCCCGGCACGCCTCGACCGCGGCGGCGAGTCGGTCGATATCGTCCCTGTCGTTATAGACGCCGAACGAAGCGCGCACCGTGCCGGCGATGCCGAGCTTGTCCATCAGCGGCTGCGCGCAATGGTGCCCGACCCTGACGGCCACACCGTGCTGATCCAACACGGTGCCCACGTCATGCGGGTGGATACCGTCGAGGTTGAACGACAACACCGAAAGCCGCCGCTGCCCGCCGGGAAGCAGATTGAGGTCTGGGATGCGCGACAGCCGGTCGATCGCGTAGCCGGTCAGCGCCTCCTCATGCTCGCGGATGCGGTCGCGGCCCAACTCCTCGATAAAATCGAGCGCCAACTTCAAGCCCACCGCGCCCGATATGTCCGGCGTGCCGGCCTCGAAGCGGTGCGGCGGCTCCTGGAACTCGGTCCGCTCCAGCGTCACCTGCGTGATCATGCCGCCGCCAGTCTGCCACGGCGGCATCGCGGCCAAGAGATCGTAGCGGCCCCACAGCACGCCGATCCCCGAGGGCCCGTAGGCCTTGTGGCCCGAGAAGCAGTAGAAGTCGCAGCCGAGCGCCCGGACATCGACCAGCATCCTGGGGATGGCCTGGCAGCCGTCGACTAGCACCTTCGCGCCTTTCGCGTGAGCCAGCTCGACAATGCGCTCGACCGGCAGGATCGCGCCGGTGACGTTTGACACATGAGTCACCGCAACCATCTTGGTGCGCGGCGACAACAGCGCTTCGAACGCGGCGAGGTCGAACCCGCCGCTGGCATCGGTCGGCGCGACGACGAGGCGCACACCGACGCGCTGGCATAGCATCTGCCACGGCACGAAGTTGGAATGGTGCTCGAGGTCGCTGACGACGATTTCGTCGCCGGCTTTGACGAATTCCGGCCCCCAGCTTTGCGCGACCAGATTGATCGCCTCGGTGGCGCCGCGGACGAAGATCACCTCGTTGACGTCGGCGGCGTTGAGGAAGGCGCGAGCGGTCTCACGCGCCTCCTCGAAATGGTCGGTCGAGCGCTGGCTCAGCTGATACACGCCGCGATGCACATTGGCGTAGTCGCGCCGGTAGAATTCCGCGACGCCGTCGATCACCGATGCCGGCTTTTGCGCGCTAGCGCCGGAATCGAGAAACACCAGCCCCGGATTGTTTTGATACACCGGGAACTGGCGCCGCAGCGCCTTGGGGTCGAGCGGCTTCACGTCCATTGCTCCAGCCGCGCCAGCCGCGCGCTGAGACGCCCGAGTAGATGATCGCGGATCGCGGCATCGGCGACGCCTTCGACCGGCTCGCGCAAGAACCCTTCGACCAGCAGTCGATGCGCCTCGTCGGTCGGGATGCCGCGGGCGCGCAGATAGAACAGCGCCGCCTCGTCGAGGTCGCCGACGCTGGCGCCGTGCGCGCATTTGACGTCGTCGGCGAGAATTTCGAGTTCCGGCTTGGTGTCGATCGAGGCGCGGCGGCCGAGGATCAAATTGCGGCTGGTCTGCTTGGCATCGGTCCGCTGCGCGCCTTCCCGCACAATAATCTTACCCTGGAACGCACCATGCCCGCTGCCGGCCGCGACGCCCTTGATCAGCTCGCTGGTGGTGCCGCCGACCGCAGCGTGATCGATGTTAGTGACAATGTTGGCTTCCTCGCGGCCCGAGACGACAAAGGCGCCGTCATAGCGGCATTGAGCATGATCGCCGGCGAGCGTCACCGATGCCTCGTGCCGCACCGTGCCGCCGCCGAGCAGCAGCGCGAATGCATCGAGTTTGGCTCCAGTGCCTAATGTCGCCGTGACCTCGCCAAGGTGCACCGCGTCCGCGCTCTCCTCGATCAGCGCGATGCGGGTCAGCGACGCGCCGTCCCCGATGCGCCACGAGGCGACATCGTTGCGCCAATAACGGCCAGCCCGGCCGGCACCCGTATAGTTTTCAATCACCGTCGCCCGGCTGCCGGCACCGAGATTGATTAGACTCCGGGTGTGCGACGCCCCAGGATTCGAGGCTAAATGAGCTATCTCAATCGGGCGATCGAGTACGACACCCGGCCCGAAATCGAGCACGAAGCCATCGGCAAAGAGTGCAGCATTGAGCGCCGCGAAAGGGCGTTCCGCACTATTGTCGCTGGTGGCGGCAGACCGAACCAAATCGGGGCGCTCCCTGATCGCGCGCTCCATCGAGCCAATCCATATCCCTTCCGGGAGATCGCGGAACACGGCGCTTCTGCAAGTTCCATCGACGATAAATAGCCGGACCCAGGCGCTGGTCAGTTCCAATTCCGGTGCTGCCGCAAACGGCCCTGCGGTGGCCGGCAACAGCGGTTGCTTTTCCAGCGGTTGCAGATCGAGATAACGCCAGTTCTCGCTGCGGCGGCTGGGAAAACCCTGCCGGGCGAAACGGTCGAGGCCCTGCTTGCGGAACCGCGCCAGCCAGTCCGGCTCGCTTGCGCTCTCGGCAAACGCTTCGAGATAGGGCCGGGCCTCGGGCTTCACCGGGAAATCGACAACCGCGCTCATCGCATCCTCACGCCGCATCGGCGGCGCCGTAACCACGGCGTTCGAGCTCGGCGGCGAGGCTCTTGTCGCCGCTTTCGACGATGCGGCCGCCTTGCAGCACATGCACCCGGTCGGGCTCGACGTAATCGAGGAGGCGCTGGTAGTGGGTGATCAGCACGATCGCCCGGTCCGGCGCGCGCAATTCATTGACCCCGCGCGCGACCAGGCGCAGCGCATCGATGTCGAGCCCGCTATCGGTCTCGTCGAGGATCGCCAGGCGCGGCTCCAGCATCGCCATCTGGAAGATCTCGTTGCGCTTCTTCTCGCCGCCCGAGAACCCGACATTGACCGCGCGCTGCATCAAATCTTCGCTGATCTCCAGCAGCTTCAGCTTGCCGCGCACCGCGCGCAGAAACTGGCCGGCGTCGAGCTCGGGTTCGCCGCGGTGGCGGCGCCCGGCGTTAAGCGCGGCGCGCAGAAAATACATGTTGTTCACGCCGGGGATCTCGACCGGGTACTGGAAGGCGAGGAACACGCCCTCGCGTGCCCGCTCGTCGGCCGGCATCGCCAAGAGGTCGCGGCCCTGATAGGTGACGCTGCCCTCGGTGATCTCGTAGCCGTCGCGCCCGGCCAGCACCGCAGCCAAGGTGCTTTTGCCCGAGCCGTTCGGCCCCATGATCGCGTGCACCTCGCCGGCCGCGACCGTCAGGTCGATGCCCTTGAGGATTTCGCGCCCGTCCTTGAGCCGGACGTGGAGGTTGGTGATCTGGAGCATCAGCCGACGCTGCCTTCGAGGCTCACGGCCAAAAGCTTTTGTGCCTCGACGGCGAATTCCATCGGCAGTTCCTTGAGCACTTCCTTGCAGAAGCCGTTGACGATCAGCGACAGCGCGTCCTCCTGCGAAAGGCCGCGCGAGCGGCAATAGAACATCTGGTCTTCGCTGATCTTCGAGGTTGTCGCCTCATGCTCGACCCGCGCCGACGGGTTGCGCACTTCGATATAGGGCACGGTATGGGCGCCGCAGCGGTCGCCGATCAGCAGTGAATCGCATTGCGTATAATTGCGCGCGCCCTCGGCACGCGGCTGCACCCGCACCAGGCCGCGATAGGTGTTCTGGCCGCGCCCGGCCGAGATGCCCTTGGAGATGATCGTCGACGACGAGTTTTTGCCGATATGGATCATCTTGGTGCCGGTATCGGCCTGCTGGCGGTTGTTGGTGATCGCCACCGAATAGAATTCGCCGACCGAGTCGTCGCCTTCGAGGATGCAGCTCGGGTATTTCCAGGTGATCGCCGAGCCGGTCTCCACCTGGGTCCATGAGATCTTGGCGCGGTCGCCGCGGCAGGCGCCGCGCTTGGTGACGAAATTGTAGATGCCGCCCTTGCCCTCGGCATCGCCGGGGTACCAGTTCTGCACCGTCGAATATTTGATCTGCGCGTCCTCGTGTGCGATCAGCTCGACCACCGCCGCATGAAGCTGGTTTTCGTCGCGCTGCGGCGCGGTGCAGCCTTCGAGATAGCTGACATAGGCGCCCTTGTCGGCGATCAGCAGGGTGCGCTCGAACTGGCCCGACTTCGCCGCGTTGATGCGGAAATAGGTCGACAGCTCCATCGGGCAGCGCACGCCGGGCGGGATGTAGGCGAACGAGCCGTCGCTGAACACCGCCGAATTGAGCGCGGCGAAGAAATTGTCGTTCTGCGGCACCACGGTGCCGAGATAGCGGCGGACCAGATCCGGGTGCTCTCTCACCGCCTCGCCGAACGAGCAGAAGACGATGCCCAATTCCGCGAGTTGGCCCTTGAACGTCGTGGCCACCGAGACGCTGTCGAACACCGCGTCGACCGCGACGTTTCTTGGCGCGACCCCGGCCAGCGCCTCGCGCTCGCGCATCGGGACGCCGAGCTTCTCGTACATCGCCAGCAATTCGGGATCGACCTCGTCGAGCGATTTCGGCGCATCGTCGGCCGATTTCGGCGCCGACCAGTAGGTCGCACCCTGATAGTCGATCGGCGCGACGTTAAGCTTTGCCCAATTCGGCGCCGCCATCTTCTCCCAGGCGCGAAACGCCTGGAGGCGCCAGTCGAGCAGCCATTCCGGCTCACCCTTCTTGGCCGAGATGAACCGCACCGTGTCCTCGTCGAGGCCGGGCGGGGCTGACTCAGTCTCGATCTCGGTGACGAAACCGTATTTGTAGCCTTCGTTGAGGGCAGGGATTTGGGTATCGAGGGGGGCGCTCATGCTCTCGCCTCAACCATGCGCCGGATGCTGCGGCACGCCGGCCGCCGGCAGAAAGGCGTAAGGCGAGATCATCTCGTCCAGCGTCACTGCCGAGAGCGCCTCGCCGACGGCGCGGTTGATCGCCGCCCAATGCGGCCGGGTCGGGCAATAACTGGTGTGAGCGCATTCGTCGACATGGACCGAGCACTGGGTGAGGCCGATATCGCCGTCGATCGCGGCAACGACCTCGGCGACCGAGATCGCCGCCGCCGGCCGCGCCAGCCGATAGCCACCGGCCGCGCCGCGCGTCGCGCTGACCACCCCGGCATGGGCTAACGCCTTCAGCAGCTTGGCGACGGTCGCCATCGGCAGCCGCGTCGCCGCGGCAACCGAGGCGGCGTTTTCTTGCCGGTCGGGCGCGAGCGCCAGATGGGTCGCGACGATGACGCCGTAATCGGCGAGTTTCGACAGAATGATCATAGTGGCCCAATTCGTACTGATTTGGTACGCAATACATCGTTGCTCGGGCCGCGCGGGTCAAGCCGAAAATCGATACCGATGCAGATGATTGCTGCGGCGCCGGGTCGCAGCCAAGACGTGCCCAGCCGGCGATCACGAGGGGGAGTGGCGCCGATCGGCGCGCCGGTTCTACGACGCCGGTTTCGGCGGAGGCGGTTTTGCTGGAGCGGAGGTCGCGGGAATAGGGCTCAGAGGGGTCACGCTTACCGGAATTGGGCTTGCGGAAACAGGGTTCGGCGGGATCAGGCTTATCGGATCGGAACTCGCGGCAGCGGAGATTGGCGGAGCCAGACTTGCCGTGCTTGGTCCTGGCGGCGCCGGGATTGCAGGTGGGGTCGGGGCAGGCGCCAGGCTGTCCGCGCTTGGCGTCGGCGGCGCTTGCGGCGGCGCGGGTTGGGCAGCGGGTGGCGGCAGCGTCTTTAGGATCTGGTCGACGATGTCACCGACCGGTTGAGCGGCGTGTGCCGAGACCGAGGCGAGTAAGCCCAACCCGGCGACAATGCTGAGAATTCGAACGGCCATCGCGAACCCTCCGCGACAATAATTCGAAGTCGATGCTATCGCCGCCGCCAGCGTGCGTATCCGAGGCCATTTAAGATCATGGAAAGCCTCATCTAAGCGAAACCGCCCGCAGCTCGCGGCGCGCAATAAGAAGCGAATCACCCGATCGGGCGCCTTTTGAGCGCCGCTTCGAGCTTGTTGAGCGGGATCGCCGCGACCATCTCCTTCGGGCGATCTCTACGAGGTCGCCCGAGCCAGAGCGCATCGAGATGAAGCTGCTTGTCGTCGAGGACGACCGCGAGACCGCCGCCTACCTGGTCAAGGGGCTGAGCGAAAAGGGCTATACGGTTGATCGGTCGGGCGATGGCCGCGAGGGCCTCTACCTCGCTAGCTCGGGGAGTTACGACGCGATCATCCTCGACCGCATGCTGCCTGGGATGGATGGGCTGGCGCTGTTGGGCGCCTTGCGCGCCGCCGAGATCGGCACACCATCACTGATCCTCTCGGCTTTGGGCAGCGTCGACGACCGGGTCAAAGGGCTTCGCGCTGGCGGCGACGACTATCTGGTGAAGCCCTTCGCGTTCAGCGAGCTGGTGGCGCGAATCGAGGCGCTGTTGCGCCGCGGCGGGGCGGCGGTGGCAACCACCAAACTGCGCGTTGCCGATCTCGAGCTTGATCTGCTCACGCGTTCGGTGAAGCGCGGCGAGACGGTGATCGACCTGTTGCCCCGCGAGTTCCAGCTGCTCGAATATTTGATGCGCAATGCCGGGCATGTCGTCACCCGCACGATGCTCTTGGAACATGTGTGGGATTACCATTTCGACCCGCAGACCAATGTCATCGACGTGCATGTGAGCCGGCTGAGACAAAAGATCGACCGTGGCTTCGAACGGCCGCTGCTGCATACCGTGCGCGGCGCCGGCTATAGCCTGCGCGCCTCGGACTAGGCGGCGATGCCGCGGCTCCTGTCCCAGATACACCGGCTGGTGCGAACGCATGCGTTTCGCCTGGCGACCCTGTACTTCGCGGTATTCGCGGTCTCGGTCCTGGGCGTGCTGGTTTTCATCTATTGGATGAGCGCCGATTTCGTCGAGCGTCAGACTCAGGCCACGCTCGACGCCGAGATCGCCGGGCTTGCCGAGCAATACGACCAACGTGGCCTCTCGGGTCTCCTCCAGATCGTCGCCGCGCGCAGCGCCGGCGATCGTGGCGACGGGATGCTCTACCTCGTCACCAATCCCGATGGGCATCCACTCGCCGGCAACATTGCGGGCTGGCCCGAGGGCAAGCCGGTGGCGCCGGGACCGCTCAGCTTCCGTGTCTCGGTGAAGATCAAGGACCACACCGAAATGCACCCGGCGCAGGGCGCGCTGTTGGTGATCCCGCAGGGCTACCGTCTGCTCGTCGCCCGCGACATCAGCGACGCGGCGCTGTTCCGCGAGCGGGTCAAGGCGGCTTTGCTGTGGGCCGGGCTGCTGGCGCTCTGCGCCGGTATCGGCGGCGGCGCGGTGATGGGCCGCAGCCTGTTGCGCCGGGTCGAGGAGGTCAACCGCACCGCCGAGCGGGTGATGGGCGGCAATCTCTCCGAGCGCGTGCCGTTGAGGGGCACCAGCGACGAGTTCGATCAGCTCGCCACCAACCTCAACAATATGCTCGACCAGATCGAGCGGCTGATGGCGGGAATACGCGAGGTCTCCGACAACATCGCGCACGATTTGCGCACGCCGCTGTCGCGGCTGCGCGCGCGGCTGGAATTGAGCCTCTTGGGCGCGCCCGACGCGGCGGCGCAGAGCGAGGCGGTGCGCGCCGCGATCGACGAAGCCGACCGGCTGCTGACGACGTTCAACGCGCTGCTCAACATCGCCGAGGCCGAGTCGGGCACCCGGCGCAACGCGGCCGAGCCGCTGGACCTGGCGCAGACGGCGCGCGCCGCCGCCGAGCTCTACGAGCCGGTCGCCGAGGAACAAGGCTGCGCGCTGAAGCTCGATGTCGAGCCTGGGATCATGATTCGCGGCGACCGCCATCTCTTATCACAGGCGGTCGCCAATTTGCTCGACAACGCGCTGAAATACGGCGGCGGGGAGGTAACGCTATCGGCCCATCAGCACGATGGCCGCGCCGCGCTCGAAGTGTCCGACAGCGGTCCCGGCATCCCGGAAGGCGAGCGGGAAGCGGTACTCGACCGCTTCGTCCGCCTTGAGCCGAGCCGCAGCACGCCGGGCAACGGGCTGGGCCTCAGCTTGGTGCGCGCCGTCGCGCGATTGCACAACGGCACCATCCAGCTTGGTGACAATCATCCAGGATTGACGGTGCGGCTCGAATTCGCCGCGCTTTAGGTCGCGTTACTCCGATTCGCGCGACAGGCGTACCCGCTCACCGGTCTCGACCAGCAGGTCGTGGAAGCGTTCGCGGTCGAGCCCGGCGCTCTGCAGCACCGGCTGCATCATCTCGTCGTCGAGCAGCTCATCGAGGCTCGGTTCATAGCGGCAGCATTCGCGGTCGGCCATGATCCCCTCCTACACATTCCGTTCTGTGCAGCATCATCGCCAAGCATGTCCGGAATGTGACCTGACACGGGAGATTTCGCGGCATTTTGTGCACCCCTTCGCCTTAATTTGCGCTTAATTGGGGGCTCGGGGCCGGCCGGCTCCTGCTCCTCCACCGTCGCTCGCCGAGGCCTTGTGATCGCCGCGCTCATCGTTCGCCTCGTCGATGCCGCCCGCCGCCGTCCCGTCGTGCACGTCGTCGCGGCGCTCATGCTGACACTCGCCGCCGGCTGGTACGCGGCCGGCCATCTATCCATCGACACCAATATCGAGAACCTGCTGCCAAGCGATCTGGCATGGCGTCAGAACGAGTTGGCGCTCGACCGCGCATTCCCGCAGAACGCAGACCTTCTGGCGGTCGTCATCGACGGGACCACCGGGGAGATTGCCGACGATGCGGCGCGGCTTCTTGCCGGCCGGCTCGGCGCCGAACCGACCTTCTTCAAGAGCGTACGGCGGCCCGACGGGGGACCGTTCTTCGATAAGAACGGGCTCTTGTTCCTGTCGGTTGACGAGCTTAACGCGCTGTCGCAGCAACTGGTCGCGGCGCAGCCGCTGCTCGGCAGCCTTGCCGCCGATCCGAGCCTTCGCGGCCTCTTCGACACCATCAAGCTCTTCACCGAGGGCGCGACGCGCGGCGATGTCTCGATCGACAAGCTCGACCCGACCCTCGCCAAACTCGCCGACATCGTCGATGGCGTCGTCGCCGGTAAGCCGGTCAGCCTGTCGTGGCAGGCCATGCTGTCTGGCGCCAAACCCGACCCGCGCGCATTGCGCAAATTCGTGCTGGTGCAGCCGGTGCTCGATTATCACTCGCTCGAACCGGGGGCAAAAGCGACCACCGAAGTCCAACGCGTCGCCGCAGAGCTCGGATTGACGCCGGAGAACGGCGTTCGGGTGCGCATCACCGGCTCGGTCGCGCTTGACGATGACCAGTTCGCGACCTTGCGCAAAGGCGCGCTGAGCTCGGCCCTCCTGTCGATTGGGTCGATGCTGGTAATCCTCTTCGCCGGGTTGCGCTCGCCGCGTCTGGTCATCGCCTGCGTCGTGACAGTCGCGTGCGGGCTGGTGCTGACCGGCGCCTTCGCCGCCTTGGCGATCGGCACTTTGAATGTGATCTCGGTGGCGTTCGGCGTGCTGTTCGTCGGCCTGGCGGTCGATTTCAGCATCCAGTTTTCGATCCGCTACCGCGACCAGCGGCACCAGACCGGCGCGCTCGACACCGCGCTCGCCGCCGCGGCGCGGACGATCGGCCCGTCATTGGCGCTCGCCGCCGCCGCGACCGCCATCGGCTTTTTGTCCTTCGTGCCGACCCCCTATGTCGGTGTGCGCGAGCTGGGCTGGATCGCCGGCATCGGCATGGGCATCGCGATCGCGCTCAACTTCACGCTGCTGCCGGCGCTGCTAACGCTGTTGCGGCCAAAGCCGGAAGCCGAGGCGGTCGGCTTTACCCGCGCCGCGCCGGTCGACCGCTTCTTGCGACAGCGCCGCCGCTGGGTCATCGCCGGCGCCGCGATTCTCGCCGCCGGCGCCCTCGCGCTGTTGCCACGGATCAGCTTTGACTCCGATCCGCTCGACCTCAAGAACCCGCATAGCGAGGCGATGCAGACGATCACCGACCTGATGAAGGACCCGCAGACGACGCCCTACACCGCCGAAATCCTGGCGTCGAGCCTCGACGCGGCGCAGGCGCTCGCCGACAAGCTCGAGCAATTGCCCGAGGTGTCGATGACGATCACCGCGGCGAGCTTCGTCCCGGCGCACCAGCCCGAAAAACTGGCGATACTCGCCGATCTGGGCCTGCTGCTCGGCCCAAGCCTGACGCCGGCGACGATCCTGCCGCCGCCGAACGACACAGAGACGATGGCCGCGCTCGCCGGTTGCGCCAAGGCGCTGGAGAAATTTGTCGCCGCGCATCCGGGCGACGCGCCGACTGCGCAGCTGGCGGCGGCGCTCGACGCGGCCGGCTCGCGCGGGCCAGCGATCATCCCCACCCTGCAGAAGGCGCTGCTATCGGGGCTGCTGCACCGGATCGAACTGCTCGGACAATTGATCCAGGCGAACGAGGTCGCGCTCACCGACCTGCCGGCGGAATTGCGCGCGAGCTGGATCGCTCCGGACGGCGCCGCGCGTGTCGAGGTGTTTCCCACGGGCGACGCCCACGACCCCACCGTCCTCAAGCTCTTTGTCGAAGCAGTGCATAGCGCCGCCCCGCAAGCCACAGGCACGCCGGTCACCATCCTCGAGGCCGGGCGCCTCATCAGCTCGGCGTTTGTCGAGGCCGGCATCATCGCCGTGGCGGTGATCACCCTGCTCCTCACCGCGGTGCTGCGCCGCCCGCGCGACGTCGCCCTCGTGATCGCGCCACTGCTACTCGCCGCGCTCTTGACCATGGCGATTACCGTCATCGCCGGGATCAGGCTCAATTACGCCAACATTATCGCCCTGCCGCTGTTGCTCGGCATCGGCGTCGCCTTCGACATCTACTTCGTGATGAACTGGCGGGCTGGGCTCGCCGATCACCTACAATCGTCGACCGCACGCGCCGTCGTTTTCAGCGCGCTGACGACGATGTGCGCCTTCGGCAGCCTCGCGCTGTCGCCCGACCCGGGCGAAGCCGATATGGGCTTGCTGTTGACGATCTCGCTCGCCTGCACGGTGTTCTGCACGCTTTTCATCCTGCCGGCGCTGCTGGGGCCGCCGAGAACTTAGTTCGCCATCTCCCGATGGCGCAGGAACTGGAAGAATTCAACGCCTTCGCGC
Organism: Allostellaceae bacterium; assembly: GCA_035604035.1. Classification (GTDB taxonomy): domain Bacteria; phylum Pseudomonadota; class Alphaproteobacteria; order ATCC43930; family CGMCC-115725; genus DATARH01. The sequence continues at coordinate 1,048 of DATNJF010000098.1, read as the reverse complement.
AGCCGGCGGCGCATCATCTCCGGGCTGCGGATCATCTCGCCGACCAGCGAGGCGATCTTCTTCCTGCGGAAATAGAATCGCTTATAGAAGGTCTCGACCGAATCGAAGATCTCGGTGTGGGTCAGGTGCTCGTAATGCAGCGGCGCGATCTGCACGCCATTGTCGTCGATCAGCTCGGCGTGCTCGGTATCGAGCCAGCCATTCTCCACCGCCTGGCGGTAGAGCTCGGTGCCGGGATAGGGCGCGGCCAGCGACACCTGGATCGTGTGCGGGTTGATGTCGGCGGCGAAGTTGATCGTCTCCTCGATCGTCTCGCGGCTTTCGCCGGGAAGACCGAGGATGAAGGTGCCGTGGATAGTGATGCCGAGCTCGTGGCAATCCTTGGTGAAACGGCGCGCCACGTCGACCCGCATGCCCTTCTTGATGTTGTAGAGGATCTGCTGGTTGCCGGTCTCGTAACCGACCAGCAGCAACCGCAGGCCGTTGTCGCGCAGCACCTCGAGCGTCGCGCGCGGCACGTTCGCCTTGGCGTTGCACGACCATGTCACTCCGAGCTTGCCGAGCTCCTTCGCGATCGCCTCGGCGCGCGGCAAATTATCGGTGAAGGTGTCGTCGTCGAAGAAGAACTCCTTTACCTGCGGGAAGTGCGCCTTCGCCTGGCGAATTTCCTCGATCACGTGCTCGACGCTGCGCACCCGGTAGCGGTGCCCGCCGACCGTCTGCGGCCACAGGCAGAAGGTGCAGCGCGACTTGCAGCCACGCCCAGTGTAGAGCGAGACGTAAGGGTGCTTAAGGTAGCCGATGAAATAGTCCTCGATCCTGAGGTCGCGCTTATAGACTTCGGTGACGAACGGCAGCTCGTCCATATTTTCGAGGATCGCCCGCTCGCGGTTGTGGACGATGTCGCCGGCGGGGTTGCGGTAGCTGAGGCCGTCGATATCGGCGAAGGCGCGACCGTTGGCCACCTCCTTGATCGTGAAGTCGAACTCCTCGCGGGCGACGAAATCGATGGCGCGCGATGCGGCGAGGCTCGCCTCCGGCTCGACCG
>DATNJF010000097.1:0-16503 GCA_035604035.1 Allostellaceae bacterium | reverse complement strand
AATCGCCTTCGATTTGTCGGGGCCGCTCGACGAGCCGATCTTCCGCGAGCTCGAACAAATCTTCCACGACAATATCGTCGTGTTCTTTCGCGGCCAGACCCTGACCGAAGAACAGCACATCGCCTTCAGCCGCCGATTCGGCGAGCTCGAAGTGCATATCGTCAAGAAGTACCTGCTGCCCGGCTATCCCGAGCTCCTGCTGGTTTCGAACATCAAGAATGCCGAGGGCGAGCATATCGGCCTCGCCGATGCCGGCTTCACCTGGCACAGCGACGTCTCCTATCGCAAAAATCCAAGCCGCTGCTCGCTGCTCTATGCCAAGGAGGTGCCGCGCGACGCGAACGGCACCGTGCTCGGCGACACGATCTTCGCCAACTGCGTCGCCGCCTATGAAGCGCTGCCGGCGTCGATGAAACAGCGGCTCCAGGGGCTGAAGGCGATCCACCGCTACTCATCGCGGCGCCGTATCGAGAACAGCCCACGCCCGAAGCTGAGTGCTGCGCAACTCGCCGAAACGCCCGATGTCGCGCACCCGATCGTGCGCACCCATCCCTATACCGGACGCAAGGCGATTTACGTCACCGCCGGCGAGTGCATCGGCATCGAGGGTATGCCCGAGGACGAGGCGCTGGGCCTCATCGCCGAGCTCGATTCGCACTGCGTGAAGCCCGAATTCTGCTATCGCCACCGTTGGCGGGTGGGCGATCTGGTGATGTGGGACAACGCCAGCGCGATGCATCTGGCGATCTGCGACTACGCGCCGCCGCAGCGGCGGTTGATGCATCGCACCACGGTGATCGGTGGCATCCCATTCTGATCTGGCACATTTTCGCCTTTAGGTAATGGCAGCGGCGCTGCCTGTTTGTTACCCTGGGCGAATGGGCATGGGCGCGGCGTTGAAACGGATCGGCGTGGTTTTGGCGATCCTGTGGCTGGCGAGCGTGCCAGCGGCGGCAAACGCGCAGACTCCTAATAGCGACGTCCCGGCGCTGACGGCGCAAAAAAACGCGCTGTTCCAGCAGATGTTGCGCGAGCCGGCGAACCTGTCGGTGACCTTCGCCTACGCCGACATCTCGGTGCGCCTCGGTGACAACGAGGCGGCGGTATCGGCACTTGAGCGCCTGCTGCTGTTCAATCCCAATCTCCCGCGCGTCGATCTCGAGCTCGGCGTTCTTTACTACCGGATGGGCTCGTTCGAGGCGGCGCGCAGCTATCTGCAGAGGGCGGCCGCGCTCAACCCGCCGCCCGACGTGCAAGCCCGCGTCGACCGATATCTGGCGAAAATCGCCGTGATCGATGCCCCGCAACGGCTGACCGGCTATCTGCTGTTCGGCGCCCAATACCAGTCGGACATGACCGTTTCGTCAGGCTCGGGCTTGATTCAATCGGCGGTCGCCAACCAGCTCCTCAGCACTCAGTTCTCACGTCAAGCGGGCGGCAATCTGTTTTCCGCCGCCGGCGCCCTCTACAGCTACGATCTGGGCACCCAAAACCGCGATGCGCTCGAAATCGGCGGCGCCGGCCTCGTCAACCACTATTTCAAGAACAGCGCGTTCGACCTCGATTTCGGCGAGGCGACCGCGGGGCCGCGCTTCCGCTTTCCGAACCTGGGAATACCGTTTGTGCAATGGGCCTCATTAAAGCCCTACCTGATCGTCGACGAGGTCGGTCTCGGCGAACAGCAATATTTCTATACCGTCGGCGGCGGAGTCGAAGGGACGGCCGTCCTCTGGGGCGATCTCTCAGCCCGGATCGCCTACGAGTTCCGCGATAAGAACTTCACCGCGGCGGCGGGCCGGCCGGCCTCGATCGGCCTCACCGGCAACGACAATCTGGTGATCCTGGCGCTAAAAGAGCCGGTGACCGAAAATTCGGTTCTCACCGGCGAGTTCGACTTTCTCGATCAGTCCACCCGGTTCAATTATTTCAGCAACAAGACCTATGCCGTCTCCGCGTCGTACCGGGTGAGCTACGCCGACCCGACCGGGATCATCAAATTACCGCTCGAAACCGAGTTTTTTGGCAGCCGCAGCTGGTCGATTTACGAGGCGCCCGACCCGTGTTGCAGCATCAACGGAAGCACCACGACGCCCTCGAGCAGCAGCCGCTACGACCGGCATTGGCGCTTCGGGATCACTCAATATTTTCCGGTCGCGCCCAGTATCTCGCTCGTGCTGCAGCTTGAACGCGACGTCGTGTTATCCAATCTTCCGATATACGGATACACCAGCAACACGGTCCTCTTCGGTCCGCAAATCCGCTTTTAGGGGTATGCCATGACCGCCCGCATCGTCACCCCCCGCCGGCTCGTCGGTCCGCTCGCCGCTTCGCTACTCCTCACCGCGAGCCCTCTCGCCCTGGCGCAGGAGAAGGTCGGCGCCGCCACCGCGGTCAACCCCGACACCAGCGGCACGCCTCCCGGCGCGGCCCTGCGGCAGGTCGTGATCGGCCAGGACGTCGTCCATAACGAGCGGGTTACCACCGGCCCGACGGGGCAGACCCAGCTCCTGTTTCTCGACCAATCGTCTCTGACAATCGGCGAGAACGCCGATCTGACGATCGACGATTTCGTGTTCGACCCCTCGACCAGCACCGGCAAGCTGACGATGAGCGCCACCAAGGGCATCCTGCGCTATGTCGGCGGGGCGCTCTCCAAAAACGCCAATGCGGTATCGTTGGTCACCCCGTCGGGGACGCTCGGCATCCGCGGCGCGGTTGTTCTGGCATGGCTGACGCCCGCAGGGCAGCTCGATGTGGCGCTCGTTTACGGCGACGAAGTTAGAGTGACCCCGGCCTGCCCCAGCTGCACGCCCCAGATCATCACCCGCCCCGGCTTCTTCGTCAGCATTCCGTACCCCGGAGCCCCGGCTTCGAACCCCGGTCCGGCTCCGTCAGGCTGGATTGCGCAAATCCTCGCCGCGCTCTCCAGCACTGGCCATGGCGGGTCGCAGACTCTCCCGACCGATTGGGTTGTCCTCAGCAGCGGGCTGCCGAACATCCTATCGGGCAATCCCGGCGGCAGCGATTGGTCGGCGCTCCATCACGTCCCTCCCTTTACCCCGCCGCCCGACCTGAACCCCAACACGCTTCAAACGACGCTCGGCATCAACAGCGCTTTCAGTCACGGCCACACCATTACGGTCAACAACAAACCTCAATCGCCCCCACCGCCACCCCCTCCTCCGTCACCACCACCGCCTCCACCACCGCCGCCGCCACCGCCGCGCTGATCGGCGTCCTGAACTCAAACGCTATCGCCTGAGTAGCCGAACCCACGTACGGCTTGCGCGGCAATTGAGAGACTTGACAGCAGCATGAGAATTCGGTGACCTCCGTGTTGCACTGCCTTCATCCCCCGAAGGGGGCACCAGATCGCGACAGAGACCGAACTTAAGCTGGCTGCCCGCACCGGCGACCTGCCGGCGGTGCGGCGTGCGCTCGAAGCGATGGCAGGTGGCAACGGCGTGTCGCGCGCGCGCCTGGTCAGCACCTACTACGACACTCCCGATCACGCCCTGGCGCGGCGAGGATCGAGCCTGCGCGTGCGCCGCCATGGCCGGCATTATGTGCAGACCGTCAAAGCCGCGGGAGAGGTTGGCGAGCTCGCGCGCGGCGAATGGGAAGACGCGGTCGCGGGCGAGCGCCCGGACCCCCAGGCCGCGCAAACCGGTCCCTTTTTCTCCCCGGAAATCGCCGAGCAGCTGCGTCCCCTGTTCCGCACCGAGGTGACCCGCACGACCATCCCATTGGCACCCGAGCCGGCGACGCGGATCGAGGCGGCGATCGACCGCGGCCGTATCAGCAATGGCGAGAACACCCCGCCGACGCGGATCAGCGAAGTTGAGCTCGAGCTGAAAAGCGGCGCGCCGAGCGCGTTGTACGATGTCGCGCTCAAGCTGCTTCACGTCGCGCCGTTGCGCCTTCAGCCGCGCAGCAAGGCCGAACGCGGCTATCGCCTCAGCAACCATGACCACGGTCCAGCCAAGGCGGTTCACGCCGCCGCGCTCGACCTACGACCCGGGAGCAGCGCCGAGGTCGCCTTGCAGCGCATCGGGCGCGCCTGCCTCGACCATATGCTGCGCAACGAGGATGCGGCCCTGGCCGGCGACGCCGAAGGCATCCACCAGATGCGCGTCGCGGTGCGCCGGCTGCGCGCGATCCTCTCGGCCTTCGCCCCGCTGCTGCCGCGAGAGCAGCGCCGCTGGGCCTCGGCCGAGCTGCGCTGGTTCGCCGACTTCCTCGGCGACACCCGCAACCTCGACGTCTTTGCCAGCGGGTTGCTGCGGCCGGTGCGGGCGGCGCTACCGCAGTCGAGCGAGCTCGACAGCCTGGGCCTGGCGATCGCGCGGCGTCGGCGCGTGGCGCACAAGGGGGTCGTCAAGACGATTTCGTCCACCCGCTACACCGAGACGATGCTGGCGCTGCTGCGCTGGTTCGACGGCCGCGAGTGGCGCGTCGCGGGCGCAGGTGACGCACTCGATCGGCCGATTGAAGAGATCGCTCCGCTGCTGCTCGAACGCTGCCGGCAAAAGGCCGAGAAGCGCAGCCGGGACTTCTCCAGCCAGTCGGTCAGACAGCGCCACAGGCTGCGCATCGCCCTGAAGAAATTGCGCTACACGACGGAGCTGCTCGGCGGTCTCTACGACGCCAGCAAAACCCGTCATTTCGTACAAAGGCTAAAGCGCCTGCAGGACGATCTCGGCGACATCAACGACGTGCGTGTCGGCCGCGGCATCGTCACCGCTCTGGCCCGGCCCGGGTCGCGGTCACGGATCGCCCGCGCCGGATGCCGTGTGCTGGCCTGGCACAGGCGCCGGCTCGGCCGCAAGGAGCACCGCCTGCGCCAGCACGTCAGTGAATTGAGAAACGCCGAGCGGTTCTGGTAAGCCCTCAGGCCACAAACCGCGGCATCACCTCGCTGGCAAAAAGCCGCATCGACCCCATCGCGAGATCAAATGGCATCAGGTTGAAATTAACCTGCAGCGAGGCGTGCTCGAAGCCGCCAAAATCCGCGTTCATACGGGCTACCGTGGCGGCGATCTCGTCGGGGGTGCCGACCCAGGCGGCGCCGCTTTCCATCTGGTCCGCCGCGTTCGATGCGCGCAGCCCGGCGATGACCTTGTCGTAGCCCGGATAATCCCGCGATGTGCGGCCGTCGAGCCAGTCGGACGCGGCGTCGACCAGAGAACCGAGGTAGTTGTCGATGAGCGGCGCTGCAATCGCGCGGGCGCGCTCGCCGTCGCGGTCGCAGAACATGTGGAAGGCGATCATTACCTCGCCCCGGCCAGGATGTCCCGCCGCCTTCCAGGCCTCGCGATAGGCCGAGAGCAGCGGCCGCATCTTGTCGGCGACAAAGGCGATCGCCATCACCGAGTGCCCCATCCTTCCGGCAAACTCGAAAGACTCCGGAGTGTTGAGCGCTGCGACATAAAATTTCGGGCGCGGACGCTGGGTCGGGCGCGGCAGCGAGGTGGTGTTCTCGATTTGGTGGAAGCGCCCGCGATGGCTGACGCTCTCCTCCCGCAGCAACAGGTCGACCTGCTCGATCCCCTCGCGAAACCGCGCCACCGACTCGTCGGGCGAGCGGCCAAAGCGGCGAAACTCGTGCGGCAGAAAGGCCCGGGCGAAGCCGACATCGAGCCGCCCGCCCGAGATCGCGTCGAGCATGGCGATCTCACCCGCCAGCTTGAGCGGATTGTTGAACGCCGGCAGCACCGCGCCGGTGACGAGCCGCGCCCGCTTGGTGCGTTGCGCGGCGGCGGCGAGAAAGACGATTGGATTGGGGCTGTAGCCACCGTAATAGTGGAAGTAATGCTCGACGATGCGGATATGCGAAAAGCCGAGCCGGTCGGACTCCGCGCAAATGTCGAGCGCCTCGCGGAAATACTGCTCGGCCGAGCGATCCTCGGGCCGCACGTCAGGGAAGAACTGGACGCCGAACTGCATTCCGCCGCTCCGTGCGCGGCGTCATTCAGCCGCGACGGTCGTCCCTACCGGGCAGCTGACCCCGGTCCCGCCGAGCCCGCAATAGCCGAACGGGTTCTTGGCCAGATATTGCTGGTGGTAGTCCTCGGCGAAATAGAATTGCGGCGCCTCGCGAATTTCGGTGGTGATCGCGTTGTAGCCCGCACTCTTGAGCCGAGGCTGAAACCGCTCGCGCGAGGCCTCGGCGGCGCGAAGCTGCTCGGGCGAATAGGTGTAGATCGCCGAGCGATACTGCGTCCCGACATCGTTGCCCTGGCGCATGCCCTGGGTCGGGTCGTGGCTCTCCCAGAATATCTTCAACAGCCCGTCGTAGCTGATCTGCTTCGGGTCGAAGACCACGAGCACGGCCTCGGTATGACCGGTGAGCCCGCTGCACACTTCCTCATAGGTTGGGTTCAGGGTCGAGCCGCCGGCATAGCCGACCGCGGTCGTCCACACCCCCGCCGCCTCCCAGAACTTGCGCTCGGCGCCCCAGAAGCAACCGAGCCCAAACACCGCCATCTCCAGCCCCGCCGGATAGGGGCCTTCCAACGGGTTGCCGTTGACGAAGTGGCGTGGAGGCACCGGCATCTTTATCGCTCGGCCGGGCAGGCACTGCTCCGGCGGCGGGATTTCGAGCTTCTTGCGCATCATTCCGAACATCGCCGCCTCCTTCAGCCGCATCGACACGTTGATGTAGCGCGCCGCAGCCGCGCTGCCAACATCGACGCCCGATCCGTCCAATGGAAACCTCAGCTCGCCGACTACCGGGCGAACTCTCTGACGCTGGAAGACCGGCTGAAACGATGCAACCCGCGCCGGTGGCCGGGCGCCGCTGGGCTTCGCCTCCAAGCCGAGCCATTTACCAAGTCTTAGGCGCGTCACGCGATAGTCCCAAGCGACATTGGGGGAAACTAGCCTGGGTCTAGCCCGATTCGGTTATCCGGCTGGGCAACCCCGCACTTGCCCCTTCGCGACGGAGGTGCAGGTTGATCGTTGACGAAATCCTCGACCGCAAGGGTCGCCACGTTCACGAGATCAGTCCTGATTGGCCAGTCAGCAAAGCCACGGCCTTGCTCGCGTCCTGGAATGTCGGAGCGATCCTGGTGACCGATTTCCACGGCACCTTGCTCGGAATCATCTCCGAGCGCGATATCATCCGCTCCCTGAACGAATTCGGCGGCAGCGTGCGGCGCATCAGGGTCCGCGATCTGATGACCTGTTCCGTCGTCACCTGTACCCCCGAGACCGAGATTGGCGAGGCGCTGTCGTTGATGGCGTTCCACCGCATCCGCCATCTCCCAGTCCTTCAAGACGACAAACTCCGCGGCATCATCAGCATCCGCGACGTCCTCAAGTATCGTGTCGAGACACTGGAGGAGAGCTTCACCGCCCTGGTTCGCAGCGAACAGGAAGCCACACAAGCGCGAGCGGAGGCCGAGCTCGCGAACCGCGCGAAAACCGAATTCCTCGCCCATATGAGCCACGAGCTGCGCACGCCGCTGAACGCGATCATCGGCTTTTCCGACGTCATCGCCGGCGGGTTTTTCGGGCCCGACGCGGCCGCGGCCAACCGGCAATATGCCGCCCACATCAACACCGCCGGGCGCCATCTCCTCGGGCTGGTGAACGAGGTGCTCGACTTGTCGAACGTCATTTCCGGCCAGCTCGATCTGGACGAGGCAACGGTCGATCTGGGTCCCCTGCTTCACGAATGCGGCGAGCTGATGCGGGGAGAACTCGCCGAGAAGCGGCTGACGCTTCATACGGCGATCGCCGTAGGCAATCTGTCGCTGACCGCTGACGGCGTACGGCTCAAGCAGGCGCTGCTCAACTTGCTGTCCAATGCCGTCAAGTTCTCGTGCGGCGGCGACGCCGTCGAAATGCGGGCCGAGTTCACCGACGACGATCTGACGATCGCCGTCACCGATCGCGGAATCGGCATGCGGGCGGAGCATATTCCGATCGCGCTCGAACCGTTCCGCCATATCGACGGCGACCCCTCGCACGCTAACAACGGCACCGGCATCGGCCTGCCGCTCGCCAAGATGCTGATCGAGAAGCACGGCGGAACGCTGAACGTGACCAGCGAGCTCGGCGAGGGAACAACCGTCTCGATCACGCTTCCCGGGTGGCGGGTCAACCGGGAGGGCTCCGCGCAACAGTTGGAAGTGGCGTAGGCCGCGTGCCCTAGCCGAGCCAATCGAGCGCCGCCTCGTCCTCGAGCGCCATCAGCCGCTTGTAGACCCCGGCCCCACCGCCGGAGCCGGCCATCGCCTTGCGGGTGAGCCGGGCGAACTTGTCGGGCAGCTCGCCCGCTTCGAGCATGCCGCCAGCCTCGTGCTGCTCGAATGTGCGGCCGTCGGCGAGCGCGATCGTGACGCGGCTCCCCATTGCGCCATGCCCGTCGCCGGCCTCCGGCACCAGCTTGACCTTGCGGGTGAGCGCGCGGATCGCCGGGTCGGCGAGCGCGGCCTCGTCGTAGCTCTCGGGGTCGCGCGCCTCGCGGAACAAGGCCAGCGCGACGCAGAACGGGATCGAATACTGCGCCAGCATCAGATCGGGCGGCTCCAGGATGTTGTGACGCTCGACCATGCGCGGCGTGCCGGTGATGGTGATCGCGGCGACATCGCTGCCGGTAAATTTGTGCGCCGCCTGGAGGTCGCGCACCGCCTTGACCGCGGCATGCGCGGTGGCGTGGCACGGGTAGCGCTTCAGCACCGCGCTCATCGTCACAAAATCGCTGCCGAGCCCCTTTGTGAGATGGGTCTCATCCCACTCGGTGCAGAACACGCGAAGAAAGCCGAACTCACCCTCGATGACGGTGCGCGGGGCCTCGAAGCCGCCCTTGGCGAGGCTCGCCGCCATCACCCCGGCCTCCGACGCGCGGCCGAGATGCAGCCGTTTGACCATGCCGCCATTGCCCTTGGCGAATTCGAGCAACCCGCCGGCGAGCGACCCGGCGATGCCGAGCGCGTTGGTCATCCGGCGCTCGTCGAGGCCCAGCAGCAGCCCGCAGGCGACCGCCGCGCCGAACGGGCCGGTGGTGCCCGGCGCGTGAAAGCCGCGCGCCTCGTTGGTGTGGCCGGTGGCGCGGCCGATGCGGATCATCACCTCATTGCCGGCGACCACCGCGGCGATCAGCGCCTTGCCGGTCGCGCCCACCTCCTGCGCGATGGCAAGGGCCGGCGGCAATACGGTCGCGCCGGGATGCGCCCCAGCGCCGGGCCGGGTCAGGCTGTCCAGCTCGAAGGCATGCGCCAGCGCGCCGTTGGCCAGCGCCGCTGAGGGAGCCTGCACCGAGGTGCCGCGGCCGAGGATTTTGGCTCGCCCGCCGGGCCCGGTGCGCTCGGCATAATCGATGACGATGCGGCTCCACGGCATGTCCGCGCCGCAAATGCACGCCGCCACCGTGTCGGCGACGACGTCCTTGGCCTTGGCGACGACCGCCGCCGGCAAATCCTCATAGCGCAGCCCAGCGGCGTAGCGGGCGAGCTGCACGGTTTCGTTGGCCATCGGCGATCTCCCATAGACGGACCTGGTAGTATGGCGGCCTTGTTTTCCCACCTAAAGAACGATTGGCTTCCGCTAGGAGGGCTAAATGAACACGCTCATCGTCATAAGCGGCCCACTTTTCGGAATAATCGGCACCTTAGCGGGTACCGCGTCGAGTGAGTATTTCAGACGACGACGACGAATCGAGGAATATTCCACTGCGATATTCGCAAAGCGGCTGGAGTCGTATGAAAAGTTGTTATCTCTAATCCGGCAAGGAGAGGAAATCGCTGAAGAAGTTATTCATAACGATAAATTTTCGAAGGAAGAACGGCATCAATTGACATCCTCTACAGTTTTGTCGATTGCGGGGCATGTGGACGAGAATATTCTCTACATCGATCAAGAGTTAGGCGCCCACTGTACCGCCCTCTTCATGGGAACCGAAGATATCCACGATGCGCCCGAGTCAGAGCGTCAGCAGCTTCTTAAAGCGTACTACGACGCTAAGAGCGACGCATACCGTATGATCAGTGAAGATTCCGGTGTGGCTCGAATCAACGAGCTATTTCGGTCAATCAATCGCCCTAAACTTTCTGGGCCGATTATTGAAGCGATTAGAGAGCTGCGTGAACAGCAGAGAAAGATGCCAGCCACTCCTGTGATTGATGCTGAAAAGCCTGAGTGACTTCCGCGCCTATTTCGCCATCCGGCCCTTGACCGCGTTGGCGCGGCCGGCGCAGGTGACGCGGCCGTCGGGGTCGGCCGGCAGCAGCTCGCGGGTCCGGGCCTTGAGCCGGGCGATGTCGTCGGCTGGCAGACTGGCGAGGATCGTCGCCAGGGCCGGCGCCAGGAGGCTGGTCTCCCACAAATCCTCAAAGTTGTCGAAGGTGCGCGAGGCGGTGATCTCGCGCGTCTCGACTCCCTCGATTCCGGCGGTGACCCACAAATCGCGCAGCGCCTCCATGCGCGAGACGCCGACACTCGGCGGCAGCGGCGGGTTGCGACCCATCGCGCGCAACTCCTGCTGGATCGTGCTCATCGGATAGCCGCCGCCCAGCATGTCCCAGACATACGCGGCCACGATGCCGCCGGGGCGGACCACACGCATCATCTCGGCGACGCCCTTGGCCGGATCGGGCACGAAGAAGATCACCAGCGCCATCGCCGCGGCGTCGAAGCTGTTGTCCGGAAACGGCAGCGCCATCGCGTTGCCCCGGTGGAACTGAGCGGCGCGCGCGCCGGGACGGGTGCGGGCGAAAGCGAGCTGCGCCTCCGAGGGATCGATCCCGTGGATTTCGGCCGGCGTGCAACGTGAGTACAACAGCTCGGTAAAGGCGCCGTTGCCGCAGCCGACATCGATCCAGCGCAAGCCGGGCGATGGCACCACCCAATCGAGGAAAATGTCGCCGACATAGCGGGTCCACACGCCCATCATGCGCTCGTACGCGGCGCCGTCCTCGAAGCGGATTTGATGCTCGGCCATCGGCGGGCTCCCTGTCGCCGCGACGATACTCGTACTTCGCTTCCCGGCGAAAGCCGGGACCCACCGCGACGCCGCTTCGGGCTTGCCATTTCGGATAACGGGAACCTTGCTTTACTGTGGATCCCAGCTTTTGCCGGGAAGCGTGAGAGGAGAAACATGGAAATCGCGGAGCGGGATGTGATCGTCGTCGGGGCGGGGAACGCGGCGACCTGCGCGGCCTTGTCGGCGGCGGAGAACGGCGCCTCGGTGCTGATGCTGGAGATCGCGCCCGAGGACGCAGCGTGCGGCAACTCGGCCTTTACCGGCGGCGCGTTCCGGCTCGTCTATCACGGCTTCGACGATCTGGCGCAGCTGATCCCCGACATCAACGATCACGAGCTCGCCAATGTCGATGTCGGCACCTACACCGCCGAGCAGTATTACGACGATATCGGCCGGCTCACCGAATGGCGCTCCGACCCCGACCTCACCGAAATCCTCATCACCCAAAGCTTCGAGACCGGCAGATGGATGCGCTCGAAGGGCGTACGCTTTCAGCTCGGGCTCGGCCGCCAGGCGTTCAATGTCGGCGGCAAGTTCAAGTTCTGGGGCGGCCTCGCCTGCCACATCTGGGGCGGCGGCAAGGAGCTGATGAAGGCGCTGCACGCGACCCGTGAGCGCGCGCAGATTCCGGTCTATTACCAGACCCCGGCGCTGGCCCTGCTCCAGGGCGACAACGGGGTCGAGGGCGTCCGCGTCCGCCACCAGGGCCGCATGATCGACCTCAAGGCCAAGGCGGTGATCCTCGCCTGCGGCGGGTTCGAGGCGAACGCCGAGATGCGCGCCCGCTATCTCGGCCCCAACTGGGATTTGGCCAAGGTGCGCGGCACCAAATACAACACGGGACAGGGCCTCAAGATGGCGCTCGACATCGGCGCCGCGCCGGCCGGGCACTGGTCGGGCTGCCACGCGGTGCAGTGGGATTTGAACGCGCCGCCGGTCGGCGACCTCGATGTCGGCGACCGTTTCCAGAAGCACGGCTATCCCTTCGGCATCGTCGTCAACGCGCATGGCAAGCGCTTTATCGACGAGGGGCTCGATTTCCACTCCTACACCTACGCCAAATACGGGCGCGAGGTGATGAACCAGCCGGGCCTCTTCGCCTGGCAGGTCTTCGACCAGAAGACCCTGCACCTGCTGCGCGACGAGTACCGCATCGCGCGCTGCACCAAGGAAAAGGCCGACACCTGGGAGGAATTGGCCGGCAAGCTCGAAGGGGTCGACCCCAAGGGTTTCCTCGACACGATCCGCGAATTCAATGCGGCGCCGCGCCCCGACGTGCCGTTCAACCCCAACGTCCATGACGGGTTGCGCACCAGCGGGCTCGCGATCGACAAGAGCAACTGGGCGCAAAAGCTCGATACACCGCCCTACGAGGCCTATGGGGTGACCGCCGGAGTGACGTTCACCTTCGGGGGCTTGAAGACCTCGAACGATACCGAGGTGCAGGATGCCAGCGGCGCCGCGATCCCCGGCCTTTTCGCCGCCGGCGAGATCATCGGCGGGCTCTACTACCACAACTACGCCAGCGGCACCGGGCTGATGGCCGGCGGCGTCTTCGGGCGCATCGCCGGCCGCACCGCGGCGGCGTATGTGAAGGGAGCGAGGTGATGCCCGAACTCGAACGCCTCGACCCGCGCCGCACCGCGCTGATCGCCTACGACGTCTGCCGGCGGGCGCTGACCCCGGCGGATCCCGCGCGCCGGACGGCGATGCGCCCGGTGCTCGACGCCTGGGTCAAGATGATCGCTGCGGCGCGGGCGGCTCGTGTGCCGGTGATCTACACGACGCCGGTCAGCCGCGCCGACGGCGCCGATGTGGTCCTGCTGCCCACCGATTTGTCGGCGGAGACCGGCGTGCCGCCGCTGACCAACGGTATCGAGGGCACGCCGGAGGCCGGCTTTCCCGACGAGATCGCGCCGCGGCCGGAGGATTACGTCTTCCTCAAGCGCCGCCCGAGCGCCTTCTACGGGACCGGAATCGCCGAGCTCTTGCACATGCTGCGGCGCGACACCATCGTCATCGGCGGCGGCGCCACCAATCGCGGCGTCGAGACCAGCGTCCGCGAGGCCTTCAACCGCGACATCGCGTCGGTCGTGGTGCGCGAATGTTGCTGGGGCGGCGACGTCGCCGCCCACGCCTACAGCCTCGATAAGGCGATGAAGATGTACGCGCGCATCCGCAGCCTCGACCAGGTCGCGGCGATGCTGCGGGAATGAGCGGTCTCACATGACGTCACGGCCCCGCGCAGCCGACGATTTCGCGACGATCCGCACCCGCATGGAGGAGTTGCGGCGCGAGCGGCTGCCCGAGCAACCCGCCCCGTCAACCGGCGCCATCATTCCGGGTCATCGCGGCCCGTGCGCCTGCGGCAGGAGCCTCTTCGCCGACGAGTGCGACGGATCGTGCAAGTTCCTGTGAGGTAGTCGTCCCTTGCGGCGCGCCGCCGTGGGGTTAAACTGCCCGACAGTCCGTGGAGGAATGAGCCATGACCATGATCGACATGCACGCCCATTGGCGGCCCGCCGAGATCGCCGACGCGCTGCGCGCCCGCACAAGGGAGCCGCGCATCCTGCGCAACGCGGACGGCGCCGAGGTGCTGAATTCGCGGATGGGCGATCAGCCGCTCGCCGAGGCTTTCGACGATGTCGAGTTTCATCTCGCGCGGATGGATCGCCAGGGGGTCGAGACCAGCGTGCTGTCGCTGCTCGGCTCGTTCTGCTGGATCGAGGCCCAGCCGCTGGATGTGTCCGGGCCGCTGTGCCGCAAGGTCAATGACGGGCTGTCGGCAATCTGCCAGAAGCATCCCGGCCGCTTCGCCGCCTTTGCCGCGCTGCCCTTGACCGACATGTCCGCCGCCGCCGCCGAGCTCGGGCGGGCGCTGACGCTGCCCGGCATGATCGGCGCGCAGATCCCGGGCAACTACTTCCTCACCCGCAAGGACGCCGAAGCCGCGCGCCCGCTGCTGGAGGCCGCCAACCGCCGCCACGCGACGCTCTTCATCCATCACGGCCCGCGCTCGGGCGACGCCTTCCCCAAGGTCGGGGGCGACACCGACAATGCGCGCCGCCGCAACGGCACGCTCGACATGCAGGCGAGCCTGTCGTCGACGATGGTGACCTTGTGCCTCACCGACGTCCTCGCGCCCTACCCCGATTTGACGGTCGTCGTTCACAATTTGGGCGGCAACATCCCCTACGAGGTCGAGCGCATGGACCACCGCTGCCTGCTCGACACGCCGAGCGAGGAGCTGCCGTCGTCGCGCTTCCGCAAGGCCAAGGTCTACGTCGATTGCAACTCGTTCGGCCCGCACTCGATCGAGGCGGCCGTGCGCCTCTACGGCGCCGAGCGCATCGTCTGCGGCACCGACGGCACCGAGTTCGGCTGCGACTGGACCCACAAGGCGCTCGCCGAGGCGCAGATTGGCGACGAGGCGCGCGAGCAAATCCTGCACGGCAACGCCGCCGCGCTGCTCGCCCGCGCCAAGACCGCGCAGCCCGACAGAGCCGCCGCCGAATAACGGCGGCCTGGCGGCAGCGCGGTCGTGCTGAGGCCGCGATGAAGATCGTCATCCCCGACGACTACCAGGACACCATCCACAAGCTCGACGCGTTCAAGCTGCTCGCCGGGCACGAGGTCACCCGCTACCGCACCCCGGCGCGCGATTTGGACGAGCTGGTCGAGCGGCTTCACCCGGCCGAGTGCATCGTCGAAATCCGCGAGCGGATCGACTTCTCGCGGGTGCTGATCGAGCGCCTGCCGAATTTGAGGCTGATCGCGCTGGTCGGCAGCCGGTCGCAGGCGATCGATTACGAGGCGGCGAAGGATCACCAGGTGCTGGTGTCCACCGGGAAAAGCGGCTCGCCCGAGGCGCCGGCCGAGCTGGCGATGGCGCTGATGCTGACCTCGCGCCGCAATGTCGCGGTCGAGGCGCCGCGCATGCGTGCCGGCGAATGGCCGACGACGCTCTCCTACCGGCTGCGCGGCAGCACGCTCGGCGTATTCGGGCTCGGCAAGATCGGCCAGCTGGTCGCCGCGGCGGGGCGCGGGCTCGGCATGCAGGTGCTGGTGTGGGGCCGCGAGAACTCGCTGAAGGAGGCGCGCGCCGCAGGCTACGAAACCGCCGGCAGCAAGGCGGAATTGTTCGAGCGCGCCGATGTCCTCCAGCTGCTGGTGCGGCTCACCGCGGAGACGCGCGGCATCGTCACCGCCGCCGATCTGGCGCGCATGAAACCGACCGCGCTCTTTGTCAACGTCGCCCGCGCCCAGTTGATCGAGCCCGGCGCGCTGGTCGAGGCGCTCGCAAACGGCCGGCCCGGTTTCGCCGCGGTCGATGTCTATGACGAGGAGCCGATCGTCGGCGGCAACCACCCGCTGTTGAAGATGCCCAGCGTGCTTTGCACCCCGCATCTCGGCTGGGCCGAATGGGACACGTTCGAGCTTTATTTCCGCGAATGCTTCGAGCAGATCGTCAACTACGCGGAGGGCAAACCGTTGCGGCTAGCCTAGCGCCGCGTCTTGCCGGTGGATGAGCGCTGCGCTAAGGGAAAGCGGCAACGCGTGGAGGGCAACCATGAGCGACGCGAAGGCGATTTCGGTGCTCGGCATTTGCGGCAGCCTGCGCCAGGGCTCGTTCAACCGGGCCGCGCTCAACACCGCGATCGAGCTCAAACCCGCCGGCATGAACGTGACCGTCGCCGACATCTCGCAGATCCCGCTTTACGACGAGGATTTGCGCGCCCAGGGCTTCCCGCCGCCGGTCGAGACCTTGCGGCAACAGATCAAGGCGGCTGACGCGCGGCTCTTCGCCTGCCCCGAATACAATTACTCGATGTCGGGGGTGCTGAAGAACGCGATCGACTGGGCCTCGCGCCCGCCCGATCAGCCGTTTGCCGGCAAGCCGATCGCGATTTTGGGCGCCGCCGCCGGCATGGCCGGTAGCGCCCGCGCGCAGCTGCATTTGCGGCAAAGCTGCGTCTTTCTCGACATGCACCCGCTCAACAAGCCCGAGGTGCTGATCTTCCAGGCGCAGAACAAGTTCGATACCGACGGCAAGCTCACCGATGACGTGGCGCGCGGGCTGATCCGCGATCTGATGGCGGCGCTCTTGGGCTGGACGCGGCAGATCGGCGGGAAATAGTCCTATTCCGCCGCGGCGGCTTGCCGGCGGCTGAGCGCGGCGATGACCATGTCGGTGTCCATGACGTCGCCGAAGATGTTGTAGAACGCGGTCAGCGAAGCGTCGTGCTCTTCCCGGCTCATCGCCGCGTTGCCGTCGCTGACCATGATCGTCTTGAAATTGGTCATCATCGCGTCGCGCGCCGAGCTTTCGCAGCACACGTTGGTGACCGTGCCGGTGATCAGCACCGTGTCGAAACCGCGCGCCCTCAACCGATCGGGCAATTCCGAGGTGCCCGGCATGAAGCCGCTGAAGCGATACTTGTCGACGATCTCGTCATCGGACTTGACGTCGAGGCCGGCCCACAGGCTATGACCCTTGGAGCCGGGAGTCAGCGCCG
>DATNJF010000096.1:0-21546 GCA_035604035.1 Allostellaceae bacterium | reverse complement strand
CGATCGACTTCACGGTCGCGGCGTCGGTGGCGACGCTAAGCGCGAAATGGGTCGAGCCGTAGCCATTCAATCCGTCGCGCTTGGCGAAGGTGCCGCCGACATCGCCATTAGGCTGGAGCACGGTATCGGCCGGGTAGACCTCGACCCCCGAGCCGTGATCGTCGAGCTGGAGCGCGAAGAAGCTTCCCGGGTTGGGCGGGAACGGCACCGCCGTGCCGCCCATCATTTCGGCCAACACATCGGCGGCGTGTTTCGGGTCGTGCGCGGCGATCGACAGATGATGGATCATGGCGTCCTCGCGAATTGTCCAAACGGCGGATGGATCGCGCAGTCTATCCTTATTGCCAGGATGGCGGGTAGCGGCTTCAGCAGGACTCTTGCGGCGTCCCGCACCGAGGAGGGTATTTACGCGGCGCTAATGCCAGCTCTCGATGCCGCCGTGACCGGCGCAGGGATCGGGTTCGTCAGCGCTATAGGTTCCATCGCGGCACCGCGCCGTCGGCCTCGCCGGCTGGCGGTTGAAATTCCCGCATTGTCGAGGAACCAGGCTGTTGGGGTAATATCCACAGGGCGCGGGTGGTCCCGCCACCGAAACCGGAGCCGATAAAATCCCAACGACAATGCCCACGACGATAGCGGGGATGAGCCTGGCTCTGGCCTTGATGCGAAAAGAAAAGCGAGATTCCATCACCTCATATATAGGCCGTCGCCGTTACGCCAAACTGTCGCGCGTCGCCGGCGGCGTCAGATTCTGCATTATTTCGCGAGCGTCACTACGGCGACAAAGGAGTCTTCATGAAGGCAGCCATCATGGTTCCTGGGCCGGCCGGCGGGATGTGGGAGGTGCGCGACGTCCAGCGGCCGGTCGTCGGGCCGGGTCAGGTGCTGGTGCGGGTGCGCGCCTCGTCGATCAACCGCGCCGAGTTCCGCCGGCTGCACACGATGAAGCTCGAACCCGGAAAGCCAGCACCGGAAGCGCGCACCGGCGGCGGCGATGCGGCGGGCGAGGTGGTCGCGGTGGGGTCGGATGTCGCCGGCATCAAAGAAGGCGACCGGGTGATGGGCCGCTGCGCCGGCGGCTTCGCCGAGTTCGCGCTGGTCGATGCGCGCGAGGTGATGCCGGCGCCGGCGGCGCTCGATTGGGCAGAGGCGGCGTCGGTTCCGGTCGTGTTCGTCGTCGTCCATGACGGGCTGTTCGCCAGCAGCCAGCGGCTAAAGGGCGAGACGCTGTTGGTGACGGCGGTGCCATCTGGCGTTGGCACCGCCGCGCTGGTGTTGGGGAAATTCATCGGAGCGCGAGTGATCGGCACCTCGCGCTCGGCCGACAAGCTCGCAAAGCTGAAGGCGCACGGGCTCGATGTCGCGGTCGAGACCGGGGTCGGCGGCATGGCCGAGGCAGTAAAGGCCGCCGCCGGGCCGGCCGGCATCGACATGGTCGTCGACAATATCGGGGCGGACGCGCTGGAGCCCTGCCTGGAGGCGATGAATGTCGGCGGCCGCTTTTGCACGATCGGGCGGATGAGCGGTGTCCACATCGCCGAATTCAATATCGACCGGCTGGCAGAGAGGCGGCTGCACCTTTACTGAGTCAGTAATCGGCTGCGTAACGCCGCGCAGCGTGCGGAGTCGGCAAAGCGCTTCATGGCGGATCTTTTCCCGGCGCTGAGCGATGGGCGGATCAAGCCCATCGTCGACCGCAGCTTCGCGCTCGACGGCATCGCCGAAGCCCAACGCTATGTCGAGGCCGACCGCCACGTCGGCAAGGTCGTGATCGCCATGTAGGCGGCGGCGCGGATGTGCCGCCGCCCTTGATCGAGCCTACTCCGCGGGCTCGAGCGCCATGCCCCGCTCGGTCACGGCTTCGAGCTGGCCAACCGTCTCCTTGCCGAACAGCACCGGGATGAACGCGCCGCACATCACGACGATGACGATGGTGCCGAAGAAGGTGAACGGCTCGCCGACATGCGGCTCCATCAGGAACGGGGCTAGCACGCCGGCGAAGATGCGGCCGAAGGCCTCGCCGAAAACGTTGCCGCGGCCGCGCAGCGCGGTTGGAAATTGCTCCGACAAATAGACGCGCACGATGGTGAACGACGACAGCGCGGTGAAGCCCAGCACGACCGCGCCCGCGGTCATCATAATGCCGGCATAGTCGCCGCCGAGATGCGCAGTCGCCATCAGTATCAGCCCGGGGAATGCGCCCGACATGGCGTAAGCGATCGCCCAGCGGCGTCCCCAACGCTCCATCAGAACGGCGTTGAACGCCTTGCCGGGAATCGTCGCCAGAAAGACGATTGTCGTGATCGCAAAGCCGGTCGTCACCGCCGAGCCCTGTTCGATCAGCGCCTTCGGCAGCAGGATGGCGATCAAGTAGTAAGCGGTCCCCGCGCACATCGAGGTGAGTATCCCCACTGCGGTCCAGCGGAACTGGCCGGGCGCGAACAAGGCGACGAAGCGCGGCAGTTTCTCGCGCGTTTCGGCGAGGTTCGAGCCAAGCTCGGCGACCGTCAGCGGCGGTATACGATTGCCGCAACGCCGGATGTACTGGTTCACGGTCGCGACCGCTTCTTCGGTACGGCCATGGCGCAACTGCCAGCGCGCGCTTTGCGGGATGACCAGATGAACCATGATCGGCACGATGAAGAGAGCAAGACCGCCGGGCAAGGCGATCCAGCGAAAGCCATTCTCGCTGCCGGCCAGCAGCCCGCCGACTAACGGCAACAGGACGAAGGCGCTGGCCAGGCAGATCTCATAGATCGCGCCATAGGTTCGGCGGTGCTGCGCCGGCATCAGCTCGGCGGCGACCGGGAACGGCGCGGTGATCGCGAAGCCAAGCCCGAGGCCGGTCAAAAGGCGAACGACGATCAGCTGCTCGGCGGTCTGCACGAACGGGATCAGCAGCGTGAAAAACGTCATGCTGACGACGCCGATCTGGATGATCGTCTTGCGGCTGACATGGTCGGAAATCGCCGCCGAGATAAAGCCTCCGACGACGACGAACATCGTCGCGGCGATGGTCAGGAGGCGGATCTGATCGGGGGTGATGTGCAGCGGCCCCTTGGCCAGCACCAGCAGCGAGCCGGTCAATGCCAGATCGTAGCCATCGGTGAAGCCGACGAGCCCCAGTACCAGGATCACCGCGATGTGGTACCGGCTGAATGGAATGCTGTCGAGCTTGCGGCCCAGTACGGCAATAGCTGGCATATCAGGCATCTACGTCTCCCCGTTTGCGCGGAAAAATGCTCCGCCATCCGCCGCCGTTTATGGCGGCCGGCCAGCCTTGGCGGCCGTGTTGTTGCCCGGACTTTGGGGCGAAACGGGCATGCTTGGCAATGGGGAGATTGCGGCGTGATACGAACCTATGAGCACTTCGGCTACGGCGTATCCGCAGCCATTGCCGGGAATTGATCTGGGTCAAGGCGCGCCATCCCGCCGTCGCCGAGGATGCGCCATCGATTTGACCGGCCCGAGTGCCAAGCAGGCTCGAAGCTGGCCACATTCCAGGAAAGGCATCAGCAATGACAGGCAAGAACCGTCCTTCGCTCAAGGGCGCGCTCGGCGCGATCGTGCTCCTCGCCGCGTCGGCCGCGCTCGGGGCGCCGTCGGCAGCGGCCGACATGAAAACCGCGCCTGCGTCGGTCTGGCAGATACCGAGCGGGTTCGCCGACGAGGTGGAGATCCACATCGCGGAGCTGCACATCGCCTTGCACGTCACTCCGGACCAGGAGCCGCTGTTCCGCGCCTACGCCGATACGATGCGAGCCAACGCCCAGGCGATCCACGCGCTCTTTGTCGAACGCGCCCAGGCGACTGACTTCACCGCTCCGGCCCGGCTGGGCTGGTACGCCCGGCTCACGGCGACGCATGCCAACGCGGTCAACAATCTGCTCGCGCCGTTCAACGCGCTCTACCAGAGCCTGTCGGACAGCCAAAAGCAGGCGGCCGATCGGCACTTCGAGGCGCTGCAGCAGCGGCGGTTCCCGAGGCAATAGCGAGATTGCGCGGACAGCGGTCCGCCGTCCCTTCACGCACGGAGCGGCCGCCCCGCACAGCGACGGCGCTTCAGGAGGTCATCATGAGGCAGCACAGACTTCTGCCCAAGGCAGCACTTTTGCTCGGCGCGGTGTGGCTTGGCGCCGTAACCTTGGCGCCGACGCCGGCAGCGGCCCAAACCGATTCATGCCCCTACGGCTACTATTACGTCGCGGGCTATGGTTGTGCTCCGCTGTCCTACTACGACCCCTTTGCCGCGCCCGATCTAGGCTTCGGGTTCTTCTATGGAGGCGGCTACCGCGGTGGCTACTACCGTGGTGGCGGCTACTACCATGGCGGCGGCACGTTCCATGGCGGCGGGACATTTCACGGCGGCGGGCGTCGCCGCTGACTGGAATTGTGCTACGGCCGCTTGAGCAGCCGCGCGTCCTGCGGAACCGGGTCGTCAGGCAGCTGCGCCGCCCGGTGACGCGCCTGGGCCTCATCGATCAGTGCTGACAACAGCGCGGTGAAGCCGAGCGGCTGCTCAGCTGCCTCCCATAAATAAAAGGCGAACGAGCCGGGGCACGGGTTGACCTCGTTGAGCCAGATGTCGCCCGACACCTCATTGCACAGGAAGTCGATGCGCGGCGCGCCGGTCCCGCCGACCGCCTCGAACGCCGCAAGCGCCCAGCGCCGGATGTCGGGCGCCTGCTGTCCCACCAGCACCGGGTTGATCTCGCGGGTCAGCGACAGCATGCCCTCGCTCGGCTGCACCAGATTTTTGCCACCGGCTTTGTCGGCGCCGCCGCCCGACAAATATTTTTGACGAAAGTCGAGGAGGTCCTCGACCCGCCTCGGGCGTTCGATCGCCGAGCAGCGCGGCGTCCCGCTAAAGCGCGCGACCGAGACGTTGTATTCGACGAGGTTCGGCACGAACGGCTCGACCAGCGCTTGAGTGTCGAGCCGGAAGATTGCCGCCAAGAGTGCGCGGACCTCGTCGATAGTGTCGGCCTTGCCGACCCCGATGCTGCTGCCGAGATGCACCGGCTTGACGCAGCACGGGAAGCCGATCTCGGCGAGCGGGGCTTCGAGCGCCGTGGCGGGCGGCAGCCCGGTTTCGGGCCGCTCGACGAGCGCGTGCTGCAACAGCGGGATGCCGCTTCCAGCGAGCATTCGCTTGGTCGCGACCTTGTCCATCAATACGGATGAGGCGAGGGTCCGCATGCCGGTGTAAGGGATGTTGGCGCTCTCGAAGAGGCCCTGAAACTGGCCGTCCTCGCCGCCCAGCCCGTGAAAGGCGAGAAGCGCGACATCGAATTCGATGGGCGGTCGGCGCGAGAACAACCCGCTCTTGCGCGGCAGCAGCCGGCCGGTGCCCCCGGAAGCGATGTCGAGCGTGACGTCGGTGAGCTTGGCCCGCAGCGTCGGGTCTGGCAGGTAGTTGCGCCGGTCTTCGAGGCCGGACCCGATCAGCCAATCGCCTTGCGGCGTTACATAGACGACGAACGCATCGAAGCGCGACTGGTCGAGCGCCTGCAGCGCCTGTAGCCCGGTGACGACGCTGACGTCGTGTTCGGGCGAGCGGCCGCCGAGAAACACGGCAATTCGGGTTTTCATCGCGGCGTCTTATCCTATACGCGCATGAGTTCTGCCAGTCCGAAGCGCGAGGATTGCCGCGCGGGGGAAACTCCGTTCGCCGCCTATCGCGTGAGCGGTGGAGCGCCGTCCGGAGCGATAGAATTGATTTGGGCGCATGGCTGGGGCCAAACGCATCGGGCGCTGCTACCACTGGCGCAGGCGATGCGGTCAGCCGCCGATTCGTGGCTGGTCGACCTGCCGGGGTTCGGCGCCTCGCCGCTCCCGCCTTTCGCCTGGGGCACCGAGGATTATGCCGACGCGATGGCCGAGTGGCTCGCGACCTTGCCGCCTGGTCGAAAGATTTGGGTCGGCCACTCGTTCGGCTGCCGGGTGGGGTTGCAGCTCGCCGCGCGGCACCCGCAGTCGGTCGACGCGCTGTTCCTGATCGCCGCGGCGGGGTTGCCGCCGCATCGCTCGTTTGCCGCGCGGCTCAGGCGTTTCCCGCGCCGAGTCGCCTTTCGGGTGATGCGGGCGCTGACCCCGGAGGGTCCGGCCCGCGACCGGCTGCGCGAGTGCTACGGCAGCAGCGACTACCGCAATGCCGGCGCGATGCGGCCGGTGCTCGTCAGGGCGGTCAACGAAGATTTGAGCGACGTCGCTCGGGCGGTGCGTTGCCCGGCGGTCATCGTCCATGGCGAGGATGATACTGAAAGCCCTCCCGACATCGCCGAGCGCTTCCACGCGCTGATCCCCGGCTCGCAGCTTCATCTGCTGCGCGGCTTCGATCACTACACGATCCTCACCGATGGGCGCCATCAAGTGACGCATCTGCTCGGCGAGATGTTGAGCGGGCTCAAATGAGCAGCATCTTCCCGGTTTTTGCCTTCGTCATCTTCGCGGGACGAAGGCTGCTGACTTATCTTCATCTTTTTCAGCAGGATGAATACGATAACGATCGATTCCTTCGGTGGTTGATTAAGACTGGGG
The DNA here is from genome assembly GCA_035604035.1 of Allostellaceae bacterium. Taxonomy (GTDB): domain Bacteria; phylum Pseudomonadota; class Alphaproteobacteria; order ATCC43930; family CGMCC-115725; genus DATARH01. The sequence continues at coordinate 15,006 of DATNJF010000096.1, read as the reverse complement.
CATTCGACTGCCGGCTGTCGGTGGCGCTGATCGCGCTCGGTCTTGTGCAACTGCTCGTGCCGATAGTGCTACCGAACTGGCTATTCCCGGTCCTCGCCGGGGGCGCTTGCCTGGTGGTCGCCGCGTTCGAGCGCGATCCGCGCAAGACCGCGAAGAAGCGCCTGGCGATGACCGCGCGGGCGACCCGGATTTTTGTGATCGCCCTGGTGCTCATCGCTATTGTCGCGGCGCTCGCCGCCATCGCCACCGGGCAAGCCCTCATTTGGTTCGTCCCGGTGCAGCTCGTGCCGCTGGCGCTGGTCGCTGCCAATCTCCTGCTGTCACCATTCGAGGCGCGGACGCAGCGGCGCTATTGGGACGAGGCGCACGCGCGGCTGCGCCAGATTAACCCGATGGTGATCGCCGTCACCGGCTCGTACGGCAAAACCTCGGTCAAGCACATACTTGGGCACATTCTCGAAACCGCGGCGCCGACGCTCATCACCCCCGGCAGCGTCAACACCGCGATGGGGATCGCCCGGGTCGTCCGCGAGCGACTGCAGCCGCATCATCGCTATCTGGTGGTCGAGATGGGCGCCTATGGGCCGGGCTCGATCCGGCGGCTGTGCGCGCTGACCCCGCCGAAGATGGGCATCGTCACCGCGATTGGCCTGGCGCATTACGAGCGCTTCAAATCGCTGGAGACGGTGGCGGAGGCCAAGTTCGAGCTGGCCGAGGCGGTCGCGGCGCAGGGCGGCACGGTGATCGCCGCCGCCGACACGCTCGCCTTCGCCGCGCCGCGCCGCTTCGCCGAGGCGTATCCCGGGACGATGGTGACGGTCGGCGCCGAGGCGGACGCCACTGTCGCGATGACCGATCTAAGCCAGGACGCCGACGGGATTGCCGTCACCGTCGCGTGGCAGGGCAGGGCGTATGAGCTGCGCGCGCCACTCTACGGCCTGCACCAGGGGCAGAATGTCGCGCTCGCCTTCGCCGCCGCGTGCACGCTCGGCATCCCGCCGGAGGATGTGGTCGCGAGCCTCAAGACCACGCCGCAGATCGCCCACCGGCTCGAGGTGAAGCGCCAGGGCAGCGGCGCGGTACTGATCGACGACGCCTACAACTCGAACCCGGTCGGGTTCGCCTCGGCGCTGGAGTTGCTCGATGTCCTACGCCGCCCCGGCGGGCGCCGCATCCTCGTCACCCCCGGTATGGTCGAGCTCGGCGCCATGCACGACGAGGAACACCGACGCATCGGCGGCCTCGCCGCCGCCCATGTCGATGTGCTGGTCGCGGTGGCGCCGCACCGGGTCGCGCCGCTCGCTGAGGCGTTCGCCGCCGCCGCGCCCAAGGCGGAGATCGTGTCCTGCGCCGGTTTCGCCGAGGCGCAGGACTGGATGGCGCACCACCTCGGCTCGGACGACGTTGTGCTGCTCGAAAATGACCTGCCCGATCTCTTGGAGCAGAAATTAAGATTGTAGGGCGGATGAGCGCAGCGTCATCCGCCAAGAGCGCGTGATTGCAGCCAAATGGCGGAAGGCGCTCCGCTTTTCCGCCCTACGCCCTCGTCGCCTTGGCGATCAGCACCGTGCCCGGCAGGCGCAGGCCGTCCGCGGCCACATAGGGCACGAAGGCGGTGGCGATCTCGGCGATGATCGCCTGGCGCGCCGCTTCGGGCGCGTTCTTTTCCTCCATCAGCCGCCAGGCCGGCCCGAACAGCGCCGCGTGCTCGGCCTCGTTCGCCGCGGCAGCGCCGCGCACATGAAAGGCGCGCGGCGTAACCGAAATATCCGCGAACCCGGCCTTGCCGAGGATGTCCTTGAGGTAGCCCGGGTCGCGAAAGGCCATCGGCCCCGGCTCGCGCGGGTCGACCGGCTTGGGCGCGCCGAGATGCTTCACCGCGATCTCGAACGGGATCTTCCAGTGGGTGTTCTCGTTGAGCGATGCCCACACCGCCATGCACAGGCGCCCGCCTCGGCGCAACCCAGCATGGAGGTTGGTGAAGGCGGCGGCGGGGTCGGCGAAGAACATCACGCCAAAGCGCGAGATCAGCAGGTCGAAACTGTCCGCCGGAAAGCGATGGACCTGCGCGTCGGCCTTCACCAGGGTGATGTTGCCGGCGCCTGCCGCCGCGACGTTCTTGCGGCACTGCTCCAGCATCGGCTCGGAAATGTCGACGCCGGTGACATGGCCGCCCGGCCCGACCGCTTGAGCGAACGGGATCGCCGTCGCGCCGGTGCCGCAGCCGATATCGAGCACCCTTTCGCCAGGCTGCGGCCCGGCTTCGGCCAGTAGCAGATGCGCGACCTCGATATTGCGCGCTTCCTGCAACCCGGCGCGGGCCACCCAACGCGGCCCGGCGACCTCGTTCCAGTGGCGCTGCATCGCCGTATTAGCGGTGGTTGCCTCCGGCATGGGAGTGCCGCCGCGAACTACGCCACGCCTTCCTGCTTCATCACCCGCTGCACCGCCGGGCGCGATTTCATCCGCTCGTAGTGGGCGGCGACATCGGACGGCAGCTTCATGCCGAGCCGGCCAGCGCCCCAGAACTCGACATAGAACACCGCCGCGTCGGCGGTCGAGAGCTCATTGCCGCCGAGATAGTTCTTGCCGGCGAGCGCCTTGTCGAGAATCTGAAAGCCCTTCTCGACCATCTCGCGGCCACGCGCCTTCACCGCGTCTTCCTGGTCGGCCGGGCCGAAATTGCCGGGCCGGAAGATGCGCGCGAAGCCTTGGCCGTGCATCGTGGCGACTGCGTATTCCATCGCCTCATAGGCCCGCACCTCAGTCTCCAGGTCTTGTGGGATGAGCTTGGCTTGCGGGTTGGTCTTGGCGAGGTAGGTCGCGATCACCGGGAACTCGGTGAGGATCGAACCGTCGTCCCGTTGCAGCGCCGGCACCTTGGATTTCGCACTCACCTGGGTGAATTCGGGCTTGTATTGCGCGCCCTCGCGCAGATTGACCGCCTCGAGATCGTAGGGCTTACCGATTTCCTCGAGCAGCACGTGGATGCCGATCGAGCAGACGCCGGGGGCGTAATAGAGCTTCATGGGGTTGCCTCGCTGATTGGGGGTTATGCTCAGAGAATGCCGTCCGCCTTGAGGCCGTCGATTTCGGCGGTGGACATGCCGAGCCAGCTGCCGAGTACATCGGCGTTGTGCTGACCCAAGAGTGGCGATGGTTTGACCTTGCTCGGGCGCCCGTCGAAGCGCACCGGCCAGGCCGGCATCTTGATCTTGCCGGTGGTCGGGTGCTCGATCGTCTGCATAATGCCGCGCTCGGCGAGCGAGGGGTCGGCCATCAGCTCGGCGGTGTCGAACACCGCGCCCGCCGGCACCCCGGCTTCGCCGATCAGCTTCATCGCCTCTTCCTTCGAGTGCTTGCGCGTCCAGCCGGCGATGATCTCGTCGACCTCCGCGGCCCGCTGGCTGCGCGCCTGTTGCGTCTCGTAGCGCTCGTCGCCCTTCAAATCCTCGCGGCCGATGGCCTTGAGTAGCCGCTGCCAGTGGTCGGCGTTGCCGCGGCTGCAGAACACATAAACGTAGTCGTTGGGCCCGCCGGGCTTGCACGGATAGAGCGCCGAGGGCACCAGCCCGCCGGGAGCCGACCGGCTGCTGCCGCCGCGCGCCGGGGCCTTGCCGGAGAGCTGCGTGCGCGAAAACGGCACACGCATGTAGTGGATCATCGCGTCCTGCATCGCTACCTGGAGGCGGCGGCCCTGCCCGGTCTGCGCGCGCTTGTAGAGCGCCCCGAGAATGCTGATCGCCATCAGCATGCCGGTGCCGGTGTCGCCGAATGACGGGCCGGGCTTGACCGGCGCCTGGCCGGCTTCGCCGGTCACGCTGGTCGGGCCGCCGGCGGCCTGGGCGATCATGTCGAAGGCGAGGTTTTTCTCGTACGGGCTGCCGGTGCCAAAGCCCTTGACCTGGCAGTAGATAATGCCGGGGTTGATTTTCTTGACCTCGTCGTAGCCGAGGCCCAGCCGCTCGATCGTGCCGGGCGCCATGTTCTCGATGGTGACGTCGGCCTTTTTCAGCAGCTCGCGGACGATCTCGAGCCCGCGCGGCGATTTCAGATTGAGCGTCAGCGACTTCTTGTTGGCGTTGAATTGGTGGAAATACCAGGGATCCTTGTCTGGCGCGCCTGGCCCTTGCAGCCGGCGGCCGGGATCGCCGACCGAGGGGTTCTCGATCTTGACCACCTCGGCGCCGAGCCACGCTAGGGACTCGGTGCACGAAGGCCCGGCCTCGAACTGGGTGAAATCCACGATTTTGACGCCCGCGAGGCAATCGACCTCGACGCCGAGTTCTGTCATTTCCGGTTCCTCCCAAAGAGATTGCCGACAGAGTAGCGCGGCTCGGCAAAGGGCGCCATCGCGCCGCCCGATGATCTGATCTAGCTCGTGCCCAGCCGGTCGAGCCGTTTTTCGACGAGGCGCGCGAAGAGGCTCGCGCCCAGGGGCAGCGCGCCGTCGTTGAAGTCGTAGCCGGGGTTGTGCACCTCACAGGCGCCTTCCCCGTCGCCGTTGCCGATCTGAATGTAGGCGCCCGGTACGCTCTTCAGCATGATCGCGAAATCCTCCGACGCCATGACCGGGTTGGAATTGCGATTGACATTGGCCTCGCCGACCACATCAGCGGCGCAATCGGCGATGAATTGCATCTCGTCGGCGTGATTGACGAGCGGCGGGAACAGCACGCGGAAATTGGTCTCGGCCTTGGCGCCGAGACCGTTTGCGACCCCTTCGGCGATGCGCCGCATGCGAGCTTCGACAAGGCTCATCACTGCCTCGCTGAAACAGCGCGCGGTGCCGCGCAGCACCGCCTTTTCCGGGATCACATTATAGGCGTCGCCGCCATGGATTTGCGTGACGCTGACGACGGCAGTGTCGGTCGGGCGCACATTGCGCGAGACGATGGTCTGCAGCGCGGTCGCGATATGCGCCGCGACGATGACCGGGTCGATCCCGGCCTCGGGTCGCGCGCCGTGGGCGCCCACCCCGGTGACGTTGATGTCGAAAAACGCGCCGCCCGCCATCATCGCGCCCGGGCGGATCTGGAACTTGCCGATCGCCAATCCCGGCCGGTTGTGCATGCCAAAGATGACGTCGCACGGGAAGCGATTGAAGAGCCCATCCGCGATCATCGCCTCGGCGCCGCCAAGGCCTTCCTCGGCCGGCTGGAAGATGAAATGCACGGTGCCGTCGAAATTTTTGGTCGCGGCGAGGTATCGGGCGGCGCCCAGCAGCATCGTCGTGTGCCCGTCATGGCCGCAGGCGTGCATCTTGCCAGGGTTCTGCGAGCGATGCGCGAAGCTGTTGGCTTCGAGGATCGGCAGGCAGTCCATGTCAGCCCTGAGGCCGATCGAGCGCGGCGAATTGCCGGCCCGCAGCCGGCCGACGACACCGGTCTTGCCGACGCCGCGAGTGACCTCGATGCCGAATTGCTCCAGCTTTTGCGCCACGAGGTCGGAGGTGCGGGTCTCCTCGAAGCCGAGCTCGGGGTGCGCGTGGATGTCACGCCGCCAACCGGTCAGTTCGTTATGGTTCGCGGTGATCTGATCAACAACCGGCATGCTCGGTTCCTTTCTTGTACGACCTATAGCGCGGCCGTCGCTGCCGCGGCGAGGGTATAAAGACCGGCGACGGCGAGCACCAGGATCGACAAGATCACCGCCACCGTCTCGTGGAGGCGGTCGGCGATGCGCAGCCCGACGATCCCGCCAACCCATACCAGCGGCAGAAGGCTCGCGGCGATCGCCCAATCGCTCACCGGCACGCCGAGGAAGACGACATCGCACAAGAGCGTCGCGGCATAGACCAGCACGAAGAACGCGACCAAGGTCGCGCGCACCGCCCGCATCGGCGCCGACGCCAGCATCAGGTAGATCATCAGCGGCGGCCCCGGCATGCCGACAAGCCCGGTCGCGGCGCCGGCGACGGTTCCGGCTCCCAGGTCGAGGCCGAGGCGCATCGCCACCAGCGGCGGGTGCCGGCGATAGCGGTTCCACCCCAGCATCGCCGCGAAGAGAGTGATAACGACTCCCGCCGCCAGGCGCACGATCAGCGGGTTGCTGTAGCCGAAGGCGACAAGGCCGATCGGCAGGCCGATGGCGCTGCCGACCGCCAGGCGCAGCAGCAGGCGCGGGTCGACCGCGTCGCGCAGGCGCGGGATCATCACCAGCGAGATCGCCAGGCTGAGGATGATGACGAGCTGGATCGCCTGCTCTGCCGGCACGAGAAGCAGAAAGAACGGCACGGCCAGCACGGCGAAGCCGAACCCGTTGGTCGCCTGCAGCAGGGCGGCACTAAGGCACGTCGCCGCTAACCCAGCCCAGGCCAACAGAGTCATTCGCTAGGGCGTCTTGTGGGTGAGCGCGACCCGGCGCGGCGCCGGCATCTCGGTGCGCAGCGAAAACGCGCCCTCGACGGCGCGGTTGACCTCAACCGGACGGTAGCCGCAGCAAAAGCGATTGACGAAAGCATGAGCGAAAGCGGCGTCGTCGAAATAGAACGCGACCGCGTCATTGATTACGCCGATAAGACCGGCCGGCGCCGAGATCCAGCCGGTCGGACCGCAAACCTCGTCGAGCCAGGCATGCATGACTTCAAGCTGACGGCCAAACCCGCCGGGCGGCACCGCGAGCCGCACCCGTACCGGGAATTGCCGCTCGGCCTCGCGCTGAATTCTTTGAGCTCCCCGCGTCACGGTATATTCCTGTTTTGTTCTCGACAAGAATAGCGCTATGGCACAGTTTGTCGAGAGGCTTCTGGCTATCGCGCCGGAAAGTTGGGCTCAGGGGTGCTGCAGGGCCGGCTTCAACCGCCAGGACAGCGGTAGGGTAATCAACACCACCGTGGCGACAAGCACCATCATCGCCGGCACGCTCAATGCGTCGCCGATCATCCCGTAGAGCACCGGCGACAGCGCCCCGGCGCCGACCCCGCCGGTGTAGAAGATGCTGAAGGCGCGCTGGCGCCGCTCGGGCGCGACGAGCTCCGGCACCGTCCCGTACAGCACCGACGAGGTGCCGTTGAGCGCGACCCCGATCAACGTCAGGACCGCCATCCCGGCGAACAGAGGCAATGGGAGCAACGCGAGGATTCCCGCTGCGGTCGCGCCCTCGGTGATCCAGGTTGCGCGCACCACGCCGACGCGCGCGCCGAGCCAGCCGCAAGCGAGCTTGCCGCAGGCGCCGCCGGTGAAGATGAGGGTCAGCGCGACGCCGATCTCCGCCAGCCCAGCGCCCTTCAGCTTCAAGAGGAAGGGTAGGAAGGTGAGGAAGCCCATGCGGGTCGCGCTGTCGATCATCGCGATCGATAGGAGCAGCGGGAAGCCGCGCCCGCTTGGCGCCGGCGCCGCAGTTTCCGGCGAATCGGCGGCTTCACCGGGTTTCACTGCCCGCCCGGGCAGCCCGCGCGCCGCGAGGATTGCGACGGCGACGACGAGGCCGACGATCCCGATCACCGTCGTCGCCGCGCGCCAGTTCATCAGGGTCAAGAGCCAGGCGGTGGCCGCGGGAAACGCCATCTTGCCGAGGTCGCCGGAGAAATTGTAACCGGCGAGCGCCTGGCGCGACCGGCGTCCCGGAAAGGCTTGCGACACCAAATTGGCGCTGATCGGGTGCTGCACCCCCGAGCCCAGCCCGCCGATGACCAGCGCGCCCACCAGCATGGCGAAGCCCACGCTCGCCCCGGCGACGAGATAGCCGATCCCGGCGAGCGCGGTGCCGAGGCCGAGGACGAGCGGCCCGCCGAAACGCTGGGCAATCGACCCGGCCGGGATCTGGAACCCGGCCATCGCGCCGACATAGAGCGCGCGCAACAAGCCGACCGCGGCGTAGTCGAGCCCGAATTGCGCCTGCCACAGCGGCAGCAGCACGTAGAGCAGGTCGGTGTAGCCGTCGTGCAGGATGTGGGCGGCGCAAGCGACCGCCATCGTGCGCCGCTCGGGCGCCGCGATCCTGCCGAGGGTCGCGCTGATAAAAGACATGACGGATTTATGACAGCAATCAGCGAGGGAGAGAAGCCGACCGCCGAGGCGGAGTTACCCGTCGCGCAGTTGGGCGACGATCTCGAACGAGCGCTTGCGTTTGGCGTGGTCGAAGATGTTGGCCGTCACCATCAGCTCATCGGCGCCGGTGCGGGCGATGAGGTCGTCGAGGCCGCGCCGCACCGTCTCCGGTCCGCCGACAATTGCGGCGCCGAACGCGTCCTCGACCACCGCGCGCTTGTAGGGGTCGAGGCTCGCCTCGAAATCGGCGACCGGCGGCGGCACCCGGCTCGGCTGGCCGATCCGGTTATTGAGGGTCGATTGTTGCAATGACGAAAACAGGAAGCGCGCCTCCGCGTCGGTCTCCGCGGCGACGCAGGTGACGCCGAGCATCACATGCGGCGCGGCCAGCTGCGCCGAGGGTTCGAACCGTTCGCGGTAGATCGCGATTGCCTGCATCAATGCGGCTGGGGCGAAGTGCGACGCGAAGGCGAACGGCAAGCCCAGGATCGCCGCGAGCTGCGCGCCGAAGAGGCTCGAACCCAAAATCCAGATCGGTACGTCGAGCCCCGCGCCGGGCACCGCCTGCAGCCGCTGGCCGGGCTCCGACGGGCGAAAATAGCCCATCAACTCGACGACATCCTGCGGGAACTGCTCCGGCCCGGCGAGCAGGTTGCGGCGCATCGCCCGCATCGTCAGCTGGTCCGAGCCCGGCGCCCGGCCGAGCCCGAGCTCGACCCGGCCGGGATGCAGCGCGGCAAGCGTGCCGAACTGCTCGGCGATCATCAGCGGCGCATGGTTGGGTAGCATGATGCCGCCGGCGCCGATCTTGATCGTGCTGGTGCCGGCGGCGATATGGGCAAGCGCCACCGCCGTCGCGGCGCTGGCGATGCCCGGCAAATTGTGATGCTCGGCCATCCAATAACGCGGATAGCCCAGCGCCTCGACGTGGCGCGCGAGGTCGAGAGAATTGCGCAGCGACTGGCCGGCATCGCCGCCTTCGACGATCGGCGACAGGTCGAGAATGGAGAGCGGAACCATGCGCTAACCATTGCATTGCCGCCGGGCGTTGTCATCGCTCTCCGTCGGTAGCAAGCTCCCGCCAAACCCCAGGGAGGATGGCCATGCCGGTCGAGCGGATGCTGAAAGAGGAGACGCCGTCGCGGGTGCTGGTGGCGCGGGTCTTGGCCGAGGCCGGCATCGAGTTCGTCTTCGGCATTTCCGGCGGCCATACCGGCCGTATCATCTCGGGCCTCGCCCAGGTGCAAAACCAGGTCCGCATGGTCACGGTGCGCGAGGAATCGCTGGCCGGGGTGATGGCCGAGGTCTACGGGCGGCTGACTCGGCGGCCCGGGGTGATGATCGGGCAGGGACCGTGGGTGCTCGGCAACGGGCTCATCGGCACGCTGGAGGCGTTTCTGTCGTCGTCGCCGATGGTTCTGCTGACCGATTTCTCCGACGCGCCGCATTTCCACTTGCACGCGCCCTATCAGCAGGCGACCGGCGATTACGGCAGCTGGGACGCACGCCGCGCCTTCGGCGGCGTCACCAAGCAGGTGATGCAGGCGCACGAGCCCTTGGAGGCGGTGCAGGCGACGCAGCTCGCGATCAAGCACGCGCTCAGCGGCCAGATGGGACCGGTGGCGATCCTCTTCAGCCATGATTCCTTGGCCGGCACGGTTACCCCGGAACAGCAACCGCCGCTCTACCCGACCCGCTTTTATCTACCGCCACCTGCGCCGCCGATCGACCCGGCGCAGATCGACGCCGCGGCCGCGCGCATCCTCGCCGCGCGCAAGCCGATCATCATCGCCGGCAATGGCGTGCGCATCTCTCAGGCCTATGAGGAATTGCGGCAGATCGCCGAGACCGCCGGGCTGCCGGTCGGCACCACCGCGGCCGGCAAAGGCGTCTTCCCCGAGACCCACCCGCTAGCCTTGGGCGTGTTCGGCACTTTCGGCACCCCCGCGGCCAATGCCTGCATCGGCGAGGCCGATTTGGTGCTGGTGCTCGGCTCGAAGCTCAGCCCGAGCGACACCGCCTGGGCCAACGGCAAGCTGCTCGATCCGACCCGGCAGAGCTTTATCCAGGTCGATATCGAGCCGCGCAACGCGTCGTGGACCTTCCCGGCCGAGCAAATCGTGCTCGGTGACGTCAAGATGTTCTTGGGCCAACTCCATGAGACCTTGCGCACCAAGACCGGGCATCGCCGCGCCGACGCTGAGAAGCGCGTCGCCTTGCACCGCGCCGAACAGGGTTTTTTCAACGTGTCGGAGTACCAGTCCGACGACAAGCCGATCCTGCCGCAGCGGGTGATCGGCGAATTGATGAAGAACCTGCCGGAGAACGCCATCGTCACCTGCGACGCCGGCGAGAACCGCATCCTGATGACGCATTTCTACCAGGTGAAGATGGCCGGCGGCTTTTTGCAGGCGGCCGGCTCCGGCCCCATGGGGTTCGCCATCCCGGCGGCGCTGGCGGCGAAGCTCGTGCATCCCGACCGGCCGGTCGTCGCGGTGTGCGGCGATGGCGGCTTCGCGATGACGATGAACGGGATGATGACCGCGATCGAACACGACATCCCGATCACCACGGTGGTCTTCAACAACAACGCGCTCGGCTGGGTATTGCATGGCGGCGGGCCGTTCGCCGCCGAGTTCAACGATTTTGACCACGCCGCGATTGCCCGGGCGATGGGCTGCAACGGCACTCGGATCGAGGACGCGAACGATCTCGGGCCGGCGTTGCAGGAGGCGCTTGTCTCGCGCAAGCCGACCGTGCTCGACGTGCGCACCTCGCTGAAGACCTCGTTCGCCGACGTCACCTCGGCGCTGGCCAACGAGGCGTCGCCCAGACGGCGCTAGTCAGCAGCTTCCCCGCCCGAACCCGCGGCGCAAGGCGGCGTAGGCGCCGGCGGCGGTCGTCGCCTGCCAGAAGCAGGCGAATTGCGGCTGGTTGCGCAGCTCCCAATCGGCGAACGCCATCTGCACGTGCAGCTGCGGGCAGCCATTGGAGTGGGCGAACTCGTGGAGCTGCGCCAGCCGCCGACCAGCCCACTGGAACGTGTAGCTGAAACCGCCCGGCCCCTGAATGCACGGGTTGAACCCGCTCTCGTCGCGAGCGTCTCCGAGGATGGCGGAGATCTGGAAACTCTTGTAGCCGTGGTCCCGCAGCCATTGGGTCATCTCGGCTTGCGCCTCGTCGGGGCTCGGAGGCGCCAGGCTTTGGCTTTCCGGCGGTGGTGGCGGCGCGGCTTCGACCGGCACTGGCGGCTGGGGCGGCAGTTGCGTGGGCGGAAAGACCTGTTGCAGCTGCTGGAGCAGCGAGCACGCCGGCAGCGCGAGCATGACGACAAGCCACGCCGCGAGGACGGCGCAGGTTCGAAACCGGCACATGGGCGGCAAGGGTAGAGCAGCAGGCGGGCGGCGGCAATCTGCGGACGTGTTTTGGCGAGATGGTCTCAGAGGTTACGGTTGACCGAAACGTAAGCCTTGCTAACTTTCTCCGCGCACATTCTCGGGAGTGAGCCATGAAGCTGATGTGGTTCCATCTGATGCCGTACACCGAGCTTCCCGACGATTTCCGGGAAAAGAACCCCTCGGTGTGGGTCGACATCCACTCGTCGCTGTTCGACCCGCGGCGCGCGCATCACATGTACAACGACTTCATGGATGAGCTCGAATTCGCCGCCGACTGCGGGTTCGACGCGATCTGCGTCAACGAACATCACTCGAACGGTTACGGCCTGATGCCGTCGCCAAATCTGGTCGCCAGCTCGCTGGCGCGCCGCACCACCGATACGGCGCTGTGCATCCTTGGCAACTCGCTGGCGCTCTACAACCCGCCGACCCGCGTCGCCGAAGAAATGGCGATGATCGATTGCATCTCCGGCGGACGCCTGATCGCCGGGTTTCCGGTCGGCTCGCCGATGGACACCTGCTACGCCTACGGTCAGAACCCGTCGATGCTGCGCGAGCGCTATCTCGAAGCGCACGATCTGGTGCTCAAGGCATGGACCGAGAAGAAGACCTTCGCCTTCAACGGCCGCTTCAACCAGCAGCGCTACGTAAACATCTGGCCGCGCCCGATCCAGCGCCCGCACCCGCCGATTTGGATCCCCGGCGGCGGCTCGGTCGAGACCTGGCAGTGGTGCGCCGAGATGGACTACGTCTACTGCTACCTCAGCTATTACGGCTACAAGGCCGGGCAGGCGACGATGACCGGGTTCTGGAACGAGATGGCCAAGCTCGGCAAGGACCGCAATCCGTACCGCGCCGGCTTCCTGCAGTTCGTCGGCGTCGCCGAAACCCGTGAGCAGGCGCTCGAGCTCTATGCCGAGCCGGCCGAGTATTTCTACGGCCGCTGCCTGCACATCGACCCGCGCTTCGCCGGCCCGCCGGGCTACGCCACCGAGGAGACCCAGCGCCGCGGCATCAAGGGCATGGTCTCGCAGGCCGCCGACGCCAGCCGCGACACCGCCCGCTACGAGACCAAGTTCCAGACGCTCGCGCGCGAGATGGATGCGATCGTCGACAAGGGCTACGTCATCATCGGCTCGCCCGACGAGGTCGTCGAGCAGCTGACCGAAGTCGCGACCAACCTCAATGTCGGCCACCTGATGATGCTTTTGCAGTTCGGCAACATGAGCAAGGACTTGGCCAAGTACAACACGCAGCTCTTCGCTGAGAAGGTCATGCCGCGCCTGCAGCACGTCCACTCGCAATGGGAAGACCACTGGTGGCCGCAGCCGATGGAGAAGCAGGAGCGGGCGGAACCGGCCTCGTTCCATCCGGCCGCGCAAGCGGCGGCGGAATAATCGCCGCGCCATGACCGAACCAAAAACGACGTCCGTCGAGGTCAACGGCTATTCGTGCCGGGTGTGGACCGCTGGGTCGGGGCCGAAGCTCGGCTTTCTCGCCGGGTTCGGCGGGTTGCCGAAATGGGTGCCCTTCCTCGACGCGCTCGCCAGGGAGCGCACCGTAATCGTGCCGTCGCTGCCGGGGTTCCCGGGCGGCGAGCGCGGTCATCTCGCGCTCGACAGCCATCTCGATTGGCTTCTGGCGGTGCGGCAAATCCTCGAAGGCGCCGGGCTCGCCGGCGCCGATCTCGCCGGCAGTTCGGTCGGCGGCTCGCTCGCCGCCGAGGTCGCGGCGCTGTGGCCGGCGATGGTCAAACGCCTGGCGCTGATCGCGCCGTTCGGCCTCTTCGATGAGAACGACCCGGCGACCGACCCGTGGGCGCAGCGCCCGCCCGACGTGCCGGCGCTCTTTTGCGCCAACCCGGCGAATTGGGAGATGCTCAAGGCCGAGCCCGAGGGGCTCAACTCGCCGGAATGGCCGATCGAGCAGGTCCGCGCCAGCGAGGCGGCGGCGCGCATCTTCTGGCCGCTCGGCAACACCAAGCTCGAAAAGCGCCTTCCGCTGATTACCGCGCCGACCCTGTTGCTCTGGGGCGGCGAGGACAAGGTGATGCCGCGCAGCTACGCCGGTAAATTTGCCAAAGGCATCACCGGCAAGACCGAAATCAAGGTGATCCCCGGCGCCGGCCACCTCGCCGAGCTCGATAAGCCCGACGAAGTCGCGGCGGCGATATTGGGGTGGACGAGGTAAGAATTTCCCCTCTCCCGCAAGCGGGAGGAGGTCCGTTCAGGGTCACAGGACTAAACCGCTCGCGCGGTAGGTAGGGCGCTGCGGCCGGCAGCACAGCCAACACGATAGCGCGACGGGGCGTCCTGTCTTGAGATGAGGGGTTCGCAACCTCCATCAAGACAGGAGCATCCCTCATGACCGACAAGGCCATAAGCCCGCTGCGGCAGCGTATGATCGAAGACATGACATCCGCAAATTAGCGCCGAAGACCCAAGCCGGGGCTCAAGTACAAGGCGGCGCTGAGCGTGGCCTACGGCGCCGGCCTGCGCGCCGCCGAGGTGGTCTCGCTCAAGATCTCCGACATTGACAGCAACCGAATGATCATTCGCGTGGAGCAGGGCAAAGGCGGCAAGGACCGTACGTCATGCTCTCGCCGAGCCTGCTCGACCTGCTGCGGACCTGGTGGCGGAAGCCGCGCCAATCCTCGGCATCCCCGTCGAACCGATCTAGCCCTCCATCACCCTTACCGCCCGTTCCAAATTCGCCCGCAGGATCGTGCGGTGGAATGGCGCGCTCACCGCCAGGTACGTCCGCCCCAGCCGGTTATGGCAATGCACCACTGTCACCACGACTAGCGCCCGCCCGCCCGCCGCGCCCGTGCGCAGCAGGACCGCGACTCGGAAGTCAAGATGCCGGTCGTCCCCGCCCATCACCAACTCCCCCGCACTCTTCGACAGCAGCGGAAGGTAGCCGATCACCTGTAGCCCCCGCGCCGCCGCGGCAGCACCGATCGCGCGCGACGATTTGACGCCGACCGTCGCCATCACCGCATCGCGCACCCAGGTCAGCGCGCGAATCCACCCCGCCTGCCGCTCGAACGCAACGCACGCCAGCACTTCGAGATTGTCGCTCGCCCCCGCCGGCAGGTGAACAGCGAACGCATCCAGCAGGTCCGCGCCCACATAAAGCGGCGCCAGCACGCTGTCGGACGGCACGGGCACCGCATGGGCTTTGATCATGCCGCCGGCTTTTCCTAAAGTGTCATCAGCCGCGAGGGATGAAGGCAAACGAGTTGCCCGATCCACCGCGTCTTTCCGTGTGGGCGTTCCGGCCGGCTCGATGCGAGGTACCATTTTGCGCGTCCTTCTGCTATCATTCTCGTAGCAAAAAAGTTACCTCGACCGCTACGAAAAGTATAGCATGAAATTTCCCAAACCCGGCCAGCCCGTACGCGGGTCGCAAACCGGGCGCCCAATTATGGTGCTTCTCGATCTGCTGGGGCGGCGCATGAGTTTGCGCGTTTTGTGGGAGCTTGCTCAAGCCGGACAACCTCTAACGTTTCGGGAACTGCAAGCGGTCGCGGAAACAAATCCGGGCCTCCTAAACATACGCCTCAAGGAACTGCGGGCCGCCGCCATCGTAGTCCATCACACTGGCGGCTATGGCTT
>DATNJF010000095.1:0-5877 GCA_035604035.1 Allostellaceae bacterium | reverse complement strand
GAGCCGGTCCGGCACCGCCAAATCGGCCGCTCGTGTGTGATGGACGGTCAGCATCAGCACCATCGGCGTCGGCTGTGGGCAATCGTAGATGAGCTCGTAGCCGATCCGGATGTGCATGCCGATTTCCGCCTTCGCGTTGCGCCGCTGGTGTGGGGCCAACATGCCCTTGCAAGAACTATCCCGCTGTTGCGGGGCCGGCTCTCATGCGGGGTCTGGCGAACACCCGCCCGAGCCCGTACCAAGTCAGCCAGGCGGCGATGCCGCCGGCCATGCCGAGCAGGCCGAGCCCGCCGACGCTCTCGGCGAAATCGATCCAGCCCGCCAGCGTGGTGACCCCGTTCTCGATCAGGACCTTGTCGCCGGCCTGGCTGAACGACGCCGCGTTGTCAAACGGCGAGAAATAGATCGCGAACGGAACACTGCCGATGGCGAAGCCGCAGACGAGGCTCGTCCACCACCGCGTCCAGCCGCGCCAGCGCAGTAGCAGATAGGCCGGCAGCCCGAGGACCACCGCATGCGCCAAGGCGACGATGAACGTCACCGCCCACGAAAACGAGAGGTCGCCGGGGTCGATCCCCGGCCAGGCCGAGTTGCTGACCCATTCGAACCCGGTACACAAGGTCGCGGCGACGACAGGTGCGGCCAGCAGCGCGGCGGCAACCCGGAGGGTCTCGAAGGCGAGCTTCATCATTCCACGATCGTCCGCTTTACCCAATCCGGCACGGTTTCGACAAGCGGCCCGTGGACGCACTCGCCGAACTCGGGCGAGGCCGGGGTCGGCTCGCGGGCGAATTCGATGGTTTGGGCGCCGGCGCGCTTGGCCTCGGCGAGGAAGCTGCGCGCAGGCTCGCCGCCGCCGGCATTGCCGGCCGAGACGAAAACCTCGCAGCCCGCCAGCGCGATATAGACCGTGTCGATCCTCAAGGGGTCCTCGCCGACCCAGACGACGTGCGGGCGCAAATGCCCGTTATTGCCGCAGATTGGGCAGTCGTCGGCGGCGCTCAGATCGTCGAACCAGTCGCTCACCTTCATGCAGATCGTGCAGCGCGCCTTCAAGAGCTCGCCATGAGTGTGGATCACCGCTTGGGCGCCGGCGCGCTCGTGCAGGTCGTCGATGTTGCGAGTGACGACCAGGACCTCACCAGGGCGGCTCAGGTCGAGCGCGGCGAGGCCTTGGTGCGCGAGGTTGGGCTTGGCCGCGCGCAGCTCGCGGCGGCGACGATTGTAGAAGTCATGCACCCGGTCGGGATCGCGCGCGAACCCGTCGCGGGTCACCACATTCTCAAGTGACATGCCTGGGGGCATCGTCGTCGGCTCGAACGGCGCAAAGCCGGATTCACGCGACAGGCCTGGCCCGGTGAAGACCACGATCTTGGGCGGCTTGGGGAAAGGGCTGGGCATCTGACTGCCGGGCGGTCATGTCGGATTGCGGCTCTACGCCGCATACCGATCTAACACAAGTCACGCCTGTCGCGATGGCTGGAGCATCGGCACTAGGGCGGCCCGCTCGCGGTAGAGCGGCGGCCGACGCGGCAAGAGCCCAGTCTACTCAGGCTCGCATTTTCGTTCCGAAGGGGCTCCTGCGGCGTGGTTTTGCCTGCGCGATCGCCTGTTGCGCCGCATCCAGACGCCCGGTGCGCGCGATCTCCTGGCGGAAGATGGTTTCGCTCATCACCGTTTGTTCGAAGGCTCGCGTAGCCTTGATCTCCCGGCTTACCCGCCAGGCGCCAAAGGCACTGCCGACGGTTATCACGAAGCCAAGCATCGTCGCCCACCAGAAGGATAGTTCCATGATGCCGAGCGGCAAGCAGGCGATGCCCATGAGCATCACCAGCCATAGAACCGCGCGCTGCACTTTGAGTTCGGTCATCGGTCTCGACATCGCCCTGCCGCCTGAGCTGCTGGGTCTACCAGTTATAGTTAGTGATTATCGCAGGGCTTCCACGAAGAATTAACAAGCATTCGAGGTTAATCCTTGGGAGTTAATATTATTGCCGCCCTTCACTGCTACGGGCTGCTCATCCCGCCACCGGGTGCTGGTATTCCGGCACGCGGTAATAGACCCAGACGAGATTGAGCGCCAACACCGCGCCGGTCATCAGGAACACCCAGGAAAGCCCCAATCCGGCGGCGAGGAAGCCACCAAAGAGTGGCCCCAGCGAATTGCCCAGGAACATCGCCGACGAGGTCATACCGTAGACCGTGCCGCGCTCGGCCCGTGGCACCAGCCGGCCGACCAGCGCGTTGGCCGTCGGCAACAGCCCGCCGATGAAGAGCCCGACCGCGAAGCGCTCGGCGGTGAATAGCCAGTAGTTATGGGTGAAGGCCTGCGGCAGCGTCGTCAGCGTCGCGCCGAGCAGTGCGATCAGCAGCACCCGGCGATAGCCGATCTGGTCGCTGCGGTTGCCGAGAAACGGCGCCGAGATCACATTGGCGACGCCGGTGATCGAGAACGCGATGCCGGCAAGGGTCGCGAGATTGGGCAGATTGCCGACCATCTCCTTGACGTAGAGCGTCACGATCGGCTGCACCGTGCGCACGCCGAATTGCGCCATCAGCAGCACGAAAAACAGCGCGAGTAGGGTCGGCGAGCGGACCAGCGCAATGAGCCCGGCGGTGACGGTTCGCCCACCGCCGGCCTTGGTCGGGCGCACGAAGTCCTCGCGTACGCCGAACCAGACAAAGCCCAGCGAGGCAAGGATCGTCGCCGAGGTCAGGTAGAACGGCATGCGGTAGCTGCCGGTGAGGTCGGCGAGGCCGCCGCCGATGATCGGGCCGACCAGCGAGCCGACGAGCTGCCCGGTCGACAGCCACCCCAGCGAATAGCCGAGCCGCCCCTCGGGCACCTGGCTCGCCACCAACGCGATCGCCGACGATGAAAACCCGGCGAACACGCCCATCAGCGCGCGCGCCCCAAAAAACTGCCAGACATTCGCCGAGAGCCCCATCAGCGCGGCGAAAAACCCGACCGCGAGGCTCGAGCGGATCAGCATCAGCTTGCGGCCGTGGGTGTCGGCGACCTTTCCCCACAAGGGCGAAGCGAAGGCGGCGACGAACGAGGTGATGCCGCTGAGGATCCCGGCCCAGATGTCGATGCCTGCCTCGGTCCTCACCCCCAACTCGGGCAGGAACAGCGGCATGATCGGGGTCAGCATCGAGAACGCCATTGTCATCACGAACTGGATGGCGACCATCGCCCACAGCGTCTGCCGCCAATGCGGGGCGACGCCGCCTTCCTCGGCGGCGGGCGCTTGGTCGTCGCCGGCCTGCAGTTCGGCCATGCCGTCGTTTGCCCCTCGTAAGCTTGTGGAGTGTAACGCCTCCCGGCATGATCATGGCGATGCAAGGAGGGTTCCAGGGATGAAGTTCGGGATTTTCTACGAGCTGCAGATGCCACGGCCCTGGGTCGCCGACGGCGAGCTGACCCTCTACCAGAATGCGCTCGACCAGGTCGAACTCGCGGACCGGCTCGGTTACGACTTCGCCTGGGAGGTCGAGCACCATTTCCTCGAGGAATATTCGCATTCGCCGGCGCCCGAGGTGTTCCTCGCCGCGGCGAGCCAGCGCACCAAGAACATCCGCCTCGCGCACGGCATCATGCAGCTCACCACTACCCATCCAGCGCGTTGCGCCGAGCGCATCGGCGCGCTCGACCTGGTTAGCCGCGGCCGCGTGGAGTTCGGCACTGGCGAGAGCGCCAGCTCGACCGAGCTTGAGCCGTTCGGCGTCGACTACGGCGAGAAGCGCACCAAGTGGGAAGAGGCGATCCGGGCGATCATCCCGATGTTCAAGGATGGCGGCTGCGAGCATCACGGCGAGTTCTTCGACATGCCGCTGCGCAACGTGCTGCCGAAGCCGATCCAGAAGCCGCACCCGCCGATCTGGGTCGCCTGCTCGGCGCTCGACACGATCGAGATGGCCGGGCGGCGGGGCCTGGGCGCGCTGGCGTTCCAGTTCCTCTCGGCCGACGCCGCTTTTGCCTGGGTGCACGCCTATTACAACGCTTTCGTCAAACGGCAGGACAAGCTGGCCGACTACAAGGTCAACCCGAACATCGCGCTGACCAGCTATTTCATGTGCGCCGAGACGGACGAGGAGGCCCGCCGCCGCGCCGACGGCATCCCGTTCTTCCAGTTCGCCTTGCGCTTCTACGGGCAGAGCGCGACGCGCGAACGGCCGGCGCCGGGCACGGTCAATCTCTGGGACGAATACGAGAAGTGGAAGCGCGAGAACCCGGAAGGGCTGGCCCGCGCGCTATCCGGCGGGCTCATCGGCTCGCCCGAGACCATCCGGCGCAAGCTGCGCCGCTTCGAGAGTTCGCATATCGACCAGGTGATCCTGTTGAACCAGGCCGGCAAGAACACCCACGAACATATCTGCGAGAGCCTCGAACTCTTCGCGCGCGAGGTGATGCCCGAGTTCCACGCCAACATCCCCGCGCAGGACGCGTGGAAGGCGAAGGTGCTGGCCGGCGAGATCGAATTGGAGGAGATCGACACCGCGCCGTTCCGCGACCGCTACGGCCCCAATTCGGTACAGCTCCGGCCGGCGATCGGCCCGCAGGCGGCGGAGTAATGCTCCCCGCCATATCCCTCGTTCTGTACCGGGCCGGCGTCAGGCGACCCTGGAGCTGGCGCGCGAGGTCGAGCGGCGCGGCTTCGCTGGCATCTACGTGCCGAGCATCTTCAGCAACATGGCGCAGTGCGTCGCGCTGGCGATGGCAACGAGCAGCATCAAATTCGCCACCGCGATCACACCGATCTATGGCCGCGTGCCCGAGGATTTCGCTCAGGCAATCGCTTATATCCACGAGGTCTCGGGCGGCCGTTTCGCATTTGGCATCGGCGTCGCGCACGGGCCGAGCCATGTCCGGATGGGCGTCACCCCCGGCAAGCCCTTGGGCGACATCCGCGCCTTTGTCGAGAAGATGCACAGCTTCGAGGGCATCGGCGCGCTGCCGCCGATCATCCTCGCCGCATTGAGGAAGCGCATGGTCGCGCTCGCCGGCGAGATCGCCGAGGGCCTCATCTTCGCCAATGCCAGCCGCTCGCACATGCAGGTCTCGCTCTCGGTGTTGCCGGCCGCGAAGCGCGCCGACCCGGCTTTCCTCGTCGCCAACATGATCCCGACCTGCATTTCGGACGATGTCGAGGCGGCGAAGGCGGTCAACCGTCGCACCCTGACGCGCTACACGATGCTGCCGAACTACCGCAATTACTGGAAGGAAGCCGGCTACGTCGAGGAGATGACCGCGATCGAGAAAGCGGTCGCTGAGGGCCGCCAATCCGACATATCGAGCCTGATGAGCGATAAGTGGCTCGCCGATGCCACCCTGTTCGGCCCGGTGGCCCAGGTACGCGAGGGCATCGAGGCCTGGTGCGACGCCGGAGTCACCACCCCGGTCATCGTCCCGTCATCGGCCTCGGGCAATCAGTTGAAGGCGATCGAGGAACTCTTCGCGGCATACGCGTAGGGGAAGGCCTACCGCTCGCGCATCTTCGGGTCGAGCTCGTCGCGCAGCGAGTCGCCGAACAAATTGATGCCGAATACGGTCAGCATGATCGCCAAGCCGGGGAAGATCGCGATCCACGGCGCGGTCGAGGCGTATTCCTCGGCGCCGCCCTGCAGCATCAGCCCCCAGGCCGCGACCGGTTCCTGCACCCCCAGACCGAGATAGGAGAGCGAGGCTTCGGCGAGGATCGCCTGGCCGACGAACGAGGTCAGCATGATCAGGAACGGCGCCACGACGTTTGGCACCATGTGGTTGAGGATGATCCGCGAGTGGCTGTAGCCGAGCGCGCGGGCGGCATCGATATAGGGTACTTCGCGGATCGCCAGCGCGCTCGACCGCACCACCCGGGCGCAGCGCGGGATCAG
>DATNJF010000094.1:0-2102 GCA_035604035.1 Allostellaceae bacterium | reverse complement strand
CCCTGATGGATGACCGGCTGAATATCATCCTGTCGCCGCATTTCGACGACGCGGTGTTTTCGCTGGGTGGCCTGATCGGGACGGCGCCCGAGCGCGCGATCATCGTCACCGTCTTTACCGGGACACCCGCAGACGGCATCGTCGGGCGCTGGGATCGGCGGTCTGGCTTCAAGAGCGCGGCAGAGGCGATGCGTGCTCGGGCGCTGGAAAACGCGGCTGCCCTCGCGGTGTTCAAGGTTGCGCCACGCGCGATCGTCAATCTCGATTTCCTCGATCGCCAGTACCGCCCGGACAAGGCTCCGGCCGCCGGCCTGCAAGCGGCGATCGCCAAAACCGTCCGCCAGTTCGGTGACCGTCACAGCGGGCCGGTGAATGTGTTCGCCCCGGCCTCGGCGTGGCATCCCGACCACCGGCTGGTGGCCGATGCCGTCATCGAGCTATGGGAAGCCCGCGAGCTGCCCGACGCGGATGTGTTTCTCTATCAAGATCAGCCCTACGCCTATCTCGAGCTGCGTCGACGGACCCTCGCGCCGCTGCGGTTTGCCAAGTTTGCCATGGCACAAAATCTCAGAGGTGTCGCCGCGCAACCGCACTGGCTCGAGTTTGATGAGGTGACGGCAATCAAAAAGCAAACAGCGGCGCGACGATACAAATCACAATTCCCGATCGTGCGGCCGCTACTTCTGAAGATGATCGACGATTTCTCCCGCTATCAGGCGCGCGCGGCCGGCTTGTCCTCACGCTATGCCGAGATCGCCTACCGCCTGGCCGCGCCGCCTCACTCGTAAGGGACGATATCGACCTCGGCGCGGCGCAACAGGCGGTCCGCCAGCGCCGCCGGGAGGACACGCAGCAAACTCATGCCGAAATAGAGGGGCAACGGGAAGGCGATCTGACGGCGCCCGTGCGCCAGCCCGCGCTGAATGATGTGCGCCGCCCGTGCGGTCGACATCATCAGCGGCTTTGGCCCGATGACCGCATTGGCCATTCGCGTCTCGACGAACCCGGGCAGCACCACCGAAACCTCGATCCCTTCGGGCTGGAGCCAGCTGCGCAGCGCCTCGCCATAAGCCTTGAGCGCCGCCTTGCTCGCGCAATAGCCAGGCGACTGCGGTAACCCGCGGAGCCCGGCGAGCGACGCGATCAGCGCGATCTGCCCGCGGCCGCGCGCCCGCATCGCGGCAAGCACCGGGTGAACCGTGTTGCAAACACCCAAAAAATTCACCTGCATCACCCGCTCGACCTCGTCGAGCGTCTCGCCGCGCCCGGCGCGGAACGGTCCGCCCTGGATGCCGGCATTGGCGATCGCGAGGTCGAGCTGGGCGGCGCGCTCCGCGGCTTCGATCCAGGCAGCGACCGCACCAGAATCGGTGACATCGACGATGGTTTCCGCCACCGTCGCGCCGCGCTGACGGCAGCGCTCCGCCACCGCCGACAGACGTGCGACGTCGCGCCCGCTCAGCGCCAAATGCTTCCCGGGCGCCGCATAGGCCTCAGCGAGCGCTGCGCCGATGCCGTCGCTCGCGCCGGTGATCAGGATGGAGCCAGGGGATCGCACCAGCTAGATGTAGCGCTTTCGCCCGCGATCACCTAGCGACGGCTACCGGCGCTGGGGCCTGGTCCACTTGGCGGCGTTTTCTGTGTCTTCGTCGGCTGCTTTGAACCGGCTATTGAGACGAGCGCGGCGTAGTCGCCGCCCACCCGCGCCTAGGTCAGGCTCGGATCGACTCTGGCGCGTGAAATCAGCATCTGGGTTGGCCATCAACCGTGCGGGAAGGTCGATGACCAGTCGAAATCCCTTCGGATGTAAGCCAAAGCTTAGCTCGGCGACTTCACGATGGCTGGAAAGGATGGCCGATTTTTCTGGAATTTGGTGCACAGGATTTGGCCTGAAGAAAGCAAGCAGCCCACCAGGATCAAGCCAACGCCAAAGGCGCTGAAAAGATCGGGCGCTCGTGAAAGACGACTACCGCGCCCAGAACGCCGATCACGAGCCGAAGCAACGTGTAGGGACCGAGCATCGAGGCACTGGCATGTTTGAGCGCTACGATGCCGAGAAACATCCCAATCGGCCCCAAGAGGAATATCGCTGGCAACCATAC
>DATNJF010000093.1:0-2425 GCA_035604035.1 Allostellaceae bacterium | reverse complement strand
GCCTTCGCGCGCGGCCACACCGCGCGCACCGCCGCCGCTACCTCAAGCGGAAAGCGCATGCGGTTGCCAAGGCTGCCGCCGTAGCGGTCGTTGCGCCGGTTTGAGACCGCCGAGACAAAGTTGTGCAGCAGGTAACCGTGTGCACCGTGCAATTCAACGAGGTCGAAACTCAGGCGATCGGCCCGCCTCGCAGCGTCGACGAAGGCATCGCGGATGCGCGCGAGACCAGCCTCGTCGAGTGCCTGCGGCACCGGCCAGTTATCGTCGAATGGGATCGCCGAAGAGGCCACCGTAGGCCATGCGCCTTCGCTCGGGCTAAGCGGACCACCGCCCTCCCAGGGGATCTTTGCCGATGCCTTGCGACCGGCATGGGCGAGCTGGATGCCCAGCTGGGTAGCCCCCCAGCGCCGGCATAACGCGATGGCAGGCGCCAACGCCGCTTCGTTCGCATCCGAATAGAGGCCAAGACACCCTGGGGTGATGCGCCCCGCCGGCTCAACGGCGGTCGCCTCCACAATCAGTACGCTGGCGCCAGACAGCGACAACGACCCGAGATGCTGCAGGTGCCAATCGGTGGCCGAACCGTCCTCGGCGCTGTACTGGCACATCGGCGAGACCGCGATACGGTTGGCGAGGGTGACGCCGCCGACCCTGATCGGCTCAAAGAGACGGGAAGCTGGTTTCATCGAAATGCCTCAACCAAGATTAGATTGCACTTCAGTACCGAGATGCCGATTTGAAAGGTATCCCCTTCTGATATTGAAGAACCTTCGCCATGACCACGCCCTTTGAGCACGCCCCGAGGACAGCGCCTGGCCGCGATCGTTAACGACCCCGCCCGTTACCCGGAGTATCGCGCCTTCTCGCGTGACGGTTTCCCCGCGGTGACGGCGCTGGTCTCGCTCATCGAGCCCGAGCTCGAACCTTTGATCCGCCGCGATCGGCGAGAGTTCGATGCTGCCAAGCAGTATATCGGCTGGGCCATCGGCGTGGTGATGCGCAGTCACGGCCATGAGATCGTCGGCAAGAAGCGCGTCCCCGGTGGCCTCTTCACCGTCGGAGCCACATGGACTGGCGAACCAATTACCCAGCCTGCAGCCAAGCAGGCCGCGTAGACCAGATCAGGCGGGCGGCACCGCGGCGTTAGGTCCGCTCTGGCGCGATAAGCCGTCATGGGAGAAGGTTGCAGAGGGGGGCGAGCGGACCATCGTTTTCCACTCATCGGCTGTCGCCTATGCGCCGATTCCCGGCCGTTCGCTGCTGACCTGATCGGATATTATTGGGCGTCAACGGCGCGGCAGAGAAGACTGATCGACCACCATTCGGGGGCCGATCAGTCCGCGCATCCGCCCGACCTGGATGCCGGTGAAGATATAAAGCGCCAGCGCCAAGATCGTCACGAGCGCGGGGAAACTTGCCGGCATTGGCTTCTCCCAATCAGCGTGACATGAACGAACTGCGGCTGCGCACCAACGGCAGCAGCACCAGGCCGACGACGAACAGGACGCCCATCATCAGGATCACGTCGTTGAAGGTCAGCACCAACGCCTCGCGTTGGACGATGTTGCCGAGCAGCTGGATCGCGGCACGGTGCGGATCGCCCGCGAGAAGCGGATCGAGCCGGGCGGTCTGCGCATCGAGAAAGTGCTGCACCACCGGCCGCGCCGGGTTGACGTCCTCGATCAGCCGGCTCCAGTGGAAATGCAGCCGCGTGTTCATGATCGTGCCGATCACGGCGAGGCCCAGCGCGCCGCCCAAATCGCGGGTCAAATTGTAGAGCCCGGCGGCGTTCTTCATCATGTCGGCCCGGAGCGTGCTCAGCGAAATCAGATTGGCCGGCAGGTAACAGAACATCAGCGCGAAGCCGCGCACGATTTGCGGTACGAGCAGCTCGGGAAAGCTCGCCTGGTTGGTCAGGTTGGCGGTCAGGTACATGGCGACGGCGAACAGCCCCATGCCGATCGCCAACATGACGCGCAGGTCTAGCTCGCGGGCGATGCGGGCGGTAAACGGCGACATCACCATCTGCGCGAGCCCGGTGACGACGACCGTTGTGCCGATCTGAAAC
This sequence comes from Allostellaceae bacterium, assembly GCA_035604035.1. Taxonomy (GTDB): domain Bacteria; phylum Pseudomonadota; class Alphaproteobacteria; order ATCC43930; family CGMCC-115725; genus DATARH01. The sequence goes on along the minus strand of DATNJF010000093.1, from coordinate 357 downwards.
GCGCTGAAACCGCGCACCTGGGCCAGAAACAGCGGGATCACGTATGTCGTGCCATAGAGCCCGGTGCCGATGACAAAGGTGAAAAACGTGCCCATCGCGAAATTGCGATTGGTGAACGTGCGCAGATCGACGATCGGCTGGTGGAACGTCAGCACCCGCCAGAAGAACAGTACCGAGGCGATCGACGAGACGATCACGGCGGATCGAATCGAGGTGTCGTCGAGCCAGTCCCAGCGGGGCCCTTCCTCGAGCGCGTATTCGAGGCTGCCGAGGAACACCGCCATCAGGGCCATTCCGCTCAGGTCGAAATGGCGCAGCATCGAAGGGTCGGGCTTGTCGATGTCGATCAGGCACCAC
>DATNJF010000092.1:0-13466 GCA_035604035.1 Allostellaceae bacterium | reverse complement strand
CGAAGCGCGGCTCTCCAAGAGCCGACCCGGGCGCGGCCTGGTGCGCACGCGCGTCACGGTCAAGAAACAGGACGGCAGCACCGCCCTCGTCTACACCCCGCTCCGCATGGTCAAGTGCCGCGGAACTGATTAAGCCGGCGCTTTCCGTCGGGTCCCGGCTCAGCCTATTGTCTCGATTGCCCAAATCTGAAGCAAAAAGCCATGGATTGCCCCTTTTGCGCCGAAGACATCAAGGACAATGCAAGCGTTTGCAGGCATTGCGGCCGCGACTTAATTGCGGTGCGTCCGCTGCTCGAGCTGAACCAGGGATTGACGAAGCGAGTAACCGAGCTCGAGGGGCAGCTAACAAGCATTGCCGAGGAGCTCGAACGCCGCACCGGCTATCGCCGGAATAGCGAAAGCGGACCGCTTCCCGCGGTTTCTCCACCCAGCGCGATCGTCCTTGCCGTGCTCTCGATATTCGTCACCCGACTGTTCATCGACGAAGTGGCCAATTGGCGGCAGGAGGCGCTGGCACCGGAAATCCCAGTAGCGCTGTCCTTCGCGATACCGTTCGCTTTTGGCTTCCTGTGTCGCAACCTCAAGCGGCGGCCTTTGCTGTCGGATATCGGTGCGGGCTTACTGGTTGCCGCTTTGTCGATAGTCGCGATTCACCTGGTCCAGACTGGGCTCCACAAAGACACCGACTGGCTGCCGGACAAATCGCAAGCGTGGGGACTCCTCCTGCGGGGGCTGAGTATTTTCCTTAGCTTCAAGGGCGGGGCGTTCCTGCGCTACTGGCTGCTGTCGCTGCGCCGCAGCCAATCCCAGCAAGCGACCTTTGCGCGAGGCCTATCGACGTTTCTGGTCAAGCGAAGCGGCAATTCGGATCTGAGCCAAAGCGACTTCCTCACCAAAATCAAATCGGTAGAAGCGAAGATCAACGCATTGATCATGATTGGCGCTTCGGTCGCCGGAATTTTGGGCTCGATGCGGGCACACGGACTGCTCTGAACCCACCGAGAAGGCCGCCGGCGTCACCGACTTCCTGTCGCACGTGCTTCCTGTCGCACGTGCGACCCCGCCGCGCCAGGCGCGGTATCTCAGACCAACCCCATCGCGCTCGGTTGGCCCTCTTCGTTGAAATTGAACGCGGCTTCCCACACCGCGATCTTGCCGTCGCGCATCGCCCACACCTCGATGCCCCGGCCCTGCATCTTCTTGCCGGTGAGGCGGCCCTCCCACCAGCCCTCCCAGTAATTGGCCATCGTATCGCCCATCAGTGCGCGGAATTCCTTTTTGAGGCGGTAGTCTTTCTGCCGCTCCATCCGGCTGCGGAATAGAGTTTCCAGCGCCGCCTTGCCGCGCAACTCGGGCAGATCGCCGAATTTGACCACGCAATCTTCGGTAAAGCCGGCCAGCAACCCGTCGATGTTCCACGGCATGAACAGCTGTTCGACATGGGCGACGAAGGCGCGTGCCTCGTCTTCCGTGCGCGGGTTGTGGCCGGCCATGGCCGATCTCTACATCGCGTCGCGCAGCTCGGGGACGATCCAAAACGCGCGCTGGCCGCGGGCGACGCGCTCGCAATTGTCGAAGGCGTTGCGCCAGCGCTTCGGGTGGTTGTCCCAGGTCGGGCCAGCGGCATGCGGGCTAAAGATCGCGTTCTTCAAGGTGAAGAGGCGATGGTCGGGCTTCGGCGGCTCCTCGACCATAACGTCGATCCCGGCGGCCATGATGACCTCGTTGTTGAGCGCATCGTAGAGCGCATCCTCGTCGACCACCGGGCCGCGGCAGGTATTGATGAGGATCGCGGTCTTTTTCATCAGCGCCAGCTCTTTCTCGCCGATGAGCTTATGCGTAGACTTGTCGAGCGGTACGTGCAGCGAGACGACGTCGGAGGTCCGCAGCAGCTCGGGGAACAGCACGAAACGCACGCCGAGCGCGTCTTCCTGGTCGGCGGTCAGCCGGTTGACGTCGTAATAATTGATCTTCATGTCGAACGCCTTGGCGCGGCGCGCGACCTTCTTGCCGATATTGCCGAGCCCGACGATGCCGAGCGTCTTGTCCTCGAGTTCGTAGAGCTTGGTCGAGTTGAAGTCGTTGCCGCGCCAGCGTCCGGAGACGACGCCGTCATGCTGCCAGATGAGCCGGCGCGACACCGCCAGCATCAGCATCACCGCGTGCTCGGAGACTGCGGTCGCGTTGGCGCCGCCATTGTTGCAGATCGGCACGCCGGCTGAGCGCGCGGCGTCGAGATCGTAGGTGTTGTAGCCGGCGCTCAGGGTCTGGACGAGCTTCAGCTTCGGCGCCTGGGCATAGAACTCCGGGCCGTGCTTGAACTGGCCCGCGCCGATGTAGAAATCGGTGTCCTTGAGCAATTCCCAGAATTCCGGCCTCCCGTGCGGCGCCTGAACGAACTCGAAGCCTGGCGGCAACAGCTCGCGGGCAATCGCGAGCGTTTCTTCGCCGTGGCCGGCGGGGGTGAGAATGCGGTGGGGCATGGGGCGCGTCTCCTCTGAGGGTATTTATCTCCCGGTGGGCCATCGTAGCGACAGGCTGCTGCGCGGCCCAAGCGCAAAGTAAGAACAAGCAACCATTGCCGCTGCATGGCTCGTCGATTAGGCTTCGGCAATATCATTTGCGCGCCACGCGGCGGGGGCCCGATGTCAGACGACGAATTGCTAGAATACCGCTTCATGAACCTGCACGAATTCGTCACGCAGGCGCGCACCAACCTCAACCGCAACAATTGGGACTATCTGATCGGCGCGTCCGAGACCGAGACGACGATCGCGCGCAACCGCGCCGCGCTCGACGCTATCGGCTTCCGCCCCCGGGTGCTGCGCGACGTGTCGGATGTCGATTGCTCGAAGGAGCTGTTCGGCAAGAAGCTGCGCATCCCGGTGTTGTGCGCGCCGGTCGGTTCCTTGGAGAATTTCGAGCCGGGCGGCGGCGCCACGGTGGCCGCGGCGACCGCCAAGTTCGGCAACGGGATGATCCTGTCGTCGGTGTCGCATCCCGGCCTCGAAAAGACCGCCGAGGCCGGCGGCGACGGGTTCCGCATCTTCCAGCTTTATGTCCGCGGCGACGAGGCCTGGGTCGACGACCATGTCCGCCGCGCCGTGGATAACGGCTACGACGCGTTCTGCCTCACGGTCGACACCGACAGCTATTCACGGCGCGAGCGCGACATCGCCAAGCGCCACGAGCGCCGCCGGGTTCGCGTCGGCGACGCGCGCATCTACCAGGCGCGCTTCAACTGGAAGGACATCGACCGGATCAAAAAGCTCTCCAATATCCCGGTGATCCTCAAGGGCATCGCGACGCACGAGGACGCGTCGCTCGCGGTCGAGCACGGTGTCGATTGCGTCTACGTATCGAACCATGGCGGGCGCCAGCTCGATCAGGGCGTCGGCTCGATTGAGGTACTGCCGGAGGTGGTCGAGGCCGTCAAGGGCCGCGCCAAAATCATGGTCGACGGCAGTATCACTCGCGGCACCGATGTGGTGAAGGCGCTGATCCTCGGCGCCGACGCGGTCGCCTGCGGGCGGCTCTATGTCTACGGGCTCGCCGCAGCCGGCGGGCCGGGGGTGGTGCGTCTCTTCGAGATCCTCGAAGACGAGATCCGCATCTGCCTGTCGCTGCTCGGCGTCACCAGTTACGCCCAGCTCGACAAATCCTATATCCGCGCCGCGCCGCTGGTAGTCCCGCCGCAGGTGCATAGCCCCTTCCCGCATCTGAACCTGCCGCGCGAACATTATTAGTGGCATTATTGATGCAAGAGCATGTCATCATCGCTGTAGGAATGACCATCAACCGGAACTGACCGACCTTACGGGGAGAGCCCAATCATGCCGAGGCCGCAACGAGTCCAGTATCCCGAGACGATCGAACCGCTGGTTCAGTTCATCGAGGAAACGCCGCCCGAGGCGATCCTCGACCGCACCCTCGAAAAGCTGCGCGCCGGCGTGTCGACGCAGACGATGCTGACGGCATCGGCGCTTGCGGTGACGCGCTCCACCGACATGCCGGCCGGCCATCATGGCGGCGCGCTGCATCCCTTGGCGGGCCTCTATGCCGTTACGAAGCTGATCGAGCGGCTGGAGGGCGAGGAGAAATTCGTCCCTGTGTTGCAGCATGTCGCTCTCTCGAACAAGCACATCAACCATCCGGCGATGGGACCGTACCAGCTGCTGGATTTCGATGCGCAGGACGGCGGCGACGCGGAGGGAACCAAGGATGCCTTCCGGATGGCGGTCGATCGCGGCGAGTGGAACAAAGCGGACCATCTCTTCCTGTGGCTGTGGGACAACGTGCCGCGGATCGAGGCGTTCGATCTGCTGTTGAGCGTCGCCATCCCGAAAAATTATCACGACGATCATTACTTCATGTTCCCCGGTACGCTGTGGCGCGCCTTCGAGACCGGCGTGCTCGACGAGGCGTATCTGCCGCAGTTGATGCGGCCGGCGGTGCGCTATGTGACGCGCAATCCGGTCTCGCCACCGAACCCGATGGGCTCGCCTCTCGGGGGAATCTACAAGCTGATCGAAGACCACCAGCTATTGAAGCGCGTGCTGCGCCAGCGCACCGGTGACGACGAGACGGCGGCGATCGGCGCGCTCGGGGAGGCCTTCGGCCGGGTTGACAACTTCGCCGACATTCCCGTGCTGATGGCCCAGGCCCTGGCGGACGGGTTGTCGCTGGAAGGCGGCGGCGAGGCCCTGTCGATCGGCGCCGCCGCGCTGTTCCTGCGCTCGCTCGGCGGCAATCCGATGGACGTGCATCTGCACACCAGCGTCAATCTGCGGCGCTACCTGATCAAGCTCGACGGAGTGAGCCTGCGGAACAAGCTGCTGCTGCTGCTGACCTGGCATGTCGGCCCGGAGATTCGCTCGACCGCAGGCCGGATGCAGCCGCCTCCGCAGCCCGATATGAAAGCCGTCGCTGCGTTGCCGGCGCGCTCGCAGGACGAGCTGCTCGAGGCGATCAAGCATAGCGTCTACAACCAGCCACCGACCGATTGGTCGCAGGTCACCAATCTGGGGATGATGCAGGCGGTCCCGGAGGTCAGGAAGACCGTCAATCTGGCAACGCAATACATGAAGAACGGCTATGACCCGCAGGCGTTTATCACGTGCCTGGCCGAGATCGTCTGCCACGACAACTTCACCGAGATGCATGCCTTCAAGCACCATCAGGCGGTGATCGAAGAATACAACAACACCCGCGAGCCGTGGCGCTGGATGCACCTGGTCTGCGGCGCCCAGGCGGCGGCGATTTCGTTCGGCAAGAACATGGTGGTCTATGAAGAGATGCTCGATCTCTTCCACATGGCCGCTGAGTAACTAAAAAACGTATCGCGAGCATCCCCGGGCCTCGCCCGGGGATGTTTTCGTTTCAGGCCCAGGGAGAAATGTCATGGACTTCACCGGCAAGGTCGCGCTGATCACCGGCGGGGGCGGCGGCATCGGCCGCGCCACCGCGCTCGCCTTCGCCAAGGCCGGCGCCAAGGTGGCCGTCGTCGACCGCGACGTCGCCGCCGGCGAGGCCACCGCCGGCATCGTCAGGCAGCAGGGCGGCGAGGCGAAGTTCATCGCCGCCGACGTCACCAAATCCGCCGATGTCGCCAACTATGTGAAGGAGACGATCGCCGCCTACGGCAAGATCGACTGCTTCTTCAACAATGCCGGGATCGAGGGCAATCTCGCCCATACCGCGGATTACGACGAGGCGGTGTTCGACCAGGTGATCGGCGTCAACGTCAAGGGCGTGTTCCTTGGCCTGCGCCACGTGCTGCCCGAGCTGTTGAAGCAGAAATCGGGCGCGGTGGTGAACACCGCCTCGGTCGCCGGTCTCGTCGCTACACCCGGCATGCCCGCCTACGTCGCCTCAAAGCACGCGGTGATCGGCCTCACCAAGACTGCCGCGGGTGAGGTCGCGCGGCAGGGCGTCCGCGTCAACGCCGTCTGCCCCGGCCCGGTCGATACGCGGATGATCCATTCCTTGGAAAAAATGATCAGCCCCGACGACCCCGACAGCGTCAACCGCAAGTACCAGGGCGCGATCCCGTCGGGCCGATACACGACGCCCGAGGAGATCGCCAATGTCGTGCTGTTCCTGTGCTCCGACCTCGCCAGCAACATCACCGGTGCGCAGTATGTCGTCGATGGCGGCCGCACCGCGATCGGCGGCGCGGTGACCCAGGCGATGCAAAGCTAAAGCTTCGCCACCGCCTCGATCACCTCGGCCTCGGTCAGAATCTGCGGCAGCACGGTCGGGCTGCCGCTGCCGTCGTAGAGTAGGTAGAGCGGCACGCCGCTACGCCCGAAGCTTTCGAGCAGGCTGGCAATCTCCGGGTCCTGCCGGGTCCAGTCGCCCTTGAGCGCGACGATCCCATGCGAGGCGAAGGCCGCGCGCACTGCGGCGCGGTCCAAGGTCGCGCGCTCGTTGACGAGGCAGGTCAGGCACCAGGCCGCGGTCAAATTGACGAAGACCGGCTTGTGCTCGGCGTTGAGCGCGGCGAGGCGTGCCGCGGTGAATTGCTGATAGGGTAGCCCATCGGAAACGATTGCCGAGGGCACCGCGTCAGCCGTGGCACGCGGCAGCATCACTGCCAGCAGAACCGCGACGGCGAGCCCTGCCGCGGCGAGCCCGCCGCCAACCCGGCGCGACGTCGGCTTGGCGAACCGGCTCCTGCCATAGGCCCAGACCGCGAAACCGGTGAGGACGAGCCCCAGCAGCGCGGCGAATTCCCCCGCGGGCGCCACTTCCTGGATCAGCACCCAGACAAGCCAGGCGACCGTCGCGTAGAGCGGGAAGGCGAGCACTTGCTTCAGTACGCCCATCCACGCGCCCGGCCGCGGCAGGACCCGTGCGACGCCGGGGACAAAGCTCGCCAGCAGCATTGGAGCCGCCAGTCCGGCCCCGAGTGCCGCAAAGATCAGCAACGCCACCGGCGCCGGGGCGATCACCGCCGCCCCGAGCGCGCCGGCCATGAACGGCGCGGTACACGGGCTCGCCACCACGCTCGCCAGCACGCCGGTGAAGAAGGCGCCTAAGAGCCCGCCGCGGCCCGCAAGCCGGTCGCCGATCCCGGCGAAGCCCACGCCGAATTCGGCGACCCCCGAAAGGCTCAGCCCCATCGCCAGCATCAGATAGGCGAGCAGCGCGACCACGGCCGGCGATTGCAGTTGGAACCCCCATCCGACCGCTGTGCCACCGGCCCGCAGGGCGAGCAGCGCCCCACCCAACGCCGAAAAGCTCACCAGCACTCCCGCCGTATAGGCAAGGCCATGATGGTGACGCGCCGCGGGGTCGGAGGTGGCGAGGCTCAACAGCTTCAGCGACAAGATCGGGAACACGCAGGGCATCAGGTTGAGGATCAGCCCGCCGGCAAAGGCAAACACCAGCGCCTGCCACCATCCAAGATGCGTTGCCACCGACGACGGCGCCGGTGTGGCGCCGATCTGATAGCCGCGCTCCTCGCCGTCGGCGCCGCGCAGTACTAAAACGCCGCTCAGCGTGGTCGGCGCGGCCGCTGCCGGGCTGGTCGATTTAGCCAAGACCAGCTCAAGCTCGCCACCGCGCGGCGCGACGGTCGCGGGCGAATTGGCGATCACATTTTCGTCATCCGGAAAGAACGACGCGGTCGGGTCGCGCAGCCCCGCCAGCGCCGGCGCCGGCACGATGAGGCGAAAATCGTGCGCCTCCACCGCGAAGCGAGTCGCGAACGGCGCCGGCTGCGGCAGACGCGCCCGCGCCGCGGCGAAACGCGCCGCGACCGTCGGGTCGGACGGGCTAGCGGCGCCGCCAGCTAGGGTTAGCGCCACAATCGTCTCGCCCGGGATGCAGATGTCCCGGCAGACCAGGAACTTGACGTCCGCCGCAAGACGCGATGCGCCATCGGCAAGCGTCGCCGGCACCGATACCGGGATCAGCAGATCGGTACTGCCGCGATAGCCGTAGCTGGTAATCGTATCGACGGCGATCCGCTCCGGAATCGGCCATTCAATTGGGCCAGCGCTGAAGCCCGGCGGCAAGGTCCAGTCGATCGTCGTCGGCTCGCCGGCATCGCCAGGGTTGCGCCAATAGGTGTGCCAGCCCGGCGCGACCGCGAGATGCAAATCGAGCCACCAGGTCGAGCCCGGCGCCGGCGCGGTCTGCTCGGCGAGAAGCTCGATCTTGACCAGGTCGGTCGCCCGGGGCGGCGCGGCAATGGCTGCGGACTCCGTCAGAGCCAGCACCGCGAGTGCGCCGAGGATGCTCAGAATGCGTCCCAAAACCCCAACCCGATACCACTGCGGCAGGGATGTCATCCGCGCCGTTATCTTAACAGACAATGAACCGCCGCCTCGCCGCGATGCGTCGCAGCTTGAAAATACGCAATTGAGATGATCTCGCGTCACCGCGTCATCTTGACATCGGCGGTACCCGCCAATACGGGATTTTCAACCCTTTCCGGATTGCCGATGCCAAATACGAAATACGCAGTGTTGCCCGGTCGCCTGGTCATTGTCGGCTTTGGCAGCATCGGACAGGGCGTCTTGCCGCTGCTCCTGCGCCATCTCGATCTCTCGCCGGAGCAAATCACCATCGTCACCGCCGAACCGCGCGGCCGGAAGGAGGCCGCGGAATACGGGGTGCGCTTTGTCGAGACTGCGTTGACCCGCGACAACTACCGCGCGGTCCTCGACCCGCTGCTGTCCGCCGGCGATTTCCTTCTCAACGTCTCAGTCGAGGTGGCGAGCGTCGCGCTCATCGAGCTATGTCAGGAGAAGGGCACGCTCTATCTCGACACCTGCATCGAGCCGTGGCCAGGTGGCTACACCGACCCGAGTCTCACGCCATCGCAGCGCTCGAACTATGCCCTGCGCGAGCAGGCACTGGCGTTGCGCCGGCGCTATCCGTCGGGCGCAACCGCGGTCATCACCCACGGCGCTAACCCCGGCCTCGTCTCGCATTTCGTCAAGCAGGCGCTCTTCGATCTCGCCCGCGACGCCGATCCCGCTGCCACAGTGTCGACGGACCGCGCGGGCTGGGGACAGCTCACCGAACGGCTCGGGGTCAAGATCATCCACATCGCCGAGCGCGACGATCAGGTCGCCTCGATCCCGAAATCGCCCGGAGAGTTTGTCAATACATGGTCGATTGAAGGGTTCTTTAGCGAGGGCTCGCAACCCGCGGAGCTCGGCTGGGGCACCCACGAGCGGCACTTTCCCGAAGACGGGCGCCGCCACGATTTTGGCAGCGGCGCGGCGATCTATCTGCTGCGGCCGGGCGCCGGAACCCATGTGCGCAGCTGGACGCCGCTCGAAGGCCCCTATATCGGCTTCCTCGTCACCCACAACGAGTCGATCTCGATCGCCGACTATTTGACCCTGCGCGACGGCGATCGGGTTCGCTATCGTCCGACCTGCCACTATGCCTACCACCCCTGCGACGATGCGGTGCTGAGCCTGCACGAGCTCGCCGGCAAGAATTGGCAGCTGCAGACGACGCAACGGCTGATGATGGACGAGATCATCGCCGGGATAGACGAATTGGGCGTGCTGCTGATGGGTCAACCGGGCGGCGTCTACTGGTACGGCTCGCGGCTGTCGATCGACGAGGCGAGGCGGGTGGCGCCGCACAACAACGCCACCTCGCTGCAGGTGACGGCGGCGGTGCTGGCGGGCGTCGTGTGGGCGATCGAACATCCCCGCGCCGGCATCGTCGAGCCGGACGAGATCGACTTCCAACGCATCCTTGAAATTGCCAAGCCCTATCTTGGCGACGTCGTCGGCGTCCGTGGCGACTGGACCCCGCTGGTCGACCGCGAACGCCTGTTCCCGGAAGACCTCGACCGCGATGACCCGTGGCAGTTCAAGAACATCCGGGTTGTCTAGATATGATCCGCTTGCGCGGATGCGGTTCCAGCCCGCTCCCCCACCCGGCCACCCAATCAGCATACTTACGTTGGGTGGCCGGGTGGGGGAGCGGGCTGGTGCCGTAAGGCAGCACGGATGTGCTGCCGCACTTGATTAGGCAATACCGACATGAAACGGTGGGTCTGGCTGATCGTCCTCGTCCTCTATTTGGTCGCCGCCGCGGCCGACACCGGCTATCGCATCGTCGAAGCAAGCCGGATCGGCTTCAGGATCGATCCGGCGATATTCGCCGTGGCTTTTTGCGCGGGATTGTTCTGGCCGATCGATCTTGTCGCGCGGCCGCTGCTGGCGCCGCGCTGACGGTCGCCTTTCGCTCAGAAGATGCCGATGATCAGCCCCACCATCCAGAACACCGCGAACGACAAGATCGCGATCGCGATGATCAGGACGGCCTGAAAAAACCGGACGATCCGCAGCGAGGCCGGCGGCCCCGGCCGCTCCGTCTCGGTTTCGATGACATAATCATCGATCAGCGCGTCGGAATGCTCGATCGACCTTGCGTCGTCGTTCTTTTGCCGCCCCAATGTCGCCGCCATCCTGCCTCCGCTCCCCTGCTTATCAGCCGCCCGGCGCTCCCGGCGCCGGATCGTGGATCGAACCGACGATGTCGGCCGCCGACACCTGCGCGCGGACCTGCTCTTGTTGCGACAGCGCAGCGAACACATCGTCGGCGCGCCTGGCCGCCGGCTGATTGCCGCGGCGCCCCGCCGCCAAATACCAGGCGTAAGCGTCGACTGGTGACGCCGGAACCCCCTCGCCGCGCTCATAGAGCATGCCGAGATTGACCATCGCCTGGACTACCCCTTGCACCGCGGCGCGGCGATACCACAATGCCGCCTCGGTGGGGTCCTTGCGCGTGCCTTCGCCTTTGGTATAGGCGACCGCGAGGTTGTACTGAGCGAGCGGATACTCGCCGTCCGCCGCCTTGCGATACCAGCGCGCCGCCTGCACCGGATCGGCTGGGACGCCGCGGCCGCGCTCATAGAGCACGCCGAGATCGTATTGCGCCCGCGCCAAGCCCTGCTCGGCCGCGGCGCGGAACCACTTCGCCGCGATCGCATAGTCCTGCGTCACGCCCTCGCCCTTGGCGTAGAGGATGGCGAGCTGGAGCTCGGCCTCCGGATCGTCCGCTTGCGCGCCGCGCTGGAAATAGGCCAGGCGTTGGGCGGGATCGCTCGGCGCGTTGGCGAGCGGTGCGACCGAGCGATGAACCGGTCGGGAGAACAGCCCAAACCCGGCTGCATAGCTAATGGCGATGATAACCGCCGCCGCGGCCGCCCACCGCCCCCAATAGAAGAGCCGCCGCCAATCGGCCAACTTGAACGCGGCGGTGGTGGCGCCGCGCCATTGCTGTGCCACCGCCAGCAGCCGCGCCGTCACCCGCAATCGTCTGTGTTCGGGCCACGTCTCGTCGGCCGGCGGGTCGACCGGCTCAGCCGAAACCGCTGCGGGCGGCCACAGAGGCCGCCGCATCACCGGAAGCGGGTCGAGAAAGCCGCCTTGCGGCGGCAGCTCGCGGTGCGGATCACCGATAGGCGGCGGCGCCGGTTCGTCAAAGCCAATCGTCACCGGCTCGATTACCGGTGGCGGAACATCGACCGGCTCTCCGCTATCGGCGAGCGTATCGAGCGGGACCGGCACGTAGCGGCGCGCCCTTGCCATCGCGCTCGGCGCCACCGCTTGCGTCAGCACGGAAAATTCCGGCCGCGTCGCCCACCCCTCGCTCACGGATGGGCGGGTCGTCTCGATGGTTGCGTCCGAAGCGTCCATGTCTACCGATTCCACGGAGATCGATCATAGTGCAAGGGTTTAGCGCACGACACGGACAAATCCTCCACCCAAGACCCTGCCGGATCACGGTACTGCGTTCACGAGACCCCACGCGAATCACCTGTGCCGTCGTTGGCCGCAAGGCCGGCGGCGGCAGAGTTCTGTCTGTCCCGGATGGCGCGGTATCCCGCGCGTTTCGCGCCAGCGCCCGATGGCGGCGCTGCGGCGAGGCTGAAAATACGCTAGCTTTTCGCGCGCGGAAACGCGCTCCAATCAGATCTATTCTTGCCGTTCAGTCGAGCGCGCGCGGGGGAATTGCGATGACCAAAATCCTGATGCTACCGGCAGCCGGAATTTTACTCGGCCTTGCGGCGTGCAACCCCTACGACCCCGGCGAACGGGCGCTCGGCGGCGGGCTCATCGGCGCCGCATCCGGCGCCGCGATCGGCGCAGCGCTCGGCGGCGGCACCGGCGCGGCGGTCGGGGCCGCGACGGGCGGTGTCCTCGGTGCGATTACCGGCGCGGCGACCACGCCACCGCCGCCGTCGCAACCGGCTCCGGCGCCCTACTCGCGCTAAGCCTGCCGCGAAACTAAGCTTTGCCGTTTCTGACCTACGGTCACTTCGTCAAGATTTCGAGCACGTGCCCGTTGGGGTCATCGAAATAGACCCCGCGCCCGTCGCGGCGACGGTTGATCTGCCCGTCGGTACGTGAGCGCGGCCCGCTTCCGTAGCTGATCCCCTCGGCTTTGACCCGGTCGAAGATCGCGTCGAACTCCGCCTCGCTGACCATGAAGGCGTAATGGTGCGGCTCGAACTGGCCGCGCTCGTCGAAATCGAGGGTCAGCCCGTCGTTGACCTGCACCGGAGCGAAATGCGAGTGCGCCCCGCGATATTCGAGCCCAAAGATGCGCGCGAAGAACTCGGCCGACCCGACCTTGTCATGCGCCGGGACGATCGTGTGATTGAGGACGATGGCCATCGGAACCTCCTCGGGTGCCGGATGATGCAAGCCAGAGTACCGCGAATTCGGCTTTGACTAAAGCGGGGCGCGCCCCAACTATCTGCCGCCGCGAATAGGGAACCTCGTGCGTGAAGCTCGGCATCGTTTCAGACATCCATTGCAACGCCTTAGGACTGCGCCGCGCCATCGAGCTGATGGGCGATGTCGACGAGCTAATCTGCCTCGGCGACAGCATCTGGGAATACCGCTTCTCCAACGACGTCGTCGCGCTCCTCAGGGAGCACGGCGCGCACACCATCCTCGGTAATCACGAGGAAGGTTTTTTAGGGCCGCTCGGCGAGCGGGCGAGGGCTCGCGACGATATCGACCCCGCGCTCCTCGATTGGCTCGCTTCGCGGCCGCACCGCATCGAACTCGACCGCGGCGGGAAGCGGCTGTTGCTGGTGCACTCGACCCCATGGGAGCCGCGCGGCGCCTACATCCATCCCGGCGACGCGCTGCTCGCGCGCTTCGCCGAGGCGGACGCCGATTTCGTCCTCTACGGCCACACCCACCGCCAGGTCGTGAAACGGTTCGGCGGCGTGTTGGTGGTCAATCCCGGCTCAACCGGCGATGCCCGCGATCACCACAATGGCAGACAGCTGAGCTGCGCCGTGCTCGACACCGCGAGCGAGGAGGTCCGCATCATCGACTACCCGGACCCGCGATGAACGCCCCCGTCAATACCAAGCCTGGCACCTATTTCGAGGATTACCCGGTCGGCGCCGTGTTCACCGGCGGGCCGATCACGGTCAGCGAACAGGAGATCCTCGACTTCGCCCGCCA
>DATNJF010000091.1:0-11888 GCA_035604035.1 Allostellaceae bacterium | reverse complement strand
CGCGCCGCGCCCCGAACCCCCGTCACGGCCGCCGGCGGAAAGTCCGACCGAGAGGCTGCGCGCGAGGCTGTTGGCGATCGTCGAGCGCTGCCGCGAGCAACCGCTCGATCTCGCCAAGGCGACGCCGTTCGAGCTCTTCGCGATGTATTGCTTCATCCCGGACGCCCCCGGCGTCGCCTACCTCATCGGGTGAGGGTCTGGCGTGTAGGGCGGATAAGCCCGGCGAAACCGGGGCGTCATCCGCCGTCCCGTGCGATTGGCGGAAGGCGCTTCGCTTTTCCGCCCTACGGTTACTCGCGATGACGAGAGCCTTTGACCCGTTCGCGGACATGCTAAGCTCAGATCACCCGACGGCAGCCAGAGACCCACGCGATGGACTGGACCGAACGACGCACCCGCTTTCGTGCCCTTCTCGCCGGCAATCGCTGCGTGCATCCCGGCTCGGTCTACGACGCGATCTCGGCCCGGATCGCCGAGGATCTCGGTTTCGAGGTCGGCATCTTTTCCGGCTCGATCGGCTCGATGACGGTGCTCGGCGCGCCGGACCTCATCGTCTTGACCCTGACCGAGTTCGCCGCCCAGGCCAACCGCGTCTGCCGCGCCGGCAACCTCGCGCTGCTGTGCGATGCCGACGACGGCTACGGCAATGCGCTCAATGTGCGTCGCACGGTCGAGGAGTTGGAGACCGCCGGAATCTGCGCGATGTCGATCGAGGACACCGTGTTGCCGCGCCCCTATGGCCCCAGCGGCAAGCCGACCTTGATCCCGGTCGAGGAAGGCGTGGGCAAGATGAAGGCGGCGCTGTCGGCGCGTCAGGACAAGAAGCTGGTCATCGCCGGGCGCACCAGCGCGCTCGCCATCACCGGGGTTGACGACACGATCAAGCGCGCCAAGGCCTATGAGGCGGCCGGGGTCGATGCGATCTTCCTCGCGGGTGGGCTCACCGTCGAGGCGATCGAGGCGGTGTCGGCGGAGATCAAGATCCCGCTTATCACCGGCGGCGGTTCCGGCCCGCTTGGCGATCTCGACTGGATGGCGGCGCATGGCGTGCGCGTCGCGCTCCAGGGTCACGCGCCGTTCAGCGCCGCGGTGCAGGCGGTGTACAATACGCTCAAGGCGCTGCGCGACGGCGCCAAGCCCGGCGAGCTTCAGGGCATCGCCTCGCCCGAGCTGATGCGCCGGGTGACGCGCGGCGACCGGTACGCCGAGTGGACCAAGGATTTTCTCGGCGGCGCGTGAGAGCAAGGGGAGGGGTGACGTGCGCATTCTTTTGTCGGCGGCGCTTTTGCTGGTGACCGCGTCCTGCGTGTCGCAGAACAACTGGTCGCCGATTACGATTTACGCCGGGCCGGGGCATCTCCAGCTGAGCAATTTCCGCTTCGACCGCGCCCAAATCGAGGCGGTGGTCGCCGCCGCGCCCGATTGCAGCGCCCCCGCGCCGCCCATCGCTTTCGAGCTGCCGTTCAAGGGCACGCGCGTCATCGACGCGCCGGGCGATAGCGATATTTGCTGGCGCCGTCAGGTTGGCCCCGGGCAGTGGACCGAATGGAACCACGCGCTTATCGCTGGGGGCCTCTCGATCGAAGCACAGCTTTAACCGAGGCGAGCGCCCGCCTACACTCTGGAGATGCCCGGCCGCCGCGATCTCTTCCCGCCGATCGAACCCTATCGCACGGGACGTTTGCGGCTCGATTCGCTTCACACGATGTACTGGGAGGAATCCGGCAACCCGCGCGGGGTCCCGGCGCTCTTCCTCCACGGCGGGCCCGGCGCCGGGGCGACGCCGGTGCATCGGCGGTTTTTCGACCCCGGATATTGGCGGATCGTCATCTACGACCAGCGCGGCGGCGGGCGCTCAACCCCGCTCGGCGAGACGACCGACAATTCGCCCGCGCATCTCGTCGCCGACATCGAATTATTGCGCCGCGAATTGGGGATCGAAAGCTGGCTCGTCTTCGGCGGCTCCTGGGGTTCGACCCTGGCGCTGCTCTACGCCCAGGCGCATCCCGAGCGTTGCCTTGGGCTCATTCTGCGCGGGATTTTCCTCGCCCGTCCCGCCGAGATCGACTGGTTCCTCTATGGCCTCGCGGCGATTTTCCCGGAGGCGTGGCGCGCCTTTTCCGGCTTCATCCCGGAAGCGGAGCGCGGCGATCTGCTTGCCGCTTATTACCTCCGCCTCATCGATTCCGACCCGCGCGTCCACATGCCCGCCGCCCGCGCCTGGAGTCTCTACGAGGGCGCATGCTCGACGCTTTTGCCCAATCCCGAGACCATCGCCGCCTTCGGTGAGGACCGGCTGGCACTTGGCCTCGCCCGGATCGAGGCGCATTTCTTCACCCACTACCTGCTCGCGGGCGATGACGATTTGATCGCGCGGGTGAACTGCATCCGCCATTTGCCGGCCTCGATCGTGCAGGGCCGCTACGACATGGTCTGCCCGATCCGCAGTGCCGATGAGCTGGCGCGCGCCTGGCCGGAGGCCAGTTACGCAGTGGTTCCCGACGCTGGACATTCGGCGATGGAACCCGGGATCCGCGAGCAGCTGGTGAGGGCCACAGAGCGGCTGAAGCGCGGATGATGCGGTCCCGCGCTGCGGTTTCGCTTGCCGCGCCGCCTTTCGCCCGTAATATGCCACGGTCGATGCTGGGTTGGGGGATGCCGTGAGGCTTTCGACGATCACGATGCGGACGTTGTTGGCGGTGGCCGCAATCATTGCGGCTCTTGCGGCGCGTCCGGCCGCGGCGCAGCTCTCGCTCGGCTCCCCTGGCGAACCGCCGCGCCTCGAATTGGGCGGCGGCGTTTACGACATCACCCCGAGCACGCGTAAGAACGCCGGCGTACAAGGCGATCTCCTCGGCGAATACCATTTCGGCGACGTACTTTGGATCTTCTCGCCCTTTGTCGGCGCCCAGGTCACGACGGGCGGCGGCACCTATGCCTATTTCGGCTTCGGCTTCGACGTCAACTACGGCCCTTGGGTCCTAACGCCAAACGCGGCCGCCGGCTTTTACCAACCGGGCGGTGGCACTCCGCTGGGCTCATGGTGGGAATACAAGACGGGCGTCGAGCTCGACTACAAATTCGTCGACCTCACCCGCCTCGGCATAGCAATTCACCACATGTCGAATGCCGGGATAACCAGGATCAATCCCGGCGAGCAGGAGATCGAGGTCGTCTACTCCATTCCACTGCGTTGGTAGCGCTCGGAGCCAAGCGATGGAGACTGTCGGTCGCGCGACGCTCGCCGCTGCTGGCACGCAAGTGCGAAGGTGGCGGAGGGGATGGGATTCGAACCCACGATACGGGGTTAACCGTATAACGGTTTAGCAAACCGCCGCCTTCAGCCACTCGGCCACCCCTCCACCGATGAGTGGGTGCACGGCGTATGCGCTATCCGTTCTAGTGTTTGGGTTGGGGCAAGTCAACTCGGCGGCCGGGAGTTGCGCTCACACGCGGGTCTGCCTGCCGGAGTCTCAATCCTCAAAGCCGGGTTGTTGGCACGGCACGTGGTTTTGACCTGAGTCAAGGCAACCGAAGCGCGATGAGCGGAGTATGTCGTCTGCCATGACAACAACGCCGGCTGCCGGTTTCCTGCTGCTCCTCGGCCTCGGGTTTTTCTTCGGGCTCGCTTTCGAGGAGTTCTACAGCCAAAACCGGCAAGCTCGCCCGGGCGGTGTCCGGAGCTTCCCGCTTCTGGCTTTGGTCGGAGCGTTGCTCTACCGCCTCGATAGCAGCCGCCTGCTGCCCATGGTCGCCGGCCTCCTCGTCTTGGGAGCCTGGCTTAGCTGCTACTACTGGCGGCACATCGCCGAGATCGATCCCGAAGGGCAGCCAAATGTCGGGCTGATGACGGCGATCTGCAACGTGCTGGCCTATCTCATCGGCCCCGCCGTCTTTGCCGAGCCGCCCTGGGTCGCGATTGGCATCACGGTGGTCGCGGTGTTGTTGCTGACCGCGCGTGAAAAGCTGCATGGCTTCGCGCGGCGGCTTGAAGTCGGAGAGATCGTCACCGCCGGCAAGTTCCTCATCCTAACGGGTCTGGTGCTTCCATTCCTGCCCAACACGCCGGTGACGACGCTGACGACCATCACGCCCTACCAGGTGTGGCTCGCTGTACTCGCGGTCTGCACCGTCTCCTATGCCAGCTATCTGATGCAGCGCTATGTTGCGCCGCGAGAGGGTGGTTTGTGGGCGGCCGTGCTCGGCGGGCTCTATTCCTCGACTGCGACGACCGTCGTGCTGGCACATCATGCGCGTAGTTCTCCGGAGCTGCTCGGCCAGGTCCAAACCGGGATCATCCTGGCCACCGCGATCATGTACCTGCGCATGCTGATCATCGTTGCGATGTTCGACTGGCCGCTCGCCTTCGCCCTCGCCCCAGCGCTGCTCGGCCTTGCCGCCCTCGGAGGAATTCTGGCCGGGTTGTGGTACTGGATCGCCGCTCGGCGGATAGCTACCAGCGCTTCTTCCAATGCGCCAGCCAATCCCCTCGAATTGACTGCCGCGCTGGTATTTGCAGCGTTGTTCGTCGTGATTTCGCTGGCTTCCGCCTGGGTTCGCTCGCGGTTCGGGACGGCGGGGCTTTATGGGCTCGCTGCGATCGTCGGCGCCACCGACATTGACCCTTTCGTGCTGAGCATCGCGTCCGGAGGATCGGCGCCGCTTTCCAACGCCGCAGGCGGTGCCGCCATACTTATCGCCGCGTCGTCAAACAATGTCCTTAAGGCGATCTACACGGCGGGGTTCGCGGGCTTCCGCACGGCAGCGGCGCCAACTGCCGCACTGGTGATCCTCGCCCTTGCCGGCTGTGGCGTAGCTTGGTGGATGGCCTAACCTTTCTCGATGCGCTCCATGTCCTCATCGCTGAAGCCAAGGTGGTGGCCGATTTCGTGGATCAGAACGTGGCGCACCACATCGCCCAAATCCTCGCTGGTCTCGCACCAGTAATCGAGAATCGGCCGGCGATAGAGGAACACGATGTCGATTTGGGTCCGCGGGGTTGAGACGCTTTGATGAGGCAGCGCAACGCCGTGATAGAGGCCGAGGATGTCAAAGGGACTTTCGAGCTCCATTGCTGCTTCGGTCTCCTCGTCCGGAAATTCCTCTACGCGGATCACCAGCGGGCCGAGATGGCGTTTGAACTCTTTGGGGATTGTTGCTAGCGCGTGCTGTGCTAGCGCTTCGATGTCGCCGAGAGACGGCGCGCGCGCCGTCATCGGTGGCATATTCCCGCTTGACCTCACCGCCCGCTCCGCGCACTTGCTGAGGCATCGCAACGCGGGAGGGTGAGATGGTCGAAAGACTGGCCGGCGCGGCCCGGCACGCGGCGTTCGGCAAGCTGCATGGCTGGAGCGAGGTCGAGGACCGCGACGCGATCCGCAAAAGCTACCACTTCAGTGATTTCTCCGAGGCCTGGGGCTTCCTGTCACGCATCGCTCTGATCGCCGAGAAGATGGACCACCATCCGGAAATCTTCAATGTCTACAACCGAGTGGAGATCATCCTGTCGACTCACGATGCGGATGGGCTCAGCGAAAAGGACATCACCGAGGCCCAGGCGATCGACGAGATCGCGCCGGAACGCGACCGCAGGCCGCCAACGCCTTAGCGTAGCAGACCAAGGTTAGGCCGTGAAACCGGCGGCATTCGACTATCTGCGCCCGGAAAGCGTCGACGAGGCTGCCACCCTGCTCACCGAATATGGTGGGGATGCCAAGGTGCTGGCCGGTGGCCAGAGCCTTGTGCCGCTCCTCAATTTCCGCATGCTGCGGCCAAGCATTCTCATCGATATCAACCGCCTCGCGGCACTCGATTTTGTCGAGGAGCATGGGGGCGGATTGCGCATTGGCGCGTTGACCCGTCACCATACACTCGAAACGTCTCCGCTGGTCCGCGAGCGCTTCCCGATGCTCGCCGCTGCGATGGCGCATGTGGCACATCTGGCGATCCGCAATCGCGGTACGATCGGCGGCAGCCTGTCGCATGCCGACCCGGCGGCCGAACTACCCATGCTGGCGCGACTGCTCGATGCCGAGATCGGCACAAGCGCCGGCCGCCATGCGGCGGACGGCTTCTTTCTGGGCCCGCTCACCACTGCGCTCGCCGAGGACGAGCTGGTTACCGAGATCGTGCTTCCGTCCCTACCGTCCAAGACGGGCTGGGGATTCGAGGAATTCTCGCTTCGCGTCGGTGATTTTGCCTTCGCCGCGGTCGCCGCAACGGTGACTGCGGAGGGCGGCAAGATTACCAAGGCCCGGTTCGCGGCGATGGGGGTGGGTGAAACGCCGCTGCGGCTGCGCGCTGTCGAAGCCGCCATGACTGGGAACATTTTCACGCCGAATCTCGTTGCCGAGGCCGCGCAACGGGCACGCGATAGTGTCGATCCGTCGAGCGATCTGCGCGCATCCACTGATTTCCGCCGGCACCTCGTGGGCGTGTTGACCGAACGCGCGCTGGAAGCTGCCTGGGCCCGGGCGCAATGACCAAGGCGCATCGGATCAAGACCACAGTCAACGGCGTCATCTCCGAGCACACTGTTGAGCCGAGGCTGCTGCTTTCCGATTTCCTGCGCCAGGAGTTAGGCCTTACCGGCACTCATGTCGGCTGCGAGCATGGGGTGTGCGGAGCCTGCACCGTGTTGATCGACGGGCACAGTGCCCGCGCCTGTCTATTCCTCGCCGTGCAAGCCGATGGCAGCCGCATCGAGACGGTGGAAAGCCTTGGCGAGGTCGACAATCTCTCCGCGCTGCAGGAGGCGTTTCGTGAGCATCACGCGCTGCAGTGCGGGTTCTGCACGCCCGGCATGCTCATGACTTGCGTCGATCTCTTGCGGAAATACCCGCTCGCCAACGACGACGAAATTCGCGATGGCCTCGCGAGCAACCTGTGCCGCTGTACCGGCTACGAGCACATTGTCAGGGCGGTGCGGGCGATGGCGGCAAAGCGATGAGTGACATCGCACTTCGCCCGAAGCACATCGGCGCGCGGATCAAACGAGTCGAGGACCCGCGGCTTTTGACCGGCCAGGGCGCCTTTACCGATGACCGCCTCACGCCCGGTGCTCTGCATGTTGCCTTCCGCCGAAGTGATCATGCGCATGCCATCATCGCCGGCATCGACGCTAACGCCGCCATCGCGCTGCCCGGCGTCGTTGCGGTCTACACAGCCGATGATCTCGCCGGCCTGGTCGGGCCGGTGCGCGCCATATCGCGAATGCGAGGTTACCATCCGACGGAGATGTATCCGTTGGCGCGCGGGAAAGTTCGTTATGTCGGCGAGCCGGTGGTCGTGGTGCTGGCCGAGAACCGCTATGTCGCGGAAGATGCACTGGACCTGATCGAGATCGCTTATGAGCCGCTGGCTGCCGTCACGGATCCTGAAATGGCGGCCGGGGACGACGTGCCGATTTTGCATGAAGAAGCCGGCACCAACATTTTGGCGAGCCGGGAATTTTCCCGCGGCGACGCCGAGACGGAAATGGCCACCGCGGCGATCCGCATCGGCGGACGTTTCCGCTTCCGGCGCAAGACGCCGCTGGCGATCGAGAACCGCGCCGCGATCGGGGAATGGGATCGCGGCCGTCGCGCGCTGACGCTGACCCTGACGACCCAAATCCCGGGCATCGTCCGCGACCTCCTCGCCGATATCCTGGATATGCCAGGGCACAGCGTTCGCGTGATCGCGGCCGATGTTGGCGGCGGCTTCGGCGGCAAGGCGTCGCTCTATCCCGAGGAGATCCTGGTCGCGGCGCTGACGAAGGAGCTTGGACGACCGGTACGCTGGACCGGCGACCGCCTGGAGGACCTCGCCAGCACCAGCCAAGGCTTCGACGAGATCGTCGACGCGGAACTCGGGCTCGACGCCGAGGGCCGCATCGTCGCGTTGACCGCCGAGGTAACCGGTGACGTCGGCGCCTACTCGATCTATCCGTGGACCGCGGCGCTGGAACCGGTGCAGGTCATCAGCTTTCTGCCCGGCCCCTATCGTGTGCCCGCGTATCGCGGGCATGTTCGGGCTGTCGCGACCAACAAAGCGCCGATGGGGCCGTATCGCGGCGTTGGGCGACCGATCTCCACCTTCGTCATGGAGCGACTCATCGACATGGCGGCGCGGCGTCTCGCGCTCGATCCCGTGGAGCTGCGCCGCCGAAACCTGATCCGCAAGGACCAATTTCCCTATCGGGTCGCTTCTGGCATCGTGTGGGACCGCTCCGCCTTCATAGATACGTTGGACAGCGCCTGCGCCGCGATCGACTACGGTAAATTCCGGCAACAGCAGGCAGATGCCCGCGCCGTTGGGCGGCTCCACGGCATCGGTGTCGCGACCTATGCCGAACTGACCGGGATCGGCTCACGGATCTCCGCAGCTCCGGGCATGCCGATCAATACCGGCACCGAAACCGCGACAATCCGCTTGGATTCGACCGGTGCGGTGACCGCCAGCTTCGGCATCGCCTCGCATGGTCAGGGGCTCGAAACGACGCTCGCGCAGGTGATCGCCGACGAGCTCGGCGCCCGGCTCGACGACATCCAGATCGTCCAGGGCGACAGCGCCGCTGTCGCGCACGGGACCGGAACCTACGCCAGCCGCAGCGCGGTCTTGGCGGGCGGTGCCGCGACCCAGGCATCGCGGCTTTTGAAGGAGAAACTGATTCGGGCGGCTTCGCATCTGCTCGAAGCGGCGGCCGAAGATATCGACGTGACCGACGGACGGGTCTTTGTGGTCGGCACCGACCACTCGCTGACCTTCCGCGAAGTCGCAAAGGCGGTCTATTCCGAGATGGGGCGCCTGCCGCCGGGTGCGCGAGAAGAGCTGGAGGTCACCAAGACTTACGATCCTGTGTTTGGCACCACGACCTCGGCGACGCATATCGCGGCACTGGAGATCGACCCGAAGACATACAAGGTGACGATCGACCGCTATGTAGTGGCCGAGGATTGCGGCCGGGTCATCAACCCGATGATCGTCGATGGCCAGGTGCATGGCGGTGTTGCACAGGGCATCGGCGCGGCGCTCTACGAGGAGGTCGTCTACGACGATAACGGCCAGCTCCTCACCGCGACCCTTGCCGATTACGTGATCCCCTCGGCTGGCGAGGTGCCGTCGATCGAAACCATTCACCTCGACACCGTGTCGCCCTCGACCCTAGGCGGGTTCCGCGGCATGGGCGAAGGCGGCACGATCGGCGCGCCGGCGGCGATCGCCAACGCGCTGGCCGATGCACTGTCGCCGCTCGGCATCGAGATTTTCGAACTGCCAATGACCCCGGAGCGGCTGTTCCGCCTGGTCGAGGCCACGAAAGCCAAAGGAGCGTAACGATGGACCTGAGGCTCACCGGCAAGGTCGCGCTGGTCACCGGCGGTGCGAACGGCGTCGGCCGTGCGATCTGCTTGGCGCTGGCGAGCGAGGGCGCTGCGGTCGCTGTCAACTACCGCAACTCGGCCGAGGAGGCGCAGGCGGTGGTCGCCGAAATTGTCGGCGACGGCGGCAAGGCCGTTGCCGTGGCCGCCGATGTCAGCCAGCTCGAAGAGGTCAGGGCAATGGTCGCGAAGGTCGTCGCCGAATTCGGCCGGCTCGACATCCTCGTCAACAATGCGGGGGTGGCGCTGCGCCAACGCTTCGCCGAAACGACGCCAGAAGATTGGCGGCGCCAGATCGACACCTGCCTCTATGGCGCGATCCAATGCTGTCACGAAGCCGCGCCGCATCTCGAGAGAGGCGGAGTCGGCCGTATCGTCAGCCTGATCGGCGACTCGTCGCGGGTGGGCGAGTCCGGGCTGTCGATCGTCGCCGCGGCGCGGTCCGGGGTGATCGGGCTTTCGAAGTCGCTGGCCCGCGAGATGGGCCGGTCGGGCGTCACTGCCAATGTGATCTCTCTCGGCCTTATCGAAACCGCGCATGACCGGGACTGGGTCGAGGCCAACCGCGAGAAGCTCGTGCGGCTCTATCCATTGCGTCGGCTCGGCCAGCCCGAGGATGTGGCGCCGCTGGTGGCGCTGCTCGCTTCCGAGCATGGCGGCTGGATCACCGGCCAGGTCATCAGCATCAGCGGCGGCTACAGCATGGTCTGATCGTGGCTTGCTCTAGCGTTATATCCTTCGGTATATATCACATTGGATATAGCGGAGGGCGGGATGGCCAAGCGGTCGCGCGCGCGTATTTTTTTCTCCCTCGTCGCCGCGGCGCTCCTGGCGGTGGGGCCGGCGGTGGCGCAATCGAACGACGTCCTGTTTTTCGCGGCGGCGAGCCTCAAGAACGCGCTCGACGCGATCGACGCGCAGTACCAGGCCGATACCGGCAAGCACGTCACCGTCTCCCTCGCGGCCAGTTCGACGCTGGCCAAGCAGATCGAGAGCGGCGCACCCGCGGATATTTTCATCTCGGCCGATCTCGATTGGATGGATTACCTCGCGCAGAAAAACCTCATCAAACCCGACACCCGCAAAAACCTGCTCGGCAACGAGCTGGTGCTGATCGCGCCCAAGGAGAGCGCCGCACCAGTCACCATCGCCCCCGGTTTCGACCTGGCCAAAGCGCTCGGCGGCGGCAAGTTGGCGATGGCCGACACCAGCGCCGTCCCCGCCGGGAAATACGGCAAGGCGGCGCTCTTAAAATTGGGCGTCTGGGACCAGGTTTCCGGCCAGATCGCCCAGGCCGAGAATGTGCGCGCGGCCCTCGCCTTGGTGGCGCGCGGCGAGGCGCCGCTCGGCATCGTCTACCAGACCGACGCGGCGGTCGAGCCGGGGGTCAAGATCGTCGCCACCTTCCCGGCCGACACGCACCCGCCGATCATCTACCCGATCGCGCTCCTCGCCGGATCGACGAACCTGGACGCGGCCGCGTACCTCGAATATCTCGAAGGCGCGAAGGCCCGGCCCCTCTTCGAGAGGCAGGGCTTCACGATCCTCCCTTAGCTACTCCGCGGCGGCGCGGGCCGGCTCGACGAATTGCGAGAGATAGCTGCCGCGCTTCTGCAGATTGGCGCGGTACATCGCCTCGAACTCGGCGGGCGGGAAGGAATGCGTCGACGGGCGCGCCATCAGCGTGTCGGTCCATGCCTTCAGCCGCGGGTACTTCTCCATCTCGCCGAGCTTCTTGATCCCGTCGAGGAAGACGTAACGCTGCAGGAACGGCGCGTAGGCGGCGTCGACCAGCGAATAGGCCTTGCCATTGAAGAACGGGCCGCTGCCCTGCTTTTCGAGCGCCTTTTCCAGCCGGCCGAAGGCCTCCGGGATCTTGGCGATCGCCGCCTTATAGGCTTCCTCGGTCGGCGCATAGGCGCAGCCGGTGACCGACGAGGCGAAGGTCGGTACGTAATCGGTCCAGGCGCGGTTGATCGCGCGTTGGATCGGATCCTTCGGGTGCAGTTGTGGGCTCACCGTCTCGTCGAGGTATTCGTTGATCGCGCTGGATTCGAACAGCGAGTCCTTATCGTCGATGCGGATCACCGGCACCTTCTTGTGCGGCGAGATCGCGAGAAACCAATCGGGTCGGTTATCGGGCTCGATGTGGCGGAATTCGAACGGGGTGTTTTTCTCGCGCAAGAGGATCGCCGAGCGCTGCACCCAGGGGCAGGTCTTGAAACTGACCAGCATGTACTTCGCCATTTAGGGCCTCCCGTTGAGGATTGTCGGATGGCGCACAATGGCCACCCCGGGTGGGCGGGTCAACCCGCCGGCCGTGATACCGCCTGGGCTCACCCGGTGAGGTAGGCGACGCCGGGGGCGTCGGGGATGAAGCAGTACATGGCGAAGAGCTCGAACGGCGTCGCCTTGGCGAGATCGAGCGGTTGCTCGCGGCAGCGCTCGACGATCGCCAACAGCCTCGCGCGCAGCCTCTCGGTCGGACTTTCCGCCGGCGGCCGTGACGGGGGTTCGGGGCGCGGCGCG
>DATNJF010000090.1:0-9696 GCA_035604035.1 Allostellaceae bacterium | reverse complement strand
CCGAGCGCCAGGGCCAGCATCGACGACACGCCATAGCTCAGGAACGGTAGCGTCATCCCCTTAGTCGGGATCAGACGCAAAGCCGAGGCCATGTTGACCGCCGCCTGCAAGCCAAACTGGATCAGGAGGCCGGTCGCGGCCAGCAGCACGAACTGGTCCTGCTCCTGCAATAACCGGGAGAACCCGCGCAGCACGATGAACGCGAACAACCCGACGATCAGGACGCAGGCGACGAGGCCAAATTCCTCGCCCGCTACGGCAAAGACGAAATCGGCATGCGCGTCAGGCAACACGTCCTTCACCGTCCCCTCGCCGGGACCCTTGCCCCACAGCCCGCCGCCCATGAAGGCTTCGAGCGAGCGACGCACCTGGTAGGAATCGCCAGCGCTGGGGTCGAGGAAGCGGTTGATCCGGTCGGTGACGTGCGGAAGCCACTCATAAGCGGCAAAGAGCATCGACGCACCACCGACCAGGCCGATGCCGAGCCAGTAGAAGCGAAGCCCGGCCATGAAAAACTGGGCGAACCACACAGTGGCGACCACCATCGCCATGCCGAAATCGGGCTGCTTGACCAGAACCGCCAAGATCACGACGAACAGCCCGGCCGAAATCCAGTTGCCATAAAAGGCGGGGTTGCGCCGCGTCTCGGCGAAGAGCCAAGCGGCGACGATGGCGAATGTCGGCTTGACCAGCTCCGAAGGTTGCACCGGCATGCCAGCGATGCCGATCCAGCGGCGCGCGCCCTTGACCTCAACGCCGATCACCAATGTCGCGATCAGCATCACCATCGCGATGGCGAACAGCACGAAGGCGGCGCGGCGGACCTTGCGCGGCGGCAGCAGCGATACCAGGAACATGATCGCCAGCGATATCGGCACCGCCGCCAAGTGGCGCTTGACGAAATGCAGCGGGTCGTAGCCGATCCGCACCGCGACCGCGGGGCTCGCCGCCATGCTCAAGACCGCACCGATCGCGATCAGCGCCATCAGCGCGCCGAGGCTCCAGCGATCGACGGTCCACCACCATCGCGCCACTGGGCTCTGGTCGATGCGGGCAAACCTCATCGATGCGCCCCCGGCAACTCGCCGACGAGGCGGCGGAAGGTGTCGCCGCGCACCTCGAAATTGGGGAACTGGTCATAGGAGGCGCAGGCGGGCGACAACAGCACCACCGCGTCAGGCACATGGTCGCCTCGCGCCAGCTCAGAAGCCGCCTTGAGCGCTGTCGCGAGGTCGCCGCAGCGCGAGTATGGGACCTTGCCGTCGAGCGTCGCCGCAAACTCCCCCGTGGCGTTGCCGATCAGGAAGGCGTGCCGCAAGCGCGTGAAGTACGGCGCGAGCGGCGTGATCCCTCCTGCCTTGGGAAGGCCGCCGGCGATCCAGTAGATCGCCGGATAGCACGCCAGCGCCTTTTCGGTGGCGTCGGCATTCGTGGCCTTCGAATCGTTGATATAGCGTACCCCCTCGATCGTATCTACCAGTTCTTGACGATGCGCCAGGCCGGGGAAAGTGTGAATGCCGGCGATCGCCGTCTCTGGCGACAGCCCGGCCTGCCGCGCGACGGCGTAGGCGGCGGCGACATTCTGCGCGTTGTGCGTTCCCGGGAGACGCGGCGCCGCGGCCAGTTCGAAAACCCGCCGCGGCGATCCCTCCAGCGCGTCAACCAGCCACCCCGACTCGACATAAACGCCGCCCAGCGCTTTCGCCTGCACCGAGATCGGTATGACCCGCGCCTTGCCGTCGCGGCGCAACGCTTCGGCGATGTCTCGGCAGATCGAATCGTCAATGCCGACTATGGCAGCGCTACCTTCGCCCTGGCGCGCGAAGATGCGCTTCTTGGCGGCGATGTAGCCGTCCATGTCACCGTGTCGGTCCAGGTGATCGGGCGTGACGTTGAGCAACACCGAAATATCGAAGGCGAGCGACGTCACCAGCTCGAGCTGGAACGAACTCAGCTCGAGGACATAAGTCCCGTCCTTGACGAGCGGTGCGAGACCGAGCGCGGGCGGGCCGAGATTGCCGCCGATCTCAACGGTCTTTCCGGCCTGGCCCAGGATGTGGCCGATCAGCGCGGTCGTCGTCGATTTGCCATTGGTGCCGGTGATGCCGATATAGCGCGCAAGGGGCTGGGCGCGGCCGAGCAGCTCGATATCGCCGAGGATTGGTACCCCGGCCCTGCGAGCAGCTGCGACTGCCGGGTGCGGTTCGGGAAAACTGTGCGGAATGCCCGGTGACAACATCAATGCTGCGAAGCCGTGCCAGTCGATCGCGGTCAAATCCCCCAGCGGAACTTCGCCGACAACCGCAGCGCGGGTCTTTTCGTTGTCGTCCCAGGCCAGCACGTCGGCGCCGCCGGCCTTGAGCGCGCTCGCCGCCGCACGACCCGAGCGCGCAAGACCGAGAACGGCAACCTTGCGACCTTCAAAGCCGGGCACGACGATCATCGCGCTTACCGCAGTTTCAAGGTCGCGAGCCCGGCGATCGCCAGGATCACGGCGATGATCCAAAAGCGGATGACAACGGTCGGCTCTTCCCAACCCTTCTGCTCGAAATGGTGGTGCAGCGGGGCCATGCGAAAGACTCGGCGGCCGGTCAATTTGAAGCTCGCGACCTGGACGATGACCGACACCGCCTCGAGGACGAACAACCCGCCGACGATCGCCAGCACCAGCTCTTGCTTGGTGATGACGCTGATCGCACCCAAGGCGCCCCCCAGCGACAGCGACCCGGTATCGCCCATAAAGACCATGGCCGGCGGCGCGTTGAACCACAGGAAGCCAAGACTCGCGCCGACCATCGCGCCACAGAACACGCCGAGCTCGTCGGCATGCGGGATGTGATGCAGTTGCAGATAGGTCGCGAAATTCAGATTGCCGACCATGTAGGCGATAAACGCAAAGCACCCGGCCGCGATCATCGTCGGCACGATCGCCAGCCCATCGAGCCCATCGGTCAGGTTGACCGCGTTCGACGCCCCGACAATGACCAAGGCGCCAAACGGCACGAAGAACCAGCCGAGATCGAGCAGCGCATTCTTGAAAAACGGCACCGCGACTGTGTTGGCGAAAGGCTGGTGGATGTACGCCGCTAGCGCGACGCAAGCGACCACGGCGATGACAATTTCAAGCAGAAGCTTGATCTTGCCGGGCACACCGCGATGCGAGCGGCGGGTTAGCTTGCGATAATCGTCGAGAAAGCCGATCAGCCCGAAGCTGACCGTCACCAGCAGCGCGGTCCAGACATAGGCGTTCGCCAGATCAGCCCACAGCAAGGTCGAAATCGTCACCGCCAAGAGGGTGAGGAAGCCGCCCATCGTCGGCGTGCCCTTTTTGCGCAACAGGTGGCTCTCGGGGCCGTCTTCGCGGATCGGCTGACCTTCGCCCTGCTTGGATTTGAGCCAGGCGATCATCCGCGGGCCAAAAATAAAGCTGATCAACAGCGCGGTGTATACAGCCCCACCCGCGCGAAAGGTGATGTAGCGAAACAGGTTGAGAGCATGAAACTCGTCGGCAAGCGGAGAAAGCAGCAGATAAAGCATTATCGTCTTTATCGTTGAGGTTCGGCGGACGTCGAGACGGCACCGGCAAAGGTGTCGCTACGCATAGCCGTAACGTTGCGGCGCCACAACCAATGACGCGCCTGGAGCATCACGCGCCCCGTCCCGCGATCGCTTCGCGCGCGACCACGACATCGTCGAAGGGCAGGGTTTCGCGGCCGACGATCTGCCCGCTCTCATGGCCCTTGCCGGCGATGACGAGCACGTCACCGGGCCGAAGCGCCGCGATCGCGGCGCCGATCGCCTCACGCCGGTCGCCGATCTCGATGGCGCCGGGCGCTGCGGCGAGGATCGCACGGCGAATCGCAGCAGCGATCTCAGTGCGCGGATTGTCGTCGGTGACATAGACGAGATCGGCTTTTTCGGTGGCGACCTGACCCATCAGCGGACGCTTGCCGGTGTCGCGGTCGCCGCCGGCGCCGAACACGAGGATGAGCCGACCCTCCGCATGCGGGCGCGAGGCGGCCAGCACCGTGGCAAGCGCGTCGGGCGTGTGCGCGTAATCGACAAAGACGGACGCGCCCTTCGTCTCGCCGACCAGCTGCATCCGCCCCGGCACGGTGGTCAGCGCCGGCAGCGCGGCGACCGCGCGCGCCAATTCACTGCCGGTGGCGAGCGCCAGGCCAAGCGCGGCAAGCACATTCAGCGCCTGGAAGTCGCCGATCAGCTTCAGCTCGATATCGTGCGCCTCGCCGTAGAGGGAGAGACCGACCCGCTGCCTATCGCGGCGCGGCAGCCGGGAGACGAGCCGCAGATCGGCCGTCCGGTTGATGCCAAAGGCAATGACTTTGTGGCCTCCTGCGCGAACGAGCCCCACGAGCCGGGCGTATTCCGGGCTGTCGGCGTTGAGCACCGCGGTTCCGCCCGGCGCCAGCAGCTCTACAAACAGCCGGTCCTTGGCGGCACGGTAGGAGTCCATGTCGCCGTGATAGTCGAGATGGTCACGGGTAAGATTGGTAAAGGCGGCGGCGGCGAATGAGAGACCGTCGAGGCGATGCTGGGCAAGGCCGTGGCTCGATGCCTCGATCGCGGCGTGATCGATCCCACGAGCCGCCAGCTCGCTCAAGGTACGATGCAGCGCCACCGGGTCGGGCGTCGTCAGTGCGCCGGCACGGCGCTCCTCGCCGACGACCCAGCCGAGCGTGCCGAGGCTCGCCGATTTATGGCCGAGCGCCTGCCAAATCTCGCGAGTGAAATGCACGACCGAAGTCTTGCCGTTGGTGCCGGTGACCGCGGCGATGGTCCTGGGCCGGGCCGGGTAGAAGCGCGACGCGGCAAGCGCCAGCAGTCGCTGCGGGTCGGGATCGGCGATCACCGCGATCCGCGCCCGCTGCGTTGCATCGAGGTCAAGCGCCGCGGGGTCGTCGGTCAGGATAGCCACCGCACCCTTCGCCGCCGCGGCGGCGGCGAAATGCCGGCCGTCGGTCCGCACGCCCTTCAGTGCGGCAAAGAGGAACCCCGGCCGCACCTGGCGGGAATCGGCGGTAATTCCGGTGATCTCCAGATTTTTGAGCGGCGCGGCCCCGGGGGAGGCCAAAGGGGATGCCGAAACCGGGGCGGCGTCGAGACCGAACAGCTCAGTTATATTCAAGCTTTTTGCCTGCGAGGCTCTCGATCTGCAGGGCGTTGACGATCGTCGGCGATTTCTCGTCGACCGGCGCAACACCCAAAAGCGGCGCGATGCGCTGGATGATCCGGCTCGTCGCAGGAGCGACGGTCCAGCCGGCGGTCGCATAGCCGTGGCTTTCCTTGTTGCCGTGTGGCTCGTCGACCAAGGTGAGGATCACATATTGCGGATCGTTCATCGGAAACGCGCCGATAAACGACGATAGCAGCCTTTTCTCCTCGTAGTGACCGCCGACATTCTTTTCCGCGGTGCCGGTCTTGCCACCAACGACATAGCCTGGCGCGGCGGCCAACTTGGCGGTACCGAATTCGACGACGAGGCGCATCAACTTACGAAGCTGGTCCGACGTCTTGGCGGAGATGACCCGCACGCCCGGCACCTTAGCCCCGTCGGGCACCCTGAGCATGGTCGGCGGATGCAGGATGCCACCATTGATCATCGCCGCGGTAGCCGTGATCATGTGCAACGGCGTCACCGCGATGCCATGGCCAAAGGCGATGGTCATCACATTCACCTCGCGCCATGCCGAGGGCGCCGGGAAATGCGGTCGAGCGACCTCGACTTTGTCGAACTCGATCGGCACCGGCTCCAACAGCCCGAGCTTCCCGAGAAAATCACGCTGGCGCTGAGCGCCGGCGGCGACCGCCATCCGCGCCGAGCCGATATTCGACGAATAGGCGAAGATCTCGGGCACGCTCAGAATGCGGTGCTTGCCATGGTAGTCCTCGATCGTGAAACGGCCGATCGTGATCGGGTTCCGCGCATCGAAGGTCGAGGTCATCGTCGCGACGTTGTTATCGAGCGCCATCGCCGTGTTGAAGATTTTGAACACCGAGCCGAGTTCGTATTCACCCGAGGTGATTTTGTTGAAAATACGGTCCTTATCATCGGCCGTCTCACGCTTCGGATCGGTGGTCGGCGGATGGTTGGGATCGAAATCCGGCAGCGACGCCATCGCGACGATTTCGCCGGTATGGACATTCATGATGATCCCGGCGGCGCCTTTGGCGTTGAATTGCGTGATCACTTGTTGCAGCTCGTCCTTGAGCACGAACTGAACGCGGGCATCCAAGGCCAGCGTCACCGGCTTACCGCTGCCCTTGATCGCAGGGTTGAGGCCGCGCTCGAGCCCGGCTTGGCCGATATTGTCGACGCTGCAATACCCAACCACGTGGGCGACAAGGTCGCCGAGCGGGTAGCGTCGCTTCTCCCCCCGCTCGAACTCGACCCCGGGAATGCCGAGATTGTTGATCGCGTATTCCTGGCGCGGTGTCAGCGACCGGGTCAAATACGCAAAGCTCTTGCCCGAAGCGAGCTTGGCGCGGATATCGGCAGGCGATAGATCCGGCAGCGCCGCGGTAATCGCCCGTGCCGCCGCCTCGGGGTCCTCGCCCGCCTGCAGCATGGTCTTGGAATCGACGTAAAGCGCCGGGCTGTCGAGATTGGTGGCGAGCAGCGTGCCGTTGCGGTCGACGATGTCGGCGCGGACCGGCGGAGGCGGCACGACGAGATGGCTGCGCGCGACGCGGGTGTCGTTGGCGCCGTCGGCCATCGCCACCACGTCGATCAGTCTTCCGGCGACGACGATGAAGATCAGCGCGAACAGCGAGGCGGCGAGCAGCAAGCGGGTCCGCGTCGTGTCGAGAAACTCGGCAGCGGCGCCATCGGCAATGACCGGGGCGCAGGGCGGCGGCTTGAAATGCCGCGGCCGGCATGGATTGTCGTCGAGGCGTTGCGCCGACAGCATCAGCGGCTTCCCGCGGCCTGCTCGAACAGCGTGTCGAGCGAGATTGGCTTTGTCTTATCGGCGGTCTGCGGCGGCGCAGGGGCGGCTGGCGCAGAAGTCGAGGCCGGCACGGCCGTGGCAGCGAGTTTGGTCGGTGGCGTCGGCATCGACACAGTGACGACGCCTGGCATTTCGGGCACACCCGGCGGGATCGGCGGAGCCGCCCGCATCGCAATCTCGTCGATGCCGCCCCGTTCTTGCTTAGGCGCGATCGGCACCAGACCCAGATAACGCCGGTTGAGATCGGCGAGCAGCTCCGGCTGGTTCAGATAAGTCCACTCGGCGGTCAGATCGTGGATTTGCTTCTGCTCGGCGACGATCTTCTTGCGCACATTGGTGAGGTCGTCGTCGAGCCCCTGCACCATCTGCTTGACGGCGTAGTTGCCCACCCCCGCGGCAAAGGCGACGGCGATCCAGAAGGCTCCGCCCGGCCATTTCATCGCCGCGTCTCCGCGATGGCGGGGGCTGCGGTGCGCTCGGCGGCGCGAAGCCGCGCCGATCGCGCGCGCGGATTGCGAGCGATCTCCGCAGCGCTAGGCCGGACTGGCCGGCGCGACAGCAAGGTAAAGCTCGGCGCCGGCCCGACCGGGCGCGGCGGCAGGTGGCGCGAACCGCGCGCGGCCTCGCTGCGCCGGCGCAAGAACGACTTCACGCGCCCGTCCTCTAGCGAATGGAACGAGACGACAGCGAGCCGTCCGCCTGGCATCAGCAGCCGCTCAGCCGCGGCGAGGCCGCGATTCAGTTCGCCGAGCTCGTCGTTGACCGCGATGCGCAGCGCCTGAAAGGTCCGCGTCGCCGGGTCGAGCCCCGGCTCGCGCTTTGGGATGACCGCGCGGACGATTTCAGCCAGTTCGCCGGTGGTGGTAAGCGGATGGTGGCGTTGCGCCGCGACGATCGAGCGGGCGATGCGGCCGGCAAAGCGCTCCTCGCCGAGCGCGCGGATCAGCTCCGACAGCTCGCGCTCGGGCAGCCTGGCGACCAGCTCGGCGGCGGTTTGGCCGGCGCGGCTCATCCGCATGTCGAGCGGGCCATCCTGGCGGAACGAGAACCCGCGTCCGGCCTGGTCCAATTGCATCGACGAGACGCCGAGATCGAAGGCGATGCCGGCGATGGGCCCGGGCGAGAACGGCCCGAGCAACCGCTCCATGTCCCCGAACGGGCCGGCGATCAGCGTCAGCCTGCCGCCGTAGCGAGCGGCGAGCGCCTCGCCCCGCGCGACCGCGTCGGGGTCGCGGTCGATGCCGAAGACGCGACAGCGCGCGGCGCCGAGCAGGGCTTCGCTGTAGCCGCCTGCGCCAAAGGTGGCGTCGACATAGACGGCATCGTCGTGCGGCGCCAGCGCGGCCAGCACCGCCTCGACGAGCACCGGGATATGCCCATGGGTATGGCCAGATGCGGCGGTCATGCGACCTACCGGGCGGCGCCGGGCGGCAGGGTAGCGCGATCGCGGCGCGAGCGGTCGCGCGCCTCGGCGCGGTGCGACTTGAAGCGCCCGGGTTCCCACATCTGAAACATCGTGCCGAGGCCGACGAAGGCGACCTCATCGGCGATATGGGCGTGATCCTTCAATTCATCGGGCAGGACGATTCGCCCTTCGCCGTCGATTTGCAGCGGGGTCGAGTCGGCAAACATCAAGGCTAAGTCGTCGCGGCGATCGGAGTATTGATCGAGAGTATTCAACCCCTCCATCATCTCGTTGAGATGATCGCTGCCGGTGCCGTCGATTGCCGGATACTTGAAGGATGGGATCAGCACCACCTGATTGGGATGGCGATGCGTGGCTAGTGTGGAGCGAAAGGTCGCCGGCACAGAAACGCGTCCCTTGCGGTCGACCCTGTTCACGAAAGTGGACAGAAACAGTTCCACTCACTTCCCCCAACGCTCACCCACTGACGCCCGGCAAGGGGCGGGCCCGGTTGCACTGATGAGTTCCCCCCAACATCAGCACACGTCCTTGGGTAATCATGGGATAGCATGGGATAGAATGGGCCGTCAATACTAGAATCTAATAATACCTCACGATTCAAAATGTTCGATTGGAACCGGGGTCGAGACACACGATGTAGTCTATAAGACAATTCAGTTAGTACTACTGAATTGTATGTTCTGTATTTGTTCACCTAAGATTGAAAAGGCGATGTTTCACTTCGCAAACCCACGCACAACAGGTAGAATACGTATGCCGTGAAAGGGCGATGTTGTAGAGTGAGGGCAGGCGGGCGCTAGGCCCGCCGCCCGGTCGGTTAGGTTGTTGTCATATACCACCTGCCTTCCGGCCTAGCCGGTCACGAGGACACAGACACGAGGGCGACGGTTTCCTTGGCGGGAGCGTCGCCTTTCGTGTGTCTAAGAACTTGGGCTGGTGGAAATCGGCCGTCTATTTCGGCGGTAAGCGCGCACCTAATTGGCGGCTAATCAGCGGATGATTTTGGCACGCGTTGAATTATAACGATTTTCTCCACTGTAATCGGCGGATTACGTCTGTTAATTGGCGGCTATTTGTTCTCGGGTTTGGGTCGTCTGCCAGCCGACCGATTTTCGAATAGCTTTCTTACGCGATCCCGAGAAACGGACTTATCGGGGAACATGCCTTGTGCCGATTTTAGCTGGTTAGGCCGGGTATCGGCTGGCTTGCCCTCGTAGACCTGCTGATACAGCGCGAACCAGGCTTGCAAATGCTCAATTGAAACGTCGGGCAATTTGGGCGCTGGAGGGATAGCCTGCGGTT
>DATNJF010000089.1:0-2757 GCA_035604035.1 Allostellaceae bacterium | reverse complement strand
CGGAACTTGTTCGGGATCAGAGCCGCCCAAGTTCCGATGTCGGGCGGGGAACGAACCCGCTGCCGCGGGAGGTCCCTGGACTGAGAGTGTGACGACGATTCCAACGCTCGGCTTGCCTTTTGGAGAGCGCCGGCTGGCTCTGACCAAAATGGCTCCTTTCAATTTGAAAGGAGCGGTCCATGAACAAGCCTATTCCTCCTGCTGCTGGCGTCAGCAGCCTGCGTCAGCGCCTCATCGAAGACATGACCGTGCGCGGGTTCGGCGAGAAGACCCAACGCGGCTACATCCGCGTCGTTTCGCGTTTCGCCGCTTTCCTCGGACGATCCCCGGATCGCGCCACGGCCGAGGACATTCGACGGTACCAGATCGAGCAGCGCGAGGCCGGGATGCCGGCGCCGGCGATGAACAGTCATGTCGCGGGTTTGCGGTTCTTCTTCACCACCACGATGGATCGGCCGGATTTGTCGCGCAAGCTTCTGCGAGCGTCCTATCCCCGCAAGCTGCCGACGGTGCTCAGCCCCGAGGAGGTCGCCCGGTTGCTCGCCGCGACAACCTGCCTCAAGCACCGCGCCGCGCTCGGCGTGGCTTATGGCGCCGGGCTGCGGGTCGCCGAAGTGGCGGCACTCAAGGTGGTCGACATCGACAGCGAGCGGATGCTGATCCGCGTCGAGCGCGGCAAGGGCGGTCGGTACCGCAATGCGATGCTCTCGCCCAATCTGCTCGCCTTGCTCAGGGCATGGTGGCGCGAAGGCCGGCGCCAAGGCGCGATGTTGCCTGAGGGCTGGCTGTTCCCAGGGCAGAACCCGATCAAGCCGATCAGCACCCGTCAGTTGAGCCGGGTTGTGGAAGAGGCCGCCAAGGCGGCCGGGCTTGCCAAGCGCGTCAGCCCGCACACCCTTCGCCACAGCTTCGCGACCCATCTGCTGGAGGATGGCGTCGACATCCGCGTAATACAGGTGCTGTTGGGCCACGCCAAGCTCGACAACACCGCGCTTTACACCAAGGTGGCGACGCGGACGGTGCGGGCCGTCACCAGCCCGCTCGACAAGATCGCGGGCCTGATCGACAAGATCGCGGGCCTGATCGACGAGAAGGCGCAAGGCGACGGCTGAGGCATCGTGCGGACCTCCTCGCTGGAGGTCGCCGATATCTTCCGGGTAGCAGGGACCAGCTACCGTCTCGCCCAGGCAGGGCATCTGAGCCTTGCCCAATTGAAGGTCATGTCGGCGATTCAGAACTGCCGCACCGCGGCACTGGGCGGCCATGTCGATGGCTGCGACGACTGCGGCTACCT
This sequence comes from Allostellaceae bacterium, assembly GCA_035604035.1. Lineage (GTDB taxonomy): Bacteria > Pseudomonadota > Alphaproteobacteria > ATCC43930 > CGMCC-115725 > DATARH01. Next base: position 1,463 of record DATNJF010000089.1, on the reverse strand, counting down.
TCGAGTCGCCTACAACAGTTGTCGCAACCGGCATTGTCCGAAGTGCCAAGGCGCCGCTGCGCGAGCCTGGCTCGCCGAGCGCAAGGCCGACCTGTTGCCGGTCGGCTATTTCCACGTCGTGTTCACGCTCCCGGCCGAGGTCGCCGACATCGCCTGGCAGAACAACGCGATCGTCTACGACCTGTTGTTCCGGGCCGCCTCCGAGACGATGATGACGATCGCCGCCGATCCCCGGCATCTTGGCGCCCGGATCGGCATCACCGCCGTGCTCCATACCTGGGGCTCGGCGATGACGCACCATCCGCATGTCCACATGATTGTGCCGGGCGGCGGCATCGCGCGCGACGGTTCGCACTGGATCAACTCACGGCCGGCTTTCCTCTTGCCGGTCCGGGTGCTGGGCAAACTCTTCCGTCGACTGTTTCTGACCCAGTTGGTCGAGTTGCACGATGCCGGCAAGCTCGTCTTCTTCGGCGCTCAGGCCGATCTTGCCGACCGACGCCGCTTCCAGCGCCATCTCGCGCCGATCAGGACCAAGCGATGGGTGGTCTATTCCAAGGCGCCATTCGCCGGCCCCGAAGCGGTGCTCGCCTATCTGTCCCGCTACACGCACCGGGTCGCGATCTCGAACAGCCGCCTGATTGCCTTCGACAAGGCCGGCGTGACTTTCCACTACAAGGATTACCGTCGCAGCGGCCCGCAGCGCCAACAGGTCATGACGCTCGATGCCCACGAGTTCATGCGCCGCTTCCTGCTGCATGTCTTGCCACGCGGTTTCCACCGCATCCGACACTACGGGTTGTTCGCGAGCGCGACACGCAAGGCCAACATCGCCCGCGTCCGCGAATTGCTGGCCGTATCGATGCCGCCGCCGGAACCCATCGAGGTCGAGGAGCCGCCCGATCTGCTCCCACTCTGTCCTTGTTGCGGCGGGCGCATGCGCATCATCGAGACCTTCGAGCGCTGGATGCAGCCGCGCGCGCCGCCCCGCGCTCCCGCAGCAACCGGGGCGCCGTCGTGACCCGGCACGGTTTATTGACACGCCATGTCGTCACCAGGTCGCTTCGGCAGTCGACGCCCCGCGCGCCCCTCGCCGCGTCCGGATCGTCAGGCGCGCCGATCCCTGCCGCAATCGCCGAAATGGCCTGCCAACGGCTTCGGATTTTGGCCATGATCGCCTGGAAATGTTCTCGCGATGCGCATCCGATGAGGTCCAGCGGACTTCGCGAACGCCCACCCCGGCACAGCCAAAACATCAAATCCCCATAAGACTCGGGCTGCACACCGCGGGTTCGTTCCTCGGGGACTTTCCGACGCCTGACGGCATCCGAAACTCTTCACGAAATCTGACGGGTAACGCGCATTTCTGCTATCAACTTGGCGGCCGCGACTGAGCCCTCCCTGAATCAGTCCTGGCTAGGGCCGTCCTTTGAGCTATTCCTTGGGCGGTCCGTCTGCTTCTT
>DATNJF010000088.1:0-12345 GCA_035604035.1 Allostellaceae bacterium | reverse complement strand
CCGCCGATGCCGGCTGCATTACGATAGAAATCGACGATGTAAACGCGGATCGCCGCGGTGAGGCTCGGTGCGCCGCGATGGCGGTCGATCTCGGTGACAAGGTCGTTGAGCGGCATATTTCGCCCGCGGGCGATGTCGCGCAGCGCGTCCCACATCACCGGTTCGAGCCGTACGCTGGTGCGATGGCCGGCGACCACGACATTGCGGATCGTCAGCGATGACGGAGAGGGATCACGCCGGCGCGGCCGGTGACGCGGCGATACCAGGGCCATGTCGCAAGTTTATACGACCGCTTATCATTTGCAATAAATACGTGTGTATGAATATCTATTACACATGATGGTAGTATCAGCCCCGCTCCTCGTCCGGCGCCAGCGTCGTCAGAGCCAGCGCATGGACGCCGCCCGCGAGCTCCGCCGCCAGCGCTTCGTAGACAAGACGCTGACGCGCGACCCGCCCCAGCCCGACAAAGGAAGTGGAAACAATAACGACCGAAAAATGCGTCTCGCCGCCCTGCCCCGCCCCCCCCCGGATGACCGGCATGGCCAACGTGTCGAGCCGAATCGTCGGTGATGTCGAGCCGGCTCGGGCCGAACCGCTCGGTCAGCTTGCGCCGCATCGTGTCGGCGATGCTCATGACCGCGTTTCCCGCTCAAGTTCGGCCTCCGTAGAGAGGAAACCGGCGAGGTCCTCGACCACGTAGTTGATGTAGTCGGCGTCGGAGGCCACCGCCGCCCAATCGACCCCGGTCTTGACCCAGGCGGTGGTCATGCCGAGCTCGGCCGCCGGAGCCAAATTTTTCGCCATGTCCTCGACCATCAGCGCGCGAGTCGGCTCAACCCCATAGCGCCGGACGAATTCCCGGAACGGCATCGCCGACGGTTTCGGGGTGAAATCGGAGGCGACAATGTCGAAAATCCCATCAAACAAATCACTTATGCCGAGATGCTCAAGCAAATTCTCGGCATGCGGCACCGAACCGTTTGTATAGACGATCTTTCGCCCGGAAAGGCCTCGCAGCGCCGCGACTAGCGTGGGGTTCGCAGGCACGCAGCTCAAATCGACATCGTGGACGAAGGCCATGAATTCGTGCGGATCCACCTGGTGAACCGCCATAAGCCCGTGCATCGTCGTGCCGTGCTCGCGGAAATACCGCGCCCGCAGCGCCTTCGCCTCATCCAGCGACACGCCGAAAAGGCTGCAGATGTATTCGTTCATCCGCTCCTGCACGAGCGGGAACAGGCCGCACGATGCCGGATACAGCGTATTGTCAAGATCGAAGACCCAGGTTTCGACCGCGCCGAGCGGGCAGCCCTCGCGACGCATGGTGAAGGACATATCAGCCGCCGCGGATCAGCGTGCCCGCGCCCGCGGTAAAGAGCTCCAAGAGCATCGCATGCGGCACCCGCCCGTCGAGGATGACCGCGGCCTCGACACCCTTGTCGACCGCGTCGAGGCAGGTCTCGACCTTGGGGATCATCCCGCCCGAGATCGTGCCGTCGGCGATCATCCGGCGCGCTTCGGCGGCAGACAGCTCCGGGATCAGCTTCTTGCCGGCGTCGAGGACGCCCGGGACGTCGGTTAAGAGCAGAAAGCGCGCGGCCTTGGCCGCGGCGGCGACGGCGCCCGCCACCGTGTCGGAATTGATGTTGTAGGTTTCGCCGGAATTGCCCTCGCCGATTGGAGCGATCACCGGGATCATCCCGGCCCGCTCGAACCCTACGAGCACGTCTTCGGCGATTTTGGTGGGCTCGCCCACAAAGCCGATATCGCCGTTGCGCGTAACTTTCTCCGCGCGGATCAGATTGCCGTCCTTGCCACAGAGCCCGATCGCGCAGCCGCCAACAGCGTTGATCGCCGCGACGAGCTGTTTATTGATGGTGCCGGCGAGCACCATCTCGACCACTTCCATCGTCTCCGCGTCGGTGACCCGCAGGCCATTGACGAAGCGGCTCTTGATGCCGAGCCGGTCGAGCATGCGGTTGATCTGCGGCCCGCCGCCGTGGACGACGATCGGGTTCATCCCGAGCTGACGCAGCAGCACGATGTCCTGAGCGAAGGTCTCACCCCCGGCGCCCATGGCGTGCCCGCCATATTTTACGACGACGGTCTTGCCGGCATAGCGGACCCAATGCGGCACCGCCTCGGCCAGCACCTTGGCGAGCAGCGAGGGGTCCACGGTCGGGGCTGGCGGAGCGTCATTCATGGCGCGGGCAATCTATCGCGAGAGCTGGCGAGGCGCCACCTCCGCCAGCGCCTGCGCACGCCGGGTTATATGTTCTTCCTGATGTGCCGCCAGGTCAGGTAGAGCCCCTGCCGGCCACTAAACAGATGCGGGCGACATTGCACACTCCTGGCCACGCAGAGGGCGGCCCGGCGCACGCCATGACAGACATCCAGCGCCACATTGAGCAGGCGATCGGCAACCGATAGGGGTCGTACCGGGTACCCCAACCGCGCCCGCTCGGCCCCGCCTAGCCAAGTCGAGCGCTTTTGCCGTCGCGACGGCCACGATTGCGCCCGGGACAGCGGATCGAATTCACTGGTCTTCAGTACCGGCCGCCAATGAACCGGCTCGCCATCGACGCGCCCAAAACTCGACGATCCGAGGACGGGAACCGAATCGATCCGGTGGAAAGGGTATTGCGTGTCATCGAGTTCGAGAAATTCGAGGATCTCGGAAAGTTCTCGCGCAGGATCGGTCACCAGATCTTCGAAGCGGACGAGGCGGCAGCGGAGAGGATCAGCGTTGTCAATGAACGAGAGCACGCGCCGAGCCGACCGGCGCCAGGCTCGAATTGCGTCGTCATAGCCCCAGCCGAAGCTCCTGTGACCCGATTCAACGGTCTCGGGACCGCTACGAACGAGGATCAGGAGATGGGCATCTGGAAACAAGAGCGAGGCGGCGTCGATGCCTTCGATCGTCGGCGAACGCAGCAAGAGCCGGGCATCGGGGCTTACCGCATCTTGCGGGCTGGGGTCGGCGAAGTTTAGGAGCGCCGCGCCAACACGCTGGGCAAGCTGCGGTATCCCGCCCAGACGCTGCCGCCACCACTCGTCCCAACTATCGGCCACCGAGCCGCAAAAGCGGATCAGCAGCGCGCTATTGGCCAGAAAGAAATCCTCCGGAATTCGCGATTTCCGGCAGCTCGGGTGCAGCGCAAGCAGAGCAGAGAGATAATTGGTTCCGGTCCGCGGCAACACCGAAAGGAGAATGATTGGTCGGCGGGAGAACGCCGCCTCACCGGTCAAACCGGCATCGGGCGATCGGCCAATAGCGTCGATAAATGGGCCAAAGGATCGAAGAGGGAAGGGCTCTGCGGACACTCAGCTGCTCGCTTCGGGACCCTGCGCCGGTTGATCGTCTCGCGTTATATGCACGCTGAGCCCGCGCTGTCACCCGCGCGATCGAAGAAAAATCATAGCGAATTAATCTCTCTTTGATTGAAAACCGGATTTCAAGCCGCGCCGCGATTGGCAAACCCCGCAAGGGTCGCGCGCAAAGCAGCAATCCCAATGCGCTTTTCGGCACTGGTCAGGTGGATTTCCGGATGCGCGGCGCGGTGGCGCTGGAGTTCGACGGCAACTGACGCCACGACCTCGGCAAGTGCCGTGGGCCCAACCGCGTCGGTCTTGGTCAGCACCACTTGATAGGAGAGCGCGGCCTCGTCGCAGAGAGTCATGGTCGGGCGATCGACATCGGAGATGCCGCGGCGTGCATCGATCAACAGGCAAGCACGGCGCAGGCTGGCCCGCGCGCTCAGGTAATGGCGGATCAGCGCCACCCAATCGCGAACCGCCGATTTCGACGCCGCGGCATAGCCGTAGCCGGGCAGGTCGACCAGCATCAGCCGGCCGCCGAGATCGAAGAAATTAAGCTGTTGCGTGCGCCCTGGCGTATTCGAGGTGCGTGCCAGCATGCGCCGTCCGGTCAGCGCGTTGACGAGGCTAGACTTGCCGACATTCGAGCGGCCGATAAAGGCGATCTCCGGAAGACTCTCCGCCGGCAAAGCATCGGCGCGCGCGGCGCCAGCGACAAAGCGGCACTCGGCGGCGAACAGAAGCCGCCCGGCCTCGACCAGTTCGGGATCAATATCGCGCGGCGGAAAGATGTCGCCCGGTGATGCCGTCAGGCCGCGCCCTGGCGATGCATGATGGCCCATTGCTGCGCGATGCTGAGGAGGTTGTTCCACGACCAATAAATCACCAATCCGGCCGGGAAGGCCGACAGCATGTAGGTAAAGACGATCGGTAGGAACATGAACATCTTCGCCTGGACCGGATCGACCGGCTGCGGGTTCAATTTCTGCTGCAGGAACATGGTGACGCCCATGATCAGCGGCCAGGCGCCAATCGCCAAGAAATGGCCAATCGTCGGTACGGCCAGGGGATTGAAAGGCAGCAAACCGAACAAATTGGCGAACGAGGTCGGGTCGGGCGCCGACAGATCATGGATCCAGCCGAAGAACGGCGCGTGACGCATCTCGATGGTGACGAACAGCACTTTGTAGAGTGAGAAAAACACCGGAATCTGGATGACGATCGGCAGACAGCCGGCGAGTGGGTTGGCGCCGACCTTTTTGTAGAGCGCCATGATCTCCTGCTGCTGCTTCGCCTTGTCGTCCGGGAATTTCTCGCGGATTTTGACGGTTTCCGGCTGCATGAGCTTCATCTTGCTCATCGCAGAATAGGATTTATTGGCGAGCGGGAAGAAGGCGAGCTTGATGAGGAAGGTCAGCAGGAAGATCGCCAGCCCGAAATTGCCCAAGAGGCCGTGGAAGAACACCAGGACCAGGAAAATCGGCTTGGTGAGGAAATAGAACCAGCCGAAATCGATCGCCCGGTCAAAGCGCGGAATACCGGAGTCGGCGTAGCTGTCGAGCAGCTTCACTTCCTTGGCGCCGGCGAAGAGCCGGGTCGTGGTCGAGGCGATGCCGCCCGCCGGCACATTGATCGCGGTACCGAGGTAGTCGGCTTGGTAGTGATCGGTGCCGCCTTCGACCGAATGGCGGAACTTGGCCTTGATCCCCGCGTCCTGCTGCGGGACGAGCGCGGTCAGCCAATATTTGTCGGTAAAGCCGAGCCAGCCGCCGGTGGAACTGAAATCCGCCGGCTTCTCAGGGGTCAATGAACTGTATTTGACTTCCTGTAAGCCGCCGTCGAGAAAGCCGATCGGCCCCTCGAACAGTATGTAATATCCCGACACCGGTGGCGTCCCAGCGCGGCTGAGCAGCCCGTAAGGCATCAGGCTCACCGGGGCCGAGCCGGTGTTTTTCACCGAATCCTCGACCGTGAACATATAGTTCTCGTCGATGGTGAAGGTGCGGGTGAAGACGAGACCCTGGCCATTATCCCAGGTCAGCGTCAACGGGTTGCTCGGCGAAAGCACACTTTCCGAGGCGGTCCATTTGGTCTGAGCACCGGGGAGGGTAGGGTCGGGCGTGTCCTTGCAACCGCCGCTCGGGCACCAGCCGAACGCGGCGAAATACGGGTCCTTGGTCCCGGTCGGCCAGAGCAGCACGACCTCGGGGCTCGTCGGGTCGACGGTCTCGTGATAGGTCGCGAGGGTCAAATCGTCGATCCGCCCGCCGACGAGCGCGATCGAGCCGTGCAAGCGCGGGGTATCGATCTTGACGCGCGGCTGGTCCGCGATCGCCGCCTCGCGGCTTTGGGCGAGGTCCGCCGGCGCCGCGCCGGGCGGTGCGGTGCCAGCCTCGGGTGCGGTGGCGCCGGGCGTCTTGGTATCGGGGCTGGCCGGTGGTGTTTGCGTCGCGGTCTTCGGCGGAGGCGGCGGCGGGTGCGGCAGGAAGCGTCCCGCCAAGTACTGGAAGCCGAACAGGATCGCCACCGACACCACGATCGCGATGAGGAGGTTTTTCTGATCCATCTCGGGCGCGTCTCGACCCTAGCGGCGCGGGCTGTGAGGCACCGGATCGTAACCGGCGCCGCCCCACGGGTGACAGCGGCAGACGCGCCGTAGCGTCAGCCAGGAGCCGCGCGCCGGGCCGTGCTGGGCGATCGCCTCGTCGGCGTAGTGCGAGCAGCTCGGCAAATAGCGGCAGGATGGCGGCAACACCGGTGCGAGCAACAGCTGCCACGCGCGAATCGCAACACGCAGCACGATGGCCACGATGGTTGCGGCGACACCCCCTATCGTCATCTCAACCCTCCCGACGCTCAGGCCGCGACACCTGGCGCAGCGCTCCCTCCAGATCGGCGAGCAGCTCGGCATAAGGCCGCTCGCCAGTGCCGGCACGAGCGATCAACACATAATCCATCCTGTCGCGGCCACGCTCTGCCAGAACCGCGGCGGCCGCCGCGCGCAGCCGCCGTTTCGCCCGATTGCGCGCCACCGCATTGCCGACCCGCCGGCTCGCGGTATAGCCCACGCGTAACCTCGCGCCGGTTTCGCCGGGCTGCGGCGCCACCTGGAGAACCAACCCCGGCCGCGCCGCCCGCGCTCGTGTGGCGGCGACCCGCAGAAAGTCGGCTCGGGTCTTGAGCCGGACGAGACGTTCGGTCATATCGATTGCCGGACGCTGTCGTTTTGGCCGCTTGGCGCTCGGCCGCTTGGCGCAACCGGCGGTGCCGCCAGCGCGCTCAGGCTGACAGGCGCTTGCGGCCCTTGGCGCGGCGCGCGGCCAAGACCCGGCGGCCGCCGGTGGTCGCCATTCTCGCACGAAAGCCATGCCGACGCTTGCGGATGAGCTTGCTGGGCTGGTAAGTGCGCTTCACGGCACCGGCTCCGACGGATTCTGCCTGGTTTTGGCGGAGGGCGCTGTATACGAGAGCGGCCCATTCAAGTCAACGATGGGCCAAGTCAACGACGGGCCGGGCTGGGACGACGAGGGAGAGCGGCGTTTTGACCGATCAAGCGACGCTGGACGCGGCCGATTTTGCCTTCCGTCACTGGTCGGCGCCGTCGAACGGTGCGATCAGGCCCGGCAGCGACGAGCACAAGACCGCGTTCTGCCGGATGCTGCTCGACACCCACAACCCCTATAAGCCGGCGGTGATCGACTGGCCCCCACTCGACGATGACGCGCGCGGCAGGCTCACCAGCCTGCCGATCTGGGACATCGCGGTGCAGACCGAAGGCAAGGCCAAGATCCGCGCTCTGACCTACGCCGAGAGCATCGGTGACCCGCTGCTGCGCGAGGCGATCGCACTCGACGCGTTCGAGGAGGGCCGCCATAAGGAAGTGCTGGCGAAGCTGGTCGCCGCCTACGGGATCAAGCTCGACCCCGAGCCCGAATACCGGCGACCCCGGCGCTTGGAATGGGCGTGGATGACGCTGGGGTTCAGCGAGTGCATCGACAGCTTCTTCGCCTTCGGCCTCTTCGCGGTCGCCAAACAATCCGCCTTCTTCCCGCCTGAGCTGGTCGAAACCTTCGAGCCGGTGATTCAGGAAGAAGCGCGGCACATCATGTTCTTTGCCAATTGGGCAGCTTGGCACTACCGCAACCTCGCGTGGTGGCAGAAGCCTTGGTGGTGGGCCAGAATGGTCGCGGTTTGGGTGCGGCTGGTGCGCGAGCGCATTGGCTTCGCCCGCGGCATCGGCGCATCCAAGGACGAAAAGCCGCAGGACAATAACTTCACGGTTACGGGGGCCAAGGCGGTGGCCGACGTCGACCTGCCGCTCGCGACCCTGCTCGATATCTGTCTCGCCGAGAACAATCGGCGCATGGCGGGATACGACCCGCGCCTGTTGCGGCCGATGGCGGTGCCGCGGCTGGTACGTCTCGCCCGCCGCTTTATGCGTACGCCACGCCCCGCAGCATGAGATTCTTCCCGATCCTCGCCGTCATCGCCGGGATCACGGCGATGGTGGCGCTAGTATGGCGGCTGGGCGCCGCCGCGGTGCTGCACTCGCTAATCGCGATCGGCCCGTTCGGTTTTGCCTCGGTGTGTCTCATCCACACCGCTTTGATCGCGCTGATGGGCCTTGCCTGGTGGGCGCTGCTCCCCGGCACCAGGCCGTGGGCCGCGATATGGGGGCGATTTGTGCGCGACGCCGGATCGGAGGTGCTGCCGCTGTCGCAGGTCGGCGGCTATGTCCTCGGCACCCGCGCGCTCGCGCTCGCCGGCGTGCCAGGGACGCGCGGCGCCGCCAGCACCATCGTCGACGTCACGCTCGAATTCGTCGGCCAGCTTGTCTATGTCGGGCTTGGCCTGGTCTGGCTTCTGCACCTGCATACCGAGGGGATCGCGCCCGGGCTCGTCGTGCTCGGGCTCGCCGGGGCCAGCGTACTAGCGGTCGCGTTTATCGTCGTGCAGCGACGCGGCGTGCGCTATGCCGAGCGGATTGCGGGCATCCTCGGCCAAGGCTGGGCCGAGCGCACCGCCGCGGGGGCGGCGGCGCTACACAACGCGCTAGAAGCGATCTATCGCCGGCGCGGCGGGTTGTGGTCGAGCTTTCTGCTGCACTTCCTGTGCTGGGTCTTGAGCGCCAGCGAGATCTGGGCAGCGCTCGCCTTTGCCGGACAGCCGATCCCGTTCGGCAGCGCCCTCATCATCGAGAGCCTTGTCTATGCAATGCGCACTGCCGCCTTCGTCGTGCCCAACGCGGTCGGCATCCAGGAAGGCGCCTATATCCTGCTCGGCGGCGCTTTTGGACTGAACCCGGAGATGGCGCTGGCGCTATCGCTGTTGAAACGAGCGCGTGACCTGACGATTGGACTGCCGGTGCTGGCTTGGTGGCAGGTCGTCGAGGGCGGCCGCTTGTCGCGTCGCCTCTCGGCAAAGCGCGCGACACCGCCGCTGCCGACGCGCGATTAGCGGATCGTCACGATCGCGTGTTGCGATTGGCCGCGGCCGCGGGCTGAGTTACTCTCGCGGCCGGCATGATCGGACTGCGTGATCAATCCTGGCGGCGGTTCGGAGCAGCCCTGAGTGGGCTGGCGCTCGGGCTGCAGCTCATGCTGTCCAGCCTCGGCCTAGCCATGACCGCCGCCGCGGCGGACCCGACGGATGCATTCGGTGGCCACGCGCTGTGTCTCGCCGGCGGCTTAACCCCACCGGCCGGAGAAGCGCCCGTACCCCCGGGGCACAGCCATTTCGCCTTCTGCTGCCTATGGCACCAGATTCCGGGGGTCCAACCCGTCGCGGTCACGGCTCCCGTTCCGGTCGCCTTCGCCTACATCGCGCCGATCGAGCGCGGCATGGCGGCCTTCACTCCCGGCCCGCAACGCGGCCCGGCCAATGCCCGCGCCCCACCGACCCTAGCCTGAGTCGCATTTTTCGACAGCGCGCCGGTTCGCCGAGCTGGCGTTCGGCGCGCTATCCGCAGCTCTGACTAGGCGTTCAATCATGCAACTCATGCGTTTCAGCGCGCTGGCGGCAGCGTTCGCCGCGCCTTCCTTCCTAGCGCCCTCGCCTGTCCATGCTCACGGCTTCGCCGGCGAACGCTTTTTCCCGGCGACCCTCTTAACCGACGACCCGTTTGTCGCCGACGAGATGTCGGCGCCAACCCTTACCCTCGATCCGAAAGCTGCCGACGGATCCCAAACCTTTGGCCTCGATTTCGATTTGTCGAAGCGATTGACCCCGGATACCGGGATCACACTTTCGCAAGGCTGGCAGCATTTGAAGGTACCCGGAATGCCTGAGGTGACAGGACTCCGAGGTTTCTCGACAGAGCTGGATTGGCAATTCTTCACCAATGGCCCGCACGAGGCGACCGCGATGGTCGGGCTGCATTCGAGTTGGGCCCATACCGGGCGAGTACAGGCGCTGGGCGCGGATGATTTCACCACCCTGTCGCCTCTCTTGGACTTCGGCAAAGGTTTCGGCGATTTGCCAGACAGTCTGCCATGGCTGCGTCCGATCGCGGTAACCGGAAATCTGAGCCTCGACGTCCCGACCAAGACCGAGAGTGCCGGCAACCTCCACCCCAACAATTTCAATTATGGCTTCGCCTTCGAATACAGCCTCGAATACCTGCAGCATCACGTGAAGGATGTCGGCCTCGCGCCGCCGTTCGACCACATGGTGCCGCTGGTCGAAGTGTCGTTCTCGACCGCGCTCAACCGCGACCAGGCCGGTCAAACAATCGGCACGATCCAGCCCGGCGTCATCTGGTCCCGGCAATACGTGCAGATAGGCGCCGAGGCGATCATCCCGGCAACCCGCCAGACCGGCCACGGCTATGGCGGGCTCGTGCAGTTGCACTTCTATCTCGACGACATCTTCCCGAACTCGTTCGGGGTTCCTCTGTTCGGAGGGAAATGACCATGAAACCCCTCGCGATCCTGATCTCCTTGCTCGCCGCTGCGGTCCCCGGCGCCGCTGCGCTCGCGCATGCCTTCCTCGACCATTCACTGCCGGCGGTCGGCGGCACCGTCCCCGCGGCGCCGAAAGAAGTGCTGATGTTCTTCACCCAGCAGATCGAGCCAGCGTTCTCGGCGGCGACCTTGAGCGGCGCCGACGGTCAGCCTATCGCCACCCCGGCCGCCTCGATCGACCCACAAAACCCCATGGCACTGGTGCTCAAGCTGCCGCCGCTGGCGCCTGGGCATTACAAGGTCAGCTGGCATGTGGTTTCGGTCGACACCCACCGCACCGAAGGCACCTTCAGCTTCGACATCCAACCGTGACCGGTTTCCGTGGCTGAGCTTTTGGAGGCGGTCCGCTTCGTCCATTTCGCCGCGGCGATGGCTGCGTTCGGCATTGGCGCGTTCCGCCTCTATGCCTTCGCCGGCGACCCAGCACCGGCGCAGGCGCCGGCGCGCATGGCACTCGACCGCACCTTGGCGCGGACGATGACGGCCAGCGCTACGGTCGCGCTCATCTCGGCGCTGGCGATGGTGCCGTGCGTCGCCGCGGAGATGGCCGCGATGTCCAGCGCTGCGCTCGACCCGCTCATCCTGCGGGTCGTTCTGTTCGCCACCGAGTTCGGCCATGTCTGGTGCTGGCATGTCGGCTTCGCCATCGCGCTGCTGGCGCTGTGCGCGATCCCGCTGGGGCGCTGGCACGCGGCAACAACGACGACAGCGGCGCTGCTCACACTTGTCAGCCTTGGCTGGGTCGGCCACGCGACGATGGACATGGGCGGCGTAGCGGTGCACGAGGTCAACCAGATGGTGCACCTAATCGCGGCCGGTATCTGGCTGGGCGGGCTGGTGCCGCTCGGCATATTGCTGCGCCGCGCAACGCGCCCGGAAGGGGACCAATACATCCCCCTCGCCCGCACCGCCCTGCCGCATTTCTCGCAGATGGGCTACGCCGCGGTGGCGCTCGTGGCGCTGACCGGGCTGGTCAACGGTGTCTTCCTGGTCGGCAGCGCCAAGGCGCTGACGGCGACGCCTTATGGTAGATTACTGATCGTCAAAATCGTGCTTTTTACGGCGATGGTCGGCCTCGCGATGGTCAACCGCTTCCGGCTGATGCCATCCTTGCGGCGAGCGGAAACGGTGACCGTGCCCCTGCGCGCGCTCTTTCGCTCGGTCGTCGCCGAGCAGGCGCTAGCTTTGGCGATTCTCGCTGTCGTCGCGGTGCTCGGCACCTGGGAACCGGCGATCCACATGGCCGTGAAGATGCAATAACGCAAATCAATTGCGCAATCAGCTTGCGCTACTAGATCGCCTCCCGCTATCCTCGTGCGATGGCGCGAAAACCGCTGATCTCCGCCGCGATGCGGAGCCTGATGGAGCGGCGCGATCACCACGCCTGGACGCTCGAGGATCTCCAGGTGGGGCTGGCCGCGCACGGCGTTACCGCAGATTTCTCGACCATCTTTCGCGCCGCCGAGAGGCTGGTGGCGGACGGTGCCACCCGAAAAATCCAGCTAGAGGACGGACGCGCCCGCTTCGAACTGGAGCAGGCGCACCACGATCATCTCCTCTGCATCCGCTGCGGCGAACTGGTTGCCGTTCCTTGCGTCATCGGCCGCGACGATTTCGCCACGCTCGAACGCGAGGCCGAGATAGCCATCACCGATCATCACCTGGTGTTGAGCGGCCTTTGCCGCGAGTGCCGCGATCTGTCACCCGACCAAGCAAAGCGCGGATGATCGGCGGCATCAATCTCTGGGACCCGGGCCACGTCAACGTCACGGTCGATCTGTTGACGGCGCTGCTGCTGGGCCTGGTGCACGGCATCACCCCCGACGAGCATACCTGGCCGATCACCTTCTCCTACGCGGTCGGCGGCTATTCGAGCAGGCGCGGCTTGCGCGCGGGCTTGATCTTCTCGGCGGCATTCACCGTCCAGCAGTGCATCGCCAGCGAGCTCGCCCATCTCGGCCTCGCGCATTGGTTTACCTTCGAGGCTTTCGACGGCGTTATCTACATCGTCGTCGGCGTCGTCATGGCGGCGGCCGGCTTTTACGTCATCGGGCGCGGCGCC
>DATNJF010000087.1:0-20368 GCA_035604035.1 Allostellaceae bacterium | reverse complement strand
CCTCGCCTGCCTCCGTGGCTCGGAGGGAGGCGATATCGCCTCCCTCCGAGCCACGGAGGCAGGCGAGGCCGGTTACCGCACGGGTGAGAAGGCGGCCGGGATCAGCAGCTTGTTTTCCTGCCGGATCGGTCGCACCCCGCTCTGCGGCGGCCAATTGCGACCGGGGGCGCGGGATGCCGCACGAACGCGGTCGCGCTCGGCGAGGTCCTTGTACACCCAGGTATGGACGAACTTGTTGAGCCCGCCGATCTCGCTCGTCCAGCACGCCGCCAACGGCGACAGCTCTTCACGGGCGGGAACCGCCTGGGCCCACGCCACCAGCACTTTCGGCAGGTCGCCCGGAGCGTAAGTATAGGTGCGCATCTCGTAGACGTTGCCGCTGCCGTAGTCGCGGCTGCCGAGCGGGCGCATGAACGGTGCCGGGATCATGATCTCGGATTCCTGCGCGACGATCAGGTCCTGGCCGCCCGGAAGCGCGTTCCGCTCGGGGTCTGTCGCGAGCGCGGCGCGCACCGCCGCACGCTGGTTCAGATCGTCATAGGGATAGACATGGATCACCTGATTGAGCGGGCCGAAATCGGTGTGCCAGAAGGCGCCCAATTTGGAGTGCTTCAGGCGCGCGGGGAGCCGCTTGGCATAACGCTCCTCAAATTCGGGCACAGTCCCGGTGCGCAGGGTGTAGGTGCGGACTTCGTAAATCATCAGCGCATCCTCCAGATGACAGGGATCGGCGAGGCGGTATGCCAGCGAACCGACAGCAGCGTTACGGGCGAGGCGTCCTTCGGGGCTTGTCTCCGCCGTCGCGCCGAGGAACAGTAGCGGCCTGCCGCGCTGCCGCCAATGCCGAGGAGCCCGTCGATGCCTAAATTCGCCGCCAATCTGAGCATGATGTTTCAGGAAATCCCGAATTTCCTCGACCGGTTCGATGCGGCGGCGAAAGCCGGCTTCAAGGGGGTCGAGTTCCTCTTCCCCTACGACTACAGGCCGGAAGAGATCGCCGAGCGGCTCGAGCGTAACAAGCTGACCCTGGCCCTGTTCAACCTGCCGCCGGGCGACTGGTCGAAGGGCGAGCGCGGGTTCGCCGCGATCCCGGGACGACAACAGGCGTTCATGGCCGCGGTCGAGACCGCGATCCCCTACGCCAAGGCCACGAAGTGCAAGACCATCCACGCGATGGCCGGGTTGTGGCCCGAGGGGCGGGACAAGATCGAGGCGCTGCCCACCTATATCGACAACCTGCGCTGGGCCGGCGACCGGCTCGCGCGGGAGGGCATCACCGCCATCATCGAGCCGATCAACACCCGCGACATTCCCGGCTACTACCTCAACACCACGGCGCAGGCGATGCCGATCATCGAGGCGGTCGACCGGCCCAATGTGAGACTCCAGCTCGACCTCTATCATGCGCAGATCATGAGCGGCGATCTGGCACCGACGATCCGCGAGCTCGCCGGCATGTACCCGCACATCCAGATCGCCGGCACTCCGGGCCGACACGAACCGGATGTCGGCGAGATCAATTACCCGTTCCTCTTCGACCTGTTGGACGAGATCGGCTACGAGGGCTGGATCGGCTGCGAGTACCGGCCGAAGGGCGATACCGTCGCCGGGCTCGGCTGGGCGAAGCGCTACGGGATCGGTTAGGCGCGTGTTAAGATGACCCAGCGAACACGGAGGATTACGGCATGAACCAAGTGGATTTCGAGAAGAAGCTCACGGCCGAGGGCTATGGCGAGATGGTCGACCGCCGCATGGAGGCGAACCATTTCAACCCCGAGCATGCGCACGAATTTGATGCTTGTGTGTTCGTCGTCGAGGGCGAGATGACGATCGCGCGGCATGGCAAGCCCGAGGCCTTCCGCGCTGGCGACACCTGTTCGATGGCGGCGGGTACGCCGCATACCGAGCAATGCGGGCCCGTGGGCGTGCGCTACCTCGCCGGGCGTCGCTCCAGCCAAAAGGCGGCCAGCTAACCGGGGCCGGCTCCCGCGCCGGCGCGGGAGCCGGCATCAAACCGCGACAAGATCGCCGCTGGACGAAAATAAAGTCCGGCGGCGCAAACGTGATTCGCGTTCGCGGTATAAGTCATGCATACTGTCGCATATAGCGTGCGAGACTGGCCGCTATGTGCGCCAAATTTGTGCAAAAGGGTGTCGCGGAAGAGCTTGTACGAATGAATGAGGCAAGAGGCCCCGGGCTTTACGATCCACGCAACGAGCACGACTCGTGCGGCGTCGGCTTTGTTGCCAACATCAAGGGCCGTAAGTCGCACGACATCATCCGCCGCGGCCTCGAAATCCTCGTAAACCTCGACCATCGCGGCGCGGTCGGCGCCGATCCGCTGGTCGGCGACGGCGCCGGCTGCCTGATCCAGATCCCCGACGCGCTGTTGCGCCATTGGGCCGAGGAGCGCGGCCTGACATTGCCGCCGCCCGGGCGCTATGCGGTGGCGATGTGCTTCTTGCCGATGGAGGCAAAGGCGCGCGCCTACGCGGTGGCGCAGATCGAGCGCATCGTCCGCGTCGAGGGCCAGACGCTTTTGGCCTGGCGCGACGTGCCGACCGATATCGCCGGGCTCGGCAAGCGCGTCATCGAAACCATGCCGCACATTGCCCAGGCGATTGTCTGCGCCAGCGACGACATCGCCGACCAGGACGCGTTCGAGCGCAAGATCCTGACCATCCGCAAGCAGGTGCTTAACCGGGTCACGACCCAGGCCGAGCGCAACATGCTGCCCGAGCTGCGCCACCTCTATATGCCGTCCTTCTCGACCCGGACCGTTGTTTACAAGGGCCTGCTGCTGGCACCGCAGATCGGCAGCTTTTACGAAGACCTCCGCAACCCGCTCACCGTGTCGGCGCTGGCGCTGGTGCATCAGCGCTTCTCGACCAACACCTTCCCATCGTGGCGCCTCGCGCACCCCTACCGCTTCCTCTGCCATAACGGCGAGATCAACACGGTGCGCGGCAACGTCAACTGGATCCACGCACGCCGCCAAGCGATGTCGTCGGTGCTGATGGGCCCGGATCTCGGCAAATTGACCCCGTTGATCCTCCCCGGCCAGTCCGACACGGCCTGCCTCGACAACGCGCTGGAATTGCTCGTCACCGCCGGCGGCTACTCGCTTGCCCACGCGATGATGATGCTGATCCCCGAGGCCTGGGCCGATCCCCTGATGGACCCGGAACGGCGCGCCTTCTACGAGTACCACGCGGCGCTGATGGAGCCGTGGGACGGGCCCGCGGCGATCGCCTTTACCGACGGCCGCCAGATCGGCGCGACCCTCGACCGCAATGGCCTCAGGCCGGCGCGCTACATCATCACCGACGACGATCATGTGATCATGGCGTCCGAAGCCGGTGTGCTGCCCGTGCCGGAAGAGAAGATCACCCGCAAATGGCGGCTGCAGCCCGGCAAGATGCTGCTGATCGACCTTGAAGAGGGTCGCATCATTGGCGACGACGAGATCAAGGCGAAGCTCGCCGCCGAGCATCCCTACGAGGCGTGGCTCAAAGAGACGCAATACAAACTCTCTGAGCTGCCCGAGCCGGCCGACACCACGATCCCGGCACGAACCAACGATCCTGAGGCACGGCTATCGCTGCAACAGGCGTTCGGCTACACCCAGGAAGACATTGGTTTCTTCCTCGAGCCGATGGCGCGCGGCGGCGAGGACCCGGTTGGCTCGATGGGCACCGATACGCCGATCGCTGCGTTCTCGAACAAGCCGAAAGTGCTCTACAACTACTTCAAGCAGAACTTCGCCCAGGTCACCAACCCGCCGATCGACCCGATCCGCGAAGAGCTGGTGATGTCGCTGATCTCGATGATTGGGCCGCGGCCGAACCTGTTGGGCCATGAGGTCGGAACGCATCACCGGCTTGAAGTGTCGCAGCCGATCCTCACCGACGGCGACCTCGACAAGATCCGCAACATCGAGCTCCTCGTCGATGGCCGCTTCAAGACCGACACGCTCGACATTACCTGGCCGGCCGCCGAAGGCGCGGCGGGGATCGAACCGGCGCTCGAGCGCCTCTGCCGCGAGGCGACCGACGCGGTCCTCGACGGCCACAACATCCTCATTCTCTCGGATCGCGGCACCTCGCCCGAGCGAGCGCCGATCCCGGCGCTGCTCGCGACTTCGGCGGTGCACCACCATTTGATCCGCGAAGGGTTGCGCACGAAGACCGGTATCGTCGTCGAGACCGGCGATGCGTGCCAGGTGCACGATTTCTGCGTGCTCGCCGGCTACGGAGCTGAGGCGGTCAATCCGTACCTCGCCTTCGCGACGTTGGAGCAGATCCGCAGCGAAACCGGCTTGGCGCTCAGCGCCTACGACGTCCAGAAGAACTACCTGAAGGCGGTCGGCAAGGGCATCCTCAAGGTGATGTCCAAGATGGGCATCTCGACCTATCAGTCCTATTGCGGTGCGCAGATCTTCGACGCGGTCGGGCTCGAAAGCGCGTTTATCGACAAGTATTTCACCGGCACCGCGACGACGATCGAGGGCGCCGACCTTTTCGCCATCGCCAACGAGGCGCTGGTGCGGCACGCCCAGGCCTATGGCGACGACCCGCTCTATCAGGAAATGCTCGACGTCGGCGGCGACTACGCCTTTCGCCTGCGCGGCGAGGCGCATGCCTGGACGCCGCAGAGCATCGCCAAGCTGCAACACGCGGTGCGTGGCAACTCGGCTTCCGACTACAAGACCTTCGCCAATATCATCAACGACCAGAGCGAGCGGCTCCTCACCATCCGTGGGCTGATGAAGTTCAAGCCGGGAGAGAAGGTGCTGCTCGACGAGGTCGAGCCGGCGGCTGAGATCGTCAAGCGTTTCGCCACCGGGGCGATGAGCTTCGGCTCGATCAGCCGCGAGGCGCACACCACCTTGGCGATCGCGATGAACCGGATCGGTGGCAAGTCGAACACCGGCGAGGGCGGTGAGGAATCCGAGCGCTTCAAGCCGATGCCAAACGGCGATTCCAAGCGCTCGGCGATCAAGCAGGTGGCTTCAGGCCGGTTCGGCGTCACCACCGAATACCTGGTCAACGCCGACGTCTTACAGATCAAGATGGCGCAAGGGGCGAAACCCGGCGAAGGCGGCCAGCTGCCGGGCCACAAGGTCGACAAGGCCATCGCCAAAGTGCGGCACTCGACGCCAGGGGTGGGGCTGATCTCGCCGCCGCCACATCACGACATCTATTCGATCGAGGATCTGGCGCAGCTGATCCACGATCTGAAGAACGCCAATCCCAAGGCGGCCGTATCGGTGAAGCTGGTGTCGGAGGTCGGGGTCGGCACCGTCGCTGCTGGCGTCTCGAAGGCGCGGGCCGACCATGTGACGATCGCCGGCTACGAGGGCGGCACTGGCGCCAGCCCGCTGACCTCGCTGACCCATGCCGGCTCGCCGTGGGAGATCGGCCTCGCCGAGACCCAGCAGACCCTGGTGCGCAACGGTTTGAGGGGCCGCATCGCGGTGCAAGTCGATGGCGGGTTGCGCACCGGGCGCGATGTCGTCGTCGGGGCGCTGCTCGGCGCCGACGAGTTCGGCTTCGCCACCGCGCCGCTGATCGCCGCCGGCTGCGTGATGATGCGCAAGTGCCACCTGAACACCTGCCCAGTTGGCATCGCCACGCAGGACCCGGTGCTGCGTGCCCGCTTTACCGGCCAGCCCGAGCACGTCATCAACTTCTTTTTCTTCGTCGCCGAGGAAGTGCGCGAGCTGATGGCCGAACTGGGCTTCCGGACGATGGACGAGATGATCGGCCGGGTCGACCGGCTCGACATGGTGCCGGCGATCCACCACTGGAAGGCGCGCGGCATCGATCTGTCGCGCATCCTTTACCAGGAGCCGGCGGCCCCGGGTGTCGCGATCTATCATTGCGAGACCCAGAACCACCATCTCGACAAGGCGCTCGACCAGGAGCTGATCGCGCTGTCGCAGGCGGCGATCGACAAGCGCGAGCCGGTGCGCATCGAAAAGCCGATCCGCAACGTCCACCGCACCGTCGGCGCGATGCTGTCGGGTGAGATCGCGCAGCGCTATGGCCATGATGGGCTGCCCGAGGACACGATCTGGGCGCGGTTTGACGGCACCGCCGGGCAGAGCTTCGGCGCCTTCCTCGCGCATGGCGTGACCTTGGAGCTGGTCGGCGACGCCAACGACTATGTCGGCAAGGGCCTCTCGGGCGGGCGCATCATCGTCCGCCATCCGCCGCAATCGACCCGCGAGCCGACTGAAAACATCATCGTCGGCAACACCGTGCTCTACGGCGCGATCGCTGGCGAAGCCTATTTCGAGGGCGTTGCGGGCGAGCGTTTCGCGGTGCGCAACTCAGGCGCCGTCGCGGTGGTCGAAGGCACCGGCGACCATGGCTGCGAATACATGACCGGCGGCATCGTCGTCGTCATCGGCGAGACCGGGCGCAATTTTGCCGCCGGCATGTCGGGCGGCATCGCCTATGTCTGGGACCCCAAGGGCCGCTTCGCCAGCCTGTGCAACAAATCGGGGGTCGATCTCGAAAACATCGCCGATGACGATGGCGACGAGGAGGGCCGCCCGCGCCAGCGCCCGCTCAATGTCCACGACGACGGCATGGGCGACCTCATGCGCCACGACGCGCAGCGGCTGCGCATCCTGATCGAGCGCCACCACCTCTTGACCGGCAGCAAGCGTGCCCGCCAGCTGCTCGATGACTGGGACAATACGCTCGCCGTCTTCGTCAAGGTGATGCCGCGGGATTACCGGCGCGCCCTCCTGGAACTGAAAGCCGAAGCCGAAACCGCGCACATGGCCGCGGCCGAGTAGTACCCGGCCAATCCCATGGGCAAGCCGACCGGGTTTCTCGAAGTCGAGCGTGAAGACCGCCACTACGAAAAGCCGGCGGTTCGGGCGCGGACGTGGCATGAGTTCGTCGAGCCGCTACCCGAGAAGACCCTGCGCGCTCAGGCCTCGCGCTGCATGGATTGCGGCATCCCGTTCTGCCATGAGGGCTGTCCAGTCAACAACATCATCCCGGACTGGAACAATTTGGTCTACCGCGACCAGTGGCGGAATGCGCTGACCGTTCTCCATTCGACCAACAACTTCCCGGAATTCACCGGCCGCATTTGCCCGGCGCCGTGCGAGGCCGCCTGCACGCTCAACATCGACGAAAACCCGGTGACGATCAAAACCATCGAGTGCGCGATCGTCGACCGCGGCTGGGACGAGGGCTGGATCGTCCCGCTGGTGCCGACGGTAAAGACCAGCAAGAAGGTCGCAGTGGTCGGCTCGGGGCCGGCGGGCATGGCCTGCGCCCAGCAATTGGCGCGCACCGGCCACGCGGTGACCCTCTACGAAAAGAACGACCGGATCGGCGGGCTGCTACGCTATGGCATCCCCGACTTCAAGATGGAAAAGCACCTGATCGACCGCCGCATCGAGCAGATGGCGGCCGAGGGGGTGGAATTCCGTCCCTCGACCGAAATCGGCGTGACCATCAGCGTTCAGAAGCTGCTCGCCGATTTCGACGCGGTGGCGATGACCGGCGGCGCCGAATGGGCGCGCGACCTCGAAGTGCCCGGACGCGAGCTGTCCGGCATCCACTACGCGATGGATTTCCTGCCGCAGCAGAACAAGCGCAATGCCGGCGACGACGAACCCAAGGCGGCGCCGGGCGGTACGATCAGCGCCAGCGGCAAGCATGTGATCGTGATTGGCGGTGGCGATACCGGCTCGGACTGCATCGGCACCTCGACCCGCCAGGGCGCGGCGTCGATCACCCAGCTCGAAATCCTCCCCAAGCCACCCGAGCACGAGAACAAGGCGATGACCTGGCCGGATTGGCCGCTGAAGCTGCGCACCTCGTCGTCGCAGGAAGAGGGCTGCGAGCGCGACTGGGCGGTGCTGACCAAGCGCGCCGTCGGCCAGGACGGCAAGATCACCGCCCTCGAATGCGTGCGGGTCGATTGGGCCCAGCAAGATGGCCGTTGGGTCATGCAAGAAGTGCCGGGCAGCGAGTTCGAACTGAAAGCAGATCTGGTGCTGTTGGCGATGGGGTTTGTCGGCCCGCGCCGGCCCGGGATGGTCGAGCAATCGGGGGCGGCGCTCGACCCGCGCGGCAACGTCCAGGCCAACACGCTCGACTACAAGACCTCGGTGGCGAAGCTGTTCTCCGCCGGCGACATGCGCCGCGGCCAGTCGCTCGTCGTCTGGGCGATCCGCGAGGGAAGGCAGTGCGCCCGCGCGATCGACGAATTCCTGATGGGAAAGACGACCCTGCCGCGCTAAGCGGCACTCACGCCACGCTCGCCGTCACCGTGCCGATGCCGGCGAAGGCGGCCTCGATGCGGTCGCCCGGGTTGAGCGGGAATTGCCGGGTGAACGATCCGCTCATAATGTAGTCGCCCGCCCTCACGGCCTCTCCGAACTGCACCAGCTTGCCGGCCAGCCAGGCAACCGAATTATACGGGTGGCCGAGCACGGCGCCGCCGTCGGCAGTGGCCACGGGAACGCCATTGATCCCTACGCTGACGACGACGCGGTCGAGCTCGGGCACCGCCCGGCGCTCGATCGGAGGCCCAAGCACGAAGGCCTTCTGCTGGGCGTTGTCGGCGAGCGCCAAGGCAAGCTGGCGGGTGAGATCGCCGCGGGTCTCGATGATTTCGAATGCCGGGTGCACCCGCGCTACCGCGGCGGCGATCTCCTCTCGGGTCGCGCCGGGCATCAGGTCGCGGCCCATGACGATGCAGAGCTCGTTCTCGAAGCCCGGCTCGATCAGCTCGCCGCGCCGAAAGGCATGGCCGGACTCAAGCCGGCCGTCGGCCAGCAGGCAGCCGAATACCGGCTCGTGCACCTGAAATTGCTGCTGGATCGCCGTGGAGGTGAGGCCGACCTTCCAGCCGACCCGGCGCGTTCCGCGCCGGCGAATCAGCGCCAGTTGGAGGCGATAGGAATCATCGAGCGACAGCCGGTCGTACCAGGCCTTGGGGAAATACTCGCCGCGCGTCCGCGCCGCCTCAAATTCGGCTACCGCCGCGGCTAGCTCACGATCGTTCATCAGAACACCCCCGGGATCAGCCGCGCGGTGTGGCGGCTGTAATTATCGTAATCGGCGGGGAAGGTATCGCGCATCCGCGCCTCCTCGACCTGGAGCTTGAGGATGAACCCGATGAGGATCAGCGCCGTTGCGACAAAACCATAGGCCGCGCCGATCGCCAGCGCGGTCCCGACCAGCGCCAGCAACATGCCGGTGTAGATCGGGTGCCGCACCCAGCGGTAGGGGCCGCTGGTGATCAGCGTGTGGCCCTGCTTGACCGTCACGGCGCCGCTCCAATTGCCGCCGAGATGGACGCGCGCCCAGGCGGCGAAGAGAAGCCCGCCCAGAACAAAGATCGTGCCGAACGCCGGCAGCTCCGGCCCTCCCGGGACGAAGCGGTAGGTCAAGGCCGCCGGGAGCCATTGCGGCCGCACCAGCATGACCACCGCGAGCAGCACCGGGGCGCGATTGTAGATCGCGGTCGCGCGCGACTCGCGCCATTGCGTGCGCTTGACCCCGATCGCGGCGATGAGCCAACCGGCGAGCCAGATCGCCCAGAAGACGGGGATCAGATGGCGCGACACTTCGGCGAGTTGGGTCATTCCCTCTATATGAGCTTGCCGACGCCTTCGATCACAGTGTCCCAATCGTCCACCTCGCGGTCCTGCGGGTGGACCATGACGTGCTGCACCCCGGCAGCCGCGTAGGCGGCGACGCGCTCCTTCATCATCCCGGCATCCTTGCCGTCCCAATGGCTGCGGACTGAGATGGTGAAGCTGGGCTCGGGCCGGTCGCGGCGCAGGCGCTTGACCACCTCGCCCGCCTGCGCCGGCGTCACCTGGCTGCCGTGCCAGCCGTCGCCGATGCGAACGGTACGCTTGTGCGCCGCCTCGGAGCGGCTGCCGTGCCACATCGGGATCGGCGATACCGGCTGCGGCAGCATCGTCATGTCCTTGATCTCGGACGGAATGTATTTGGCCTCGAAGCTGACCGGGTCCTGCGACCACACCGCCTTCATCATCGCGATGCCCTCGTCCATGCGCCGGCCACGTTCGTGGAACGGCACGCCGAGCGCGGCGAATTCAGGTTCGAGCCAACCGACCCCAACCCCCATGATGAGCCGCCCGCCTGATAAATTGTGCAGCGTCGACAGCTCTTTGGCGAGCGGCAGCGGGTGCCGCATCGGCAGCACTAGGACGCTGGTGCCGAGCCGTACCCGCTCGGTCACCGCGGCGACCCAGGTCAAGGTCAGGACGGGATCGTAAAACAGCGGCGAGCGTGGGAATTGCGCGCGCGGCACGATGATGTGCTCGCTGACCCAAACGTCGCTCAATCCCAAATCCTCGGCGCGGCGCGCGTGGCGCTTGATCAACGCCGGACTCGCTTGGCTGCCGGCATGCGGCAGATGCATCCCGATCTGCATCGCTTATTCCTTCCCCTCGTGTCTTGCTCCTCTAAGATGCCCGCAACGATAGGATGTCGAAAGGGGGAGCGATGCGCTTCGACGGCAAGATCGCGCTGATCACCGCCTGCGCCAGCGGCATCGGCCGCGCCACCGCCGACATCATGGCGCGCGAAGGCGCGGTTATCGTCGGCGTCGACAACAATCCGGAACGCTTGGACAAGACCGTCGCCGAAATCACCGCTGCCGGCGGGAAGGCACATGGTCGCCTCTGCAACGCGCTCGACAAGGACGAGGTCGATCCGCTGGTCGCGTCGGTAGCCAAGGAGTTTGGCGGCATCGACATCCTGGTCAACGCGGTCGGCGGCAGCACGATCATCGCGCGCTCGGGCGCGACGGTCGATGAGCTGACCCTCGACGACTGGAAGAAGCTGATCGACTTCAACCTCGACGGCACCTTCCTCTTCACCCATGCGGTGGTGCCGGTGATGAAGCGGCATCGCAGCGGCAAGATCGTCAATCTCGCCTCGATCGCCGGGCGCGGGCGCAGCGTCTCGTCGTCCGCCGCCTATGCCGCGGCCAAGGGCGGCATCATCGCTTTCACCAAGAAGCTCTGCTACGAGCTAGGGCCCTACGGTATCAACATCAACGCGATCGCGCCGAGCGTCACCTTGACCGAGCGCATCCGCCCGCATTGGCAGCGGCGCAGTCAGGAAGATCAGGCTCGCGCCATCGATGCGACGCCGCTGCGCCGCGTCGCCGAGGCTGCCGACCAGGCCAAGGTCATCTGTTTTCTGGCGTCGAGCGACGCGGATTTCATCACCGGCGTCACCATCGACGTGACGGGCGGAGGCTGATTTCCAACACGCGCTTCCCGGCGAAAGCCGGGACCCATCTTTCGGCGCCCAAGCCGGTGGATGAGTGGGCCCCGGCTTACGCCGGGGAGCGGAAGAAGCAGCAGGAAAGGACAAAGCAATGGCGACATTCGTACTCATCCACGGCTCGTATCAGGGCGGCTGGATCTGGAAGAAGGTGGCGACGCGGCTGCGCGCCGCGGGGCACGAGGTCTACGCGCCGAGCCTCGACGGCTGCGGCGAGCGGGCGAGCCAGGTGCGCGCCGGCATCGACACCGAGAGCCAGGCCGACGAGATCGCACAGCTGCTCTTCTACGAAGACCTCGACAATGTCGTGCTGGTCGGCACCAGCTCGGGTGGGATGGTGGTATGCCGGGTCGCCGAGCTGATCCCCGAACGCGTAGGTCGTCTGGTTTTCGTCGACGCGCTGGCGCTGCTCAATGGCGAGAAGATCCGTGATATCGTCACCCGCTCGACCGCGCAATCGGGAACCGGTGGGCTTACCGCCGGCCCGTCGCGCGAGGACGCTGCCAACCGGCTCTTCGCCGATCTCGAACCGGCCGCGCGCGAGCACGCGCTCGAACGCTATACCCAGCATCCGATCGGCATATACGACAAGGGGGTCGTCCTCGACAAATTCTGGTCGATGCCGTGGCAGGCGAGCGTCATCTGGTGCAAGCGGGCGCCGAACCCGGGTGAGGCGCACCAGCGCCGCTGCGCCGAGAAGCTGAACGCGCCGTTCCGCGAGCTCGACACCGGCCATTACCCAATGCTGAGCGAGCCGGGGAAACTGACCGAGATGCTGCTGAAGGGGTGAGCCTCACCCGGCTCACTACGCTCATCACCCTCTCCCGCATGCGGGAGAGGGAAGGGACCCGCGCCGCAGGCGTCGGAAGGGTGAGGGTAGGCAGCGTTCGATGGCGGCGTTACGCTCAGCTAAATCCAAATTGGAGATTGAGGCGATGCAGTACAAAGTGATCTCGGCCGATTGCCATGTCGATCTGATCTGGCTGCCGCCTGACCTCTTTACCAGCAACGCGCCGGCCGCGCTCAAGGAGCGCATGCCCTATGTCACCGACGGGGAGCGCGGCCGCGAATGGGTGACCAAAAACGGCGCGTCGTTCGGGCTCGACGCCGGGATGGGTTCGGCCGGGCGCCCCTATCAGCCGGGCAAAATCCACCGCTCCGATCGCATGGCCTCGACCGGCCTCTATGACAAGGAGCAGCAGCGCATCCGCCGCCTCACCAACCCCGATCTTCGCCTCAAGGACCAGGACCGCGACGGCATCCAGGCCGAAATTCTTTATGGCATCCTCGGCGCCACCAACCGGCTCAACGACAACGAGGCGGCCGGCGCTATGCTGCGCATCTACAACGACTGGCTCGCCGACTTTTGCTCGAAGCATCCCGAGCGCTACGGCGGGCTCGCCAACATCCCGAACCACGACCGGGACGAGGCGGTGGCGGAGGTCGAACGCGTCGCCAAGCGCGGCAATGTGCGCGGGCTCGAGGTCGCCCGCCGCCACGACATGACCCCGCTGTGGGACCCTTGGTGGAACCCGGTGTGGGATGCGATCGCGGCGAGCGGGCTGCCGGTGCACTTCCACACCATCGGCGGGCCGGGCCGCGACTTCTCCAAGCTCACCGGCAAGACACTGCTGGCCGCGCGCGCCGCCAGCATCACCAGCTTCCAGATGCACATGGCCGATGTGTTGATGTCGATGATCTTCGCCGGGGTGCTGCACCACCGGCCGCAGATGAAGATGGTGATCGGCGAGGCCGGCACCGGCTGGATACCCTATATCCTCGACCGCATGGACGCCGAGTGGGAGGACCAGTTCAAGGAACTCGACCTGACGATGAAGCCCAGCGAGTATTGGAAGCGCCAGTGCTACGCCACCTATCAGAGTGATCCGATCGGGGTGAAGCTGATCGCGGAGCTGGGCGAAGACAACATCATGTGGGGCTCGGATTTCCCGCATCCCGACGGCATCTACCCGGATTCGCAGGAATACATCGAAAAGGAGCTCGGGCACCTGCCGGCGGCGGTCAAGCAGAAGATCGTCTGCGACAATGCGGCAAAGCTCTACCGCTTTGTGAACTAAGGCGGTTTTTGACGACGTCGCGTTCCGGGGCGGAATGGCGGCACTGACCGTGCGGTAACCGTCACGGTGCGCCGGTAAGATCACGCCGATGTTGCTTTTCGCCCTGGTCGCCGAGCGCCGCCGGCTCGCCCGTCTGTTCGACGACGATCTGCCGCCGACCCTCGGCAGCCGGATTTTCAATACCGCGCTGGCAACGCTGATCTTCGTCAACGTGGCCGGGGTCATCCTCGGATCGGTCGAGGCATTCGACCGCCGGTTCGCGCCAGAGCTGTGGTGGCTGGAGACGCTAGCGACCACAGTCTTCGCGGTCGAATATGTGCTCCGCGCGTGGGCTGCCGTCGAGCTGCAGAACGAGCGGTTTCGCCATCCGCTCTGGGGTCGGCTGCGCTACTTGCGCAGTTTCTTCGCGCTGATCGACCTGGTCGCGGTGCTGCCGGGGATCCTCGGCATGCTCGGGGCCGGCGACCTGCGCACTCTTCGGTTGCTGCGCCTGCTGCGCCTGCTGAAACTGACCCGCCACGCGACGATCTTCAACCTTTTATGGGCGGTATTCCGCGAGGAAGCGCGCTCGATCGGGGCGGTGTTGTTCATCCTGATGATGACGCTGACGATCAGCGCGTCGCTGATGTACATGATCGAAGGCGAGGCGCAGCCCGACGGGTTCAGCTCGATCCCGGCGGCGATGTGGTGGGCGGTCGAGACCTTGACCACGGTCGGCTACGGCGACTTGGTGCCGACGACGGTGTTCGGCAAGTTGATGGGCGGTGTCGTCGCGATTGTCGGCGTTGCCGCGGTTGCGCTCTTCACCAGCGTGATCACGGTGAGCTTTCTCGACCAGCTTCGGTTGCGCCGCGCGGCGCTGCGCCAGGCGGTGGAGGCGCGGCTCTCCGATGGCAGACTGTCGGCGGCCGAGGTGGAAGAGCTTGAAGAAATTGGTGAGCGGCTTGGCCTGCCCGATGCTGAGATGGCCGAAGCGGTGGACGATGCCGCGCGCGACATCGCCGGTCACGCCACCTGCCCGCATTGCGGCGGTGTGCTGACAGGCATGCGCCCGGCCTGAGACCTGCGCGGCTGGCGCCGCTGCCGGGCCCGCGCTAGGGTTTCGCCACCAAATAGATCCAGGGGAGCGAAACGATGCAGGTTATGGACGCGATTTCCGAGATCCTCAAGCGCGAAGGGGTCTCGACCCTGTTTTGCTTCCCGACGACGCCGATCATTGAGGCCGCGGTCGCCGCTGGTATTCGTCCGATCATCTGTCGCCAGGAGCGGGTGGGCGTGCATATGGCCGATGGCTGTTCGCGGGTGCAGAACGGCAATCCGCCCGGCGTCTTCGCGATGCAATACGGGCCAGGCGCCGAGAACGCCTTCGCCGGCATCGCCTCGGCCTATTCGGACTCGACGCCGCTCTTGCTGCTGCCCTTGGGACATCCGCGCGAGACGGCGCAGCATTTCCCGCTGTTCAATTCTACCCGCTCCTATGCCAGCGTCACCAAACAGGTCGAGCCGGTGGTGATGCCCGAGCATACGGTGGGCGCTATGCGCCGCGCCTTCAACGCGCTGAAGAACGGCCGCTCCGGTCCGGTCATGGTCGAGGTTCCGGCCGATGTGATGACAGCCGAGTTTCCCGGCAACGACGTTCATTACGAGCGAGTCCGGCGGACCCGCTCGGCCGGCGACGAAGCCGATATCGACGAGGCGGCGAAGAAGCTGATCGCCGCCAAGGTGCCGATGATCATCGCCGGCCAGGGTGTGCTCTACGCCGAGGCATCTGACGAGCTGCGGGCGCTCGCCGAGCTGCTCGACGCGCCGGTGATGACCACGACCGACGGCAAGAGCGCCTTCCCCGAGGACCATGCGCTGGCGCTGGGCTCGGGCGGCACGGTCTATACCGGCCACGGCCGCCATTTCCTGCACGAGAGCGACCTTATTTTCGCGGTCGGCACGTCGCTCACCAAGCACAACATCTCGACCCCGATCATTCCCGACGGCAAGCGCATCATCCACGCCACCAACGACACGCGCGACCTCTACAAGACGCATTCGTGTGAGCTGCCGATCCTCGGCGACGCCAAATTGGTGCTGAAACAGATGGTCGCGGCGGTGAAAGACCGGCTCGGCAAGAAGAAGCACTCAACCGGCGCGCGCAAGACCATCGCCACCTTGAAGGCCGAATGGCTCAAGCGCTGGGAGCCGAAGCTGCGGTCGAAGGAAGTGCCGATCAACCCGTATTTCGTGATGTCGGAATTCATGCGGGTGATCCCGTCGGAGGATGCGATCGTGACGCACGACAGCGGCAGCCCGCGCGACCAGCTATTGCCGATGTATGTCGCGAAAAAGCCGCGCGGCTATCTCGGCTGGGGCAAGTCGCACCAGCTCGGAACGGGCCTGGGCCTGGCGATCGGCGCCAAGATGGGC
The DNA here is from genome assembly GCA_035604035.1 of Allostellaceae bacterium. GTDB lineage: Bacteria > Pseudomonadota > Alphaproteobacteria > ATCC43930 > CGMCC-115725 > DATARH01. The sequence goes on along the minus strand of DATNJF010000087.1, from coordinate 4,572 downwards.
GCGCCCGACAAGATGTGCGTCAATTTCATGGGCGACGCGGCGTTCGGCATGACCGGGCTCGATTTCGAGACCGCCGCGCGCAGCAACATCCCGATTACCACGATCGTGCTCAATAACTCGACGATGGCGATCGAGACGCACGCGATGGCTTACAGCCACGAGAAGCATCGCACCCGCGACCTCGGCGGCAACTATGCCAACCTCGGAGCCGATCTTGGCGGCTGGAGCGAGCGGGTGACCAAGCCCGACGAGGTCGGCCCGGCGATCCTGCGCGCCCGCCGGGTGAACGAAAACGGCCGTGCGGCGCTGCTCGAATTCATCACCAGCGCCGAGACCGCCTTCTCGCACCGTCGGGGCGCGGCCTAGCCCTCACCCGCCTCGCGCCATTGGCGCTCGGCACCCTCTCCCGCAAGCGGGCGAGGGAAAAAAGGCGACGGCGGAAAATCCCCTCTCCCGCAAGCGGGAGAGGGTGGCCATCGCGTTAGCGATGGACGGGTGAGGGTCTACAGCGCCAGCGAATATTTCGGGTCGGCGGCGAGGCACTCGGCCTCGGGGAGACCGAGTGCCTTGCGCACGATATTTGTGCCGAGAACCATCGCGACCATCTTGTATTGCGCGTGACGGCGGCTCATGCCCTCGCGGCCCATCCCGCAATCCGACGAGATGACGAGCCGTTCCGGCGGGATGTGCTTCAGCGCCTCGCGAATGATGTCGGCGACCTGATCCGGCCGCTCGATCTGCAAGGTGTGGTGGTCGATGACGCCGATCACAACCTTCTTGCCGGTGACGATCTTGCCGATCGCCTCGAGGTCGCCGGTGCCCGACGAGCAGGTCTCGAAGGTCAGCGCGTCGGCATCGACCTGGTTGAGCGCCGCCAGCGTCGGCTGGTAGCTCTGGATATCGCGAAAAATGCGCTGCTGCGCCGGGTTGCCCCAGCAGGTGTGACACCACACCTCGGTCTTGCCGCGAAGCCCTTTGACCGTGTTGTTGAAAATCTTGACGAGGTCCGGGATTTCCAGCCGGCCAAACGGTTTGCCGCGGGCCGGCACCATGTGGATTTGCGGCTCTTCTAACTGGATCACCGGGCAGCCGGCGTCGGCGAGCGCGTTGAGCTCCTGGTTGATCGCCTCGCTGAACGCCCAGACGCGCTCGACCGGGTCTTTGTAGTAATCGTCGTGCACAGCGGCGGCCAAGAGCTCCGGCATGATCGTGCCGAACTTGACCGGGCGCGGGGTCAGCCGTTGCGCGACCTTCCACATCGCCGGGTACTGGAGATTGCCGGGTCCGAGCGGCCCGACGATGCGCGGCAGCACCCGCGCCTCCAGCTGGTCGTGCAGGATTTGCCCGCGCGGCTGAGCGGCGTTATTGACCGTTGGCACGGTCAGCGCGACCTCGCGCGAAAACCCGGCCATATGGGTCAGCGGATAACTCTGCCAGCTCCACCCGCCGATCTCCTCGTCGTAATGCGCGTCGCCATCGGTGCAGATGTCGAGCCCAGCGACCTCCTGCGCGCGCAGATGGGTCGACACCGCGTCCTCGTACTGCTCGCGCCAGCGCGCGTTGACCATCGCTTCGAGGAAGCTGCGCGAGCCGAGCTGGGCGGTGTGCCAGGCCGGTCGCGGCAAGGAGCCGATGATTGAGGTGGGCAGAACGAGACCGGCGGACGCTTTGTACATGACCCGTCTCCTCAGCCGCCCCGCCGGGCGAGGAAGTCGAGTGTGGCGTCGGCCGCCTGATCGGCGTGGGTCGCGGCGACGTGGTAGGAGTTGCCCGGGAAGACGACCAACTCGGAACCGGCGATCTGTTCCTGCCAGGCGCGCATCGCGGTGACCGAGCCGAGGCCGCTGTCTTCGGTGGTGATGACCAAGGTTGGGCATTTGATCTTGGGGATGTCCGCCCGGATATCGGCGATGGCGATGGTCGGCATAAAGCCGAGCTGAGTCGAGAGCGCGGTGCGCGCCATGTACTTGACCCAGAAGTCGAACCCCTCCTTGGGGAAGGCGCTGCCCAGCCGATTGGCCATGTTCTGCCGGGCCCAGTATTCGACCCCTTGATCCTCGAACATCTTGATCGTTGCGCCGACGTTCGCGGCGGCTTCCTCGCGGAACGGCGGCGGCGAGCCGACCACGGTCAGCGTCTTGACCCGCTCCGGGCGGCGCGCGGCGAAGGCGCGCGCGACCGTGCCGCCAATCTTGGCGCCGACGAGATGGAAGCGGTCGACCTGGACGTGATCCATCAACAGGCAGAAATCCTCAACCAGCCGGTCGAGCGTCCACGGGAAGTCACGGTGCATCGCCGTCGATTGGCCAAACCCGCGCATGTCCGGCCGCACCACCCGGTACTGCCGCGCCAGCTTCGGGACCCAGCGCCACCAGGCGAGCCCGCTCTCGGCGTTGCCGTGCAGCATCAGCACGGTCTCCGGGTGGGTCCACGGGTCGGTGAAGTCGTCGACCTCGTAGTGCATCTCGCAATCGGCTGAGGAGCGGAAGCTCGGCATGTCGGTGCCTCCTGTTCGTTCTCACCGATCCTAGTCGAGAATGCCGCGCCTCTCTGCTATGATTTGCGCAAACCTCATCCAGGGAGTGGCACGATGGGCGAAATCCTCGGTATCGGCGTCACGCATTATCCCGGCCTCATTCAGCCCGACGCGCAGATGGCCGGCCTCTTGAACCGCACGCTCGACAGCGACCAGGTGCCGGAAAAGCTCAAGGACCCGAAGACCTGGCCGGCGGCGATGCGCGAGGAATGGAAGGACCCGGTCGCCTCGGCGACCGAGCATCGGCGCCGCCTCGTCAACGGCTTCCGCGAGGCGCGCAAGGCGATCGACGCGTTCAAGCCCGATTTCGTCGTCATCTTCGGCGACGACCAGTACGAGAATTTCCGCGAGGAGGGAGTTCCCTCCTTCTGCGTCTTTTTGCAGGAGGAGACCGAGTCGCACCCGTTCTCTCGCTACAACGCCAGCGCCACCAATGTCTGGGGCGAGGGCAAGGACACGGTCATCAAGACCAAGGGTCATAAGGCCGGCGCGTCCTATATCGCAGCCAAACTGATCGCCGAGGATTACGACGTCAGCTACGCCTATAAGATGCGCTACGAGAACGGGCTGCCGCACGCCTTCATCAACACGGTGATGTATCTCGACTACGACCGGAAGGGGTTCCCCTATCCGGTGGTGCCGTTCCACGTGAATTGCTACGGGTCGAGCGTCATCGCCAAGCGCGGCTCGACCGCGCATCTGACCGGCGAGGCCGACCCGAACCTGGTCGATCCGCCGGGCCCGAACCCGCGTCGTTGCTTCGATATCGGCGGTGCCATCGCCCGACTGCTGAGCGACAGCCCGTGGCGCGTGGCGCTGATCGCGTCGTCGTCGTGGTCGCACGCGTTCCTGACACCGAAAAACCACTACCTCTATCCCGACAATGCCGGCGACCGCGCCCGCTTCGACGAATTGTCTTCGGGCAAGCTTACCCGATGGCGTGAACTGACCACCGCGCAGATCGAGGATGCCGGGCAGCAGGAATTCCTGAACTGGGTGACGCTCGGCGGCGCGATGCACGCATTAAAGCGCGAGCCGGAGATCATCGACTACGTCGAGTCGTACATCTTCAACTCCGACAAGTGCTTCGCGGTATTCCGGCCGTAGGCCGGCTCCCGCCCCGGCATCGCCGGCGCGAGAAGGGCGAGGGTAGGTAGCCGCGAAGTCTACTCCCGCAAATCCTCGAAGAACTCCTTCACCCGGGCGAAGAAGCCTTCGCTCTCCGGGTTGGTCTTGCGGTTGTCGCCTTCCTTTTCGAACTCGCGCAGCAATTCCTGCTGGCGCTTGGTCAGGTTGACCGGCGTCTCGATCACGGCATTGACGAACATGTCGCCGCGCAGCGGCGAGCGTAGCACCGTCATACCCTTGCCCTTGAGCCGGAAGCGGTGGCCCGATTGCGTTCCCGGTGGGACGGTGATCCGGTTCATCGTGCCTTCGACCGTCGGCACCTCGATCGCCCCGCCCAGCGCCGCGGTGGTGAACGGGATCGGCACCCGGCAATAGATGTTGGCGCCATCGCGCTGGAAGATCGTGTGCTGGGCGATGCTGATGAAGATGTAGAGGTCGCCTGCCGGCGCGCCGTGCAGCCCGACCTCGCCCTCGCCGGCGAGGCGGATCCTAGTGCCGTCCTCGACCCCGGGCGGGATGCTGACCGACAGCGTCTTCTCGCGTCGCACGCGGCCCTGGCCGCCGCAGGATTTGCACGGCTTCTCGATGACGGTGCCGGCGCCCTGACAGGTCGGACAGGTGCGCTCGATGGTGAAGAACCCCTGCTGCGCGCGCACCCTTCCGTGGCCCTGGCAAGTGCGGCAGGACGCCGGCCGCGAGCCGACCTCGGCGCCGCTGCCGTGGCACGGCTCGCATTGCGCGAAGGTGTTGACGCGAACCGTCGTCTGCTTGCCCTTGAAGGCTTCCTCGAGCGGGATTTCGAGGTTGTAGCGCAAATCGCTGCCGCTGCGGTTGGGGCCGGCGTCGCGGCGTCCGCCGCCCATCGTCCCGAACATCTCCTCGAAGATGTCGGCGAACCCGCCGGAGAA
>DATNJF010000086.1:0-2157 GCA_035604035.1 Allostellaceae bacterium | reverse complement strand
AAAGATCGAGCCGGCGGAACGCGCGCCGGCGGCTAAATTGGGCGCGGCGACGCCGGCAGTGCCGCCCGCGGCGGAGTACTGACCGGGCCGGACAGGATTTTGCCCGCTTCGCCTTGGGGCGTGTAGCTGCGCCAGGCGAGGCGCCCGCCCGGCGCGGCCCAAGTCCCGTCCTCGATCCGGCCGATCGGCACGTCCTTGGCATCGACCGCCTGCGCCAGCCCGACGATCCCCTGCCGCGCCTCCTCCGGCGAAAGCTCGCAGACCTTCAGCCGCCCGGCGGCGGCGAACGCGGCGAGGAGAGTTTCGACATGGGGGTCGAGCGGCGTGGGGGGCTCGCGTTGGGTCGAAGAGTTCAGCGGCGAATCTTCGATATTCCGCTATAGTCAAACGCCGCGCCGGTTTACAAGGGGTCCCTAGCATTGGCGCACGAGCATTCTCTTCACGGTGCGGTTTCGGCCTTTGGAAAGCTGACCAAAGCCAAATTTTCGAACGCTGCCGTATCGGGTGCGCCCGAGGATCAGTTGCGCGCTCCGCTGGAAGCGCTCGTGCGCGAACTTTCCGCCCTTCTAGGAATGTCGGACGACACCGTTAACATGGTCGGTGAAACCTCGCAATCGGAAATCAAGACACGCCCTGACTACGCAGTTGTCGTAAACAAAGCCTTGGTGGGCTTCATTGAAGTAAAGGCTCCTGGAAAAGGGGCCGATCCCCGCCGATTTTCAGACGCACACGACAAGGCGCAATGGAAGAAACTGCAGTCGCTTCCCAACATCCTATATACCGACGGCAATGCCTTCAGCGTTTGGCGTGATGGACATCTCGACGGCGAAATAGTTCACCTGCAGGGCGATGTGGAAACCGCGGGCGCGTCGCTCTCGGCTCCGCCGTCCTTGCTACCCCTGTTTTTCAACTTCCTCACGTGGCAACCCATACCGCCGCGCAACGCAAAGCAGTTAGCCGAGCTAAGCGCGCGTCTGTGCCGGCTACTCAGAGACGAAGTAACCGAACAGCTCGCGCTCGGGAGCACCTCCCTTAAGGAGCTTGCCCAAGATTGGCGATTGCTCCTCTTCCCGGAGGCGTCCGACGAGCAGTTCGCCGACGGTTATGCACAGGCGGTAACTTTTGGGCTTTTGGTCGCTCGTGCCCGCGGCATCTCGCTCGCCAACGGCATCGGGCGGGCCGCTGAGGAACTTCGTCCGACCAACTCGCTGATCGGGGCCGCTCTCCGTGTGCTAACGGACGATAGCGCCAATCAGGCAGCGCTCAGCACATCGCTTGGAACGCTGACGCGCGTGCTCGATGTTGTCGATTGGTCGTCGCTGAGCAAAGGCAATCCCGATACTTGGCTCTACTTCTACCAGGATTTCCTGGAGATTTACGACAACGTGCTGCGCAAGCGTACCGGGTCGTACTACACACCGCCCGAGGTCGTGGGCGCGATGGTGCGCCTCGCAAACGAAGCGCTTCGTAGCACTCACTTGTTCGACCGCGCGTTGGGATTCGCTTCGACGGACGTTACCGTCGCGGACCCCGCTGCCGGCACCGGCACGTTTTTGCTCGGCATCCTTCGTCAAATCGCGGCGACGGTTGAAAGTGACCAAGGAGCCGGTGCGGTCCCGGCGGCGATCTCGGCTGCGGCCCAACGCATTTTCGGATTCGAGATTCAGTTCGGCCCGTTTGCCGTTGCGCAACTACGTCTGCTTGCGGAAATACATTCTCTCATCAAGTCGCCCAATGTTCCAGAACTGCGACTGTTCATTACGGATACGCTCGGCAACCCGTACGTCGAAGAAGAACGACTCCCGCAAATTCTGCAACCGATCGCAAGGTCTCGGCGAGAGGCCAACGCCGTCAAGCGCGATCAGCCGATCACAGTCGTCATAGGAAATCCGCCGTACAAGGAAAAAGCGAAGGGACGCGGCGGTTGGATCGAGGAGGGTAGCGACGGGCGAGAGGCCCCCCTCGATCGCTGGACGCCGCCGGCGGCGTGGGGTCTCGGCGCGCACACGAAGCACCTGAAGAACCTTTACATTTATTTCTGGCGCTGGGCGACGTGGAAAGTGTTCGGCGCGGGCCTGAAGGCATCCACGGGCCTGGAAGAGACCGACAAGGCCGGTATCGTCTGCTTCATCACCGTGTCGGGATTCCTCAATGGGC
>DATNJF010000085.1:0-8803 GCA_035604035.1 Allostellaceae bacterium | reverse complement strand
CCGCCATGAGACTTCTCGTAGGCCTCGCCGTCGCCTTGTCGCTTGCCGCGCTGCCGGCACTGGCCGAACCGAAGCCGCCGGTCGATCCTGGTCTTGCCGCCTCGGACACGACGCTGATGCAGGACGAAGGCAAGGCCACCGCCGAATTGCAGCGCCGGCTGCGCGCCCAGCTCCGCTACCGCAACGGGCTGTTGGTCATCCAGGACCGCAGCGGCGCCAACTCCGGCGTCACCGTGATGCCGGCGACGGTGATGTGGGGCATCGATTGCAGCGATAACGGGCTTGCCGTGACCTTCGGCTCCGGCAGCGGCGACACCGATAACGGGCTGGTGCTGCAGCTGACCACCGCCGCGATCAGCGACGACAAATGCTCCCGCATCGCCCCGGCCGTCGGCGACACGGTGCTGGCGATCACCAAGGGCCATTAGGGGGCACCGTCATCATTGACCTGAAATACTTACACCAAATTGCTTCGCTATCGCGTCCATCTTATGTTTTCCATATTTATTTACCAAAACAGACCAATACTTCGTTGGCACCTGCTTCCAAATAAATAATCCCAGAGATATGTATTTATCGATATCTGAATATAACATTATCAATCTTAAAAGTCCTATCTTTGACAGATACGCTTTACCCAAACTCTTGCAGTACTCAATGAATTCGTCTGTCATAAGAATATCTAATTCGCTAATCAGGTTTATACCAAATGTTTGCAATTCAGCAATGGCAGAATCGATATTTCCTGTGTCTTCCAACGTTATTTTTTTATTTTTTTGCGTATCATCTAAAAATTTTGTAATTGATATAGAATCAAGTGACAGTTCGAGCGTTTCGGATGTGGTTTGAGATTCAACGAGGTCTTCATATTCGTCTATATCTTTTACTATACTGACAAACTCTCGATCTATCATTTCTAACATGCCTGAGCATAAATTTACCAGTCGCTGAAGATCGTCTCTAAGCTTCCCACGAAATTTGTAGGCCCTGTCATGAGATAGCTCCGCCCACGCGTGTTGGAGAACCGTTCGAATTTGTATTTCAAATGGTAGATTTGCTAGCCCAGCATACTCGGGCAATGTTTCCCTGTTGGTGCCCAAATTGCACACGAAATGCATAGAGCGATAGCCAATACGGTCCACACCGAGCGCAATACTCTGGTCGACGCTGTCGATTTCGATGATATTAAAAACTTTTCTAACAAGCGCACATACAGGCGCGATGCTATTTTCAAAGTATGTCGTTACGCGAATTCCACTCAGGTCCGTTACCTCAATCATAGGATTTTTATAGTTTTTACGAGAAATCTTCTCTAAAACTTTATCTCGATCCTTCGTCCTTCCTGTAATTTCAAGTATGTCTGCTGCATGGGGTTGCAGAAGATTTCGGAATAATGCAAGCGCGACGCCGGTGAGGCGTTCGTGCTTTGGAAGAATATCATCGAGCCATTTGGCAATTTCTTCGGGGCTGGCCACGCCTTACCGCCTTACTTGGGTTAAATACGTTCGGCATTATGGCTATTAGAACATAGGTTTATACACGCATTTGGTAAGTGTCGATCTCCTTTCTTAACCTACGGTCGCTGGTCATTCCACCCCAACCAGTCGCACAGCGCCTCGCCCATCACCAGGTCGCGGTCGCGGCCGGTGAGCCACTGCAATTCCTCGGTGAATAGAGTCACCGCCTGCCGATAGGTACAAGGGATGCCGGTCATGTCGGTGCCCCAGAAGAACCGGCTCGGCCCAAACGCGTCGAACACCTGCTTCAGGTACGGGTGCAGGCGGCGATAGGGGTACGCCTCGCTCGAATAGCGCGGCAGCGCCGAGGCCTTGGCCGCGATATTAGGATGCCTGGCTAGCGCGACGAGATTGCCGAGGTCGCCGAACGCCGCCTCGTCCTTGGCGTCGCGTACCAGCGCCAGATGATCGATCACGAACCGTACCCCCGGATGCCGCTCGGCGAGCCTGCCGAGCACGGGCAAGAGGCCGGGGATCGAGACCATCGCCGGTAGCCGCGCGCTCTCTGCTGCTTGCCATAGCCAGTCGCCTTCGGGTTCAGTGAACAGCGCCCGCGCCCCGGCACCGGCGGTGGTGACCCGAATCCCCAGCATGCCCGGCTGATCGCGCCAATGATCGAGCGCGCGCGGATCGGGGCGGCCGAGCGGCGGCCGTCCCATTACCGCGAATTTGTCGGGATGCGCCACGGCCGCCGCGAGCGCGAGGTCGTTGCGGTCGCCTTCCCAGGACGGCGGCACGATCACCGCGCGGTCGACCCCCGCCGCCGCCATCTCGGCCAGGAGATCATCCTTCGAGAACGGAAGCGGCCTATGAGCGCGATGGGCATTGCCCGGCGGCCACGGCCGCGCCGGCGTATCGGCGCCCCAGATATGGACCTGCGCATCGGCGATCATGGCGTCCCTCCCTTACGGGGATGGCGCATGCCGTGGGCGCGCTTGTCAAGGCGGCGGGCTTCATGGTTCGATCCCGCAAGCGCCGCGGGAGGAAAGATGCCAGATTCGATCATCGTCGATACCGCGACCAAGATTTTCCAGGATTTGTGCGAGGCCGACACGGTCAACAAGGCCGAGAAGGGGGAGTGGCCGAAGGCTTTGTGGGACGCGCTCGCCGAGTCCTATTTGCCGCTCGCATGGGTTCCGGACGATCTCGGCGGCGCCGGGGCCGAGATCGCCGACGGGTTCGCGGTGCTGCGCGTTGCTGGCCGCTTCGCCGCCCCGGTGCCGATCGCCGAGACCCTGCTCGCCGGCTGGCTCCTGGCGCAGGCTAAGCTGGCCTCGCCGCCAGGTCCGATGACCATCGCCCCGGTCTATGAGGACGGCAACATCACCATCGGTGCCGACGGCAAGCTCAAGGGCCGCGCGCGGCATGTACCGTTCGCGCGCAACGCCGCGCATATTGCCGTCGTCGCCACGCGCGGCGGTGAGAATGTCGTCGCGCTTGTAGAGGCCAAGGATCTTGCGATCAGCCCCGGGGTCGGGCTCTCGGGCGAACCGCGCGACACGGTGAGCTTCGACGGCGCCACCGCCGTCGCGGTCGGCGCGGCGCCGGGGCTCGACCCGGCGAAACTCACCCTGATCGCCGCCGCCGCGCGCACCCAGCAGATGGCCGGCGCGCTTGAGCGCATCCTCGAGCAGTCGGTGCAGTTTTCCCTCGATCGCGTCCAGTTCGGCCGGCCGATCGCCAAGTTCCAAGCGGTGCAGCAGAACCTGGCGAACCTCGCCGGCGAGGTGGCTGCCGCCGGGGCCGCCGCCGACGGGGCCGCCGAGGCGGTCGGGCTCTACGGCGTCGAGGGCGACATCGTCGCCGCCGCGGTGGCGAGCGCCAAACTCCGCGTCGGCGACGCCGCCGGCGCCGGCGCGGCGATCGCGCACCAGGTGCATGGCGCGATGGGTTTCACCTACGAGCACACGCTGCACCACTCGACCCGGCGGCTGTGGGGCTGGCGTGAGGAATTCGGCAACGAGACGCTGTGGGCCGAGCGCTTGGGCCGAGCGGTCGCCGCCAAGGGCGCCGACGCGCTGTGGCCGTTCGTCACTCAGGGATCGTGAGGAAATCATGACCAGCACTTTCCAATTCGATCCGGTCGAGCTGCCGCCCGAGTGCAAGGAATTGCGCCAGGAGGTCCGCGCCTTTCTCAAGCAGGAGATCGAGGCCGGCACCTTCAGCCCCGGCGGCGGGCGCAACGAGAACGCCGCGCTCTTCGCCAAAAAGGTCGGCGCCAAGGGCTGGATCGGCATGACCTGGCCGAAGCAATACGGTGGCCAGGGCAAGACCCAGCTCGAGCGCTATGTCGTCACCGAGGAGATGCTGGCGCACAAGGCGCCGACCCGGCACTACTCGACCGCCGACCGCCAGTCGGGCCCGGTGTTGCTGCGTTACGGCCAGGAGGCGGTGAAAGAGAACATCCTGCCGCGCATCTGCTCCGGCGAGCTCTGCTTCTGCATCGGGCTTTCAGAGCCCAACTCCGGCTCCGATGTCTTCGCCGCCTCGACCCGCGCGACCAAGACGGAGGGTGGCTGGCTGGTCAACGGCCGCAAGATTTGGACCTCGAACGCGCATCAGGCCGACTACATGATCGGCCTCCTGCGCACCTCGAATTCGACCCCGGAGAACCGCCGCCATGGCCTCACCCAATTTCTCATCGACATGAAGTCGAAGGGCATCACCATTCGCCCGATCATCAACCTGACCGGCGCGCACGATTTCAACGAGGTGATCTTCGACGATGTGTTTGTTCCCGATCTGCATATGATCGGCGAGGTCGACATGGCCTGGAAGCAGGCCAGCGCCGAATTGGCCTACGAGCGCAGCGGGCCCGACCGCTGGCTCGAAACCCTGCAGAGCCTGGTTGAGCTGATCCGTGTCGTCGGGCCGGAGCCGAGCGAGCGCCAGGCCGAGGGCATCGGCCGCGAGGTCGCGCATCTCGCGACGATGCGGCGCATGTCGCTGTCGGTCGCCGGGATGCTGCAGGCCGGCAAGACCCCGGCGGCGGAGGCCTCGATCGTCAAGGATCTCGGCACCAATTTCGAGCAGGCGCTGCCCAACAAGGTGCGGCTGATGGCGCCGGTGCGCGGCGATTCCGCGCCCGACAGCAATGACGACCGCTTCGAGCAGGCGCTCAACTACACGACCCTGATCGCGCCCAAGCTGACGATCCAGGGCGGCACCCGCGAGATCCTGCGCGGCATCATCGCCCGGGGCCTCGGCTTGCGCTGATGCCTGACCTCCGTCCGCTTCTGTCCCCCAAAAGCATCGCCATTGTCGGCGCATCCGCCGACGAGTCGATCCGCGGCCGCTTGACTCAGCAGCTGATCGGCCACGGCTTCGACGGCCCGATCTATCCGGTGACGCGCAGCCACGACGAGGTGCTCGGCCACAAGGCCTATAAGAGCGTCGCCGAGCTGCCCGAGCCGGTCGACCTCGCGGTCATCGTCGTCCCGGCGGCGCATGTCATCTCGACCATCGAGCAATGCGGCGCGCGCGGCATCCCTGCTGCGGTGATCATCAGCTCAGGCTTCGGCGAGGAGAAGAGCGAGGAAGCCGCCCAGCGCGACGCCCAGCTGCGCGCTCTCGCGGCAAAGCTCGACATGGCGATTTGCGGCCCCAATTCGGAGGGCCTCGTCAACCCGCTGCGCCCGCTGGTCGCCACCTTCAGCCCGGTGTTCCACGATTTCTCCAAGCCGCTTCTCCCTGCTGGCAGCAAGGCCAAACCGATCGCGGTCTCGTGCCAGTCGGGGGCGCTGACCTTCTCGTTCCTCAGCCGTGGCCAGCCGCGTCAGCTCAAATTCACCACCCAGGTCAGCTCGGGCAACCAGACCGTGCTCGAGGCGCACGACTACATCGAGGCGGCGCTCGATAGCGGCGCCGCCGACATCTTCCTCGTCTACCTCGAAGGCATCCGCCAGCCGACGCGGTTCCGCGCCGTCGCCGGCCGGGCCGCCGCGCTGGGCAAACCGCTGATCGTCGCCAAGGTCGGCCGCTCCGACGCCGGCCGCCGCGCCGCCGCCTCGCATACCGGCGCGCTGGCGCAATCGGGCGCGATCGACGACGCAATCTTCCGCCACCACGGGATTATCCGCGGCGAAGACATCGATCACATGCTCGACATCGCCGCCGCCTTCGCCTTCTGCAAGCTGCCCCGAGGCAACCGGGTCGCGATCATCACCGGCTCGGGCGGCAGCGCGGTGTGGATGGCCGACATCTTGTCGGCGCACGGGCTGGAAGTGCCGGAGCTCGAAACCGATCTCCAGGCCAAGATCATGGCGATGCTGCCGTCCTACGCCTCGGCGGCGAACCCGATCGACGCCACCGCGCAGGCGATCGGCGAGGTCGGCTACAAGCCGATCGTCGAGCTGGTACGGCAATCCAAACGCATCGACACGATCCTCTTGATCTCGTCGGTCGCCAACGAGGTCACCGCCAAGAAGCGCGCCGAAGAGCTGGGCGACATCGTCGCCACCACCGAACAGCCGATCCTGATGGCGACCTACACGACCGCGACCCCAGGGGCCCTCGGCGCTTTCGCCGATATGGGGATACCGGCCTACACCTCGATGCCGAGCTGCGCGCGGGCGATCAAGGCGCTCGCCGATTACGCCCGCTTTCGCGAGCGCATCGCGCGCCGCGCCGCCCCGGCTGCGACCACCGCCTCGGTGCGCGACACCGTCGGAAAGGCGCTCCGGGAGTCCGGGAAAGTGCTGACGGAAGTCCAAGCCAAGGCGCTTCTCGCCGCCTATGGCGTGAAACGCGTGCCGGAGTTCCTCGCCACCGGCGAGGACGACGCCAGCGACGCGGCGATGCGCATCGGCGGCCCGGTCGCGCTCAAGGTGCAGTCGCCCGCCATCGTCCACAAGACCGAGGCCGGCGCGGTCATGCTGAACCTCGGCACCGCCGCCGCGGTACGCGATGGCTACCGCACCGTGCTGGAGCGGGCGAGCGCGGCGCATCCCGGCGCCAAGATCGACGGCGTGCTGGTTCAGGCGATGGCGCGGCGCGGCCAGGAGATGATCCTCGGCATCACCCGCGACCCCGTTTTCGGCCCGATGCTGATGGTCGGCTTGGGTGGCATCCATGTCGAGGTGCTGAAGGACGTCGCCTTCGCCCCCGTCCCACTCGACACCGACGACGCGCTCGCGCTGCTCGGCGAACTCAAAGGCGCTGCGCTGCTCGACGGCGTGCGCGGCAGTCAACCGGCCGACAAACAGGCGCTGGCCGAGCTGATGGTGGCGCTGTCGCGTTTCGCCGCCGACCACGCCGACCAGATCGCCGAAATCGATTTGAACCCGGTCATCGTCCACGAGGCGGGCCAAGGCCTCAGCGTCGTCGACGCGCTGATCGTTAAAACCTAAAAAACACATTTCACCACAAAGGACGCGAAGGTGGTTTGTCCGGCGCGAAGCGCCAATAAGACCACTGAGACAGTGAGGCAGTGAGAGTGGAGCGGCACGGCATCTCATTGCCTCCGTGTCTCTGTGGTGAATTAATGGTCACGCTACGCGCGACCGATAGACGCCTTGGCGACCTCCGCGCATTCCTTTGCGTCCTTCGCGGTAAAGCGTTCTCTTCTGTTGGGAGCATCTCATGAGCGATCTAGGCACCTATCGCGATATCGGCGTCAGCCTCGACGGCAATGTGGCGACGGTCGAAATCCGCCGGCCGCCGCATAATTTCTTCGACAGCGACCTCATCGCCGAGATCGGCGAGGCGTTCGAGCGCCTCGACGCCAACGAGACCTGCCGCGCCATCGTGCTCTGCGCCGACGGCCGCTCATTCTGCGCCGGCGCCGATTTCTCCAAGCGAATGGATACCGGCACCGCCAACGAGGGCACCCGCAGCCGCCAAGGCAAGCATCTCTACAAGGAGGCGAGCCGCCTCTTCCGCACCCGGAAACCGATTATCGGCGCGATCCACGGCGCCGCCGTCGGTGGCGGGCTCGGTCTCGCCTGCGTGCCGGATTTCCGCGTTACCTGCAGCGAGGCGCGGTTCAGCGCCAATTTCAACCGGCTCGGCTTTCATCCCGGCTTCGGCCTCACCGAGACGCTGCCGCGCCTGGTCGGCAAGCAGCAGGCGGCGCTCTTGTTCTATACCGGCCGCCGCATCCCCGGCGACGAGGCGGTGCGCATCGGCCTCGCCGATTTGCTGGTGCCGCAGGACGAGGTACGCAAAGCCTCGCAGGCTCTAGCGCTGGAGATCGCCCAATCGGCGCCGCTCGCGGTGATCGCGACCCGCGAGACCATGCGCCGCGGTCTCGTCGACGCGGTCGACGCCGCGACCGAGCGCGAACTGGTCGAGCAGGATTGGCTGCGCCGCACCGAGGATTTTTCCGAGGGCATCAAGGCCATGGCCGACCGCCGCCTGCCAAACTTCCAAGGGCGGTAGACCAACGTCCGCGTGGTGTGATTATCCACCACGAGACGTGGGAAAAACGGAGGTTTGCGCCGCAACATCTCTGTCCCCTCTCAGTAATCCGTAGTCATGTCCTAAGCTGAGCTTCCTGCGATTATCAGTGCGATCGCCCCAAGGATCGCGGCTAGTCCCGCGCAGACTGCCGCCGCAGCGCTCAGTTGACTTTGCCGTCGAAGCGCCGCTCCGAGATCGGCCAAGTCCGGACTGCTGGCGGGATGAACGGTACCGCCACCGATGGGACCGCCGAGTGCGCCGCCTAAACCGCCCCCCACTACTCCGTGGACCGAAAACGCTCGGGGCGTCTTTACTCGGGCGGACCAAAACCAAAGGGCGGCAGCAAGAAAGGCAAACGCAGCCGAGCCGTAGTTAATGAGCTGAAAGAGAAGTTTCATGTCGAAGTCCCGCTCCACCAAACTCGCATCGAACGCGCGCACCTACACCTCATCTTGGGTGGTGGCTCAATTTGAATTTCTGAAATAGGTTGAAACTAGGCGGCCCCGATCTGTGGGTCGCGCGTCCGAAGTAGGGTGGATGTTCAATTGAACGGTGTCACAAGATGTTTCCGGCCCGCATCACAACGAACACAAAGCACGAATAACCGACACAGCAATGCCTGGCGAGGGTGTTTGCCGGATAAAGGGAATCTGCAGCATTACCCAAGCTGAGACTAAACCAATTAGTGACCGGCTCAGGATTCGCGAGAGCCCCCACCTGAAATAACCCCACCGACTGGGTACGTGTCTGTGGCTAGACCGTGTCCACTGAATGGGCAAGAACATTGCATCGCCAAAAAATGCGATCACTCCGTATGCTGCGGCACCCAGGATGAATATGGCTGCAAAGAGAAAATTCGCCCTTTGGTCAACGCTGTTAAGCGGAAT
>DATNJF010000084.1:0-21243 GCA_035604035.1 Allostellaceae bacterium | reverse complement strand
TGACGGCCGCACGGCTCAGCAAGGGAGGCGCGACCATGCCGGATTACAAGCTGATCTCCGCCGATTCGCATGTGAGCGAGCCGCCGGACCTGTGGACGAGCCGAGTCGACAAGCGATACCGCGACCGCGCGCCACGCCTCGCGGTCGACCTGCCGGACAAGCCGGGAGCCTATTTTCTCTATGAAGGCCACGCGCCGCACCCGATCGGCATCGGCCTCGGCGCCGGCAAGAGCCCGGAGGAGCTGAAGGAGTTCCTCACCAAAGCAACCTATGCCGATGCGCGGCCCGGCGGCTGGAATCCGGCGGAGCGAATGAAGGACAACGCGCTCGACGGGGTCGAGGCCGACGTCCTCTATACGACGCTGGGGTTCCGCATCTTCTGGCTCAAGGATGCCGGCCTCCAGGCCGATTGCTTCCGCGCCTACAACGACTGGCTCGCCGAGTTCATCGCCTACGCGCCGAAGAAGATGGCGGGGCTGGCGATGATCTCGCTCTACGACCCTAAAGCCGGCGCCCGTGAATTGGAACGCTGCGCCAAGCTCGGATTGAAGGGGGCGATGATCTGGTGCTCGCCGCCGCACGACCAGCCCTACAGCTCCGATGTCTACGACCCGTTCTGGGCCGTGGCCGAAGAGATGAAAATGCCGATCAGCCTCCATGCGATCACCGGCATGGGGGTCGAGAGCCAGTGGAACTGGGGCGAGCGCTACATGCGCACCACCGTGCTCGGCTACGAAGTCGAGAAGACCTTCAGCGTGCTCATCTTCTCGGGCGTGCTCGACCGCTTCCCGAAGCTGCAGATCGTCTCGGCCGAGAACAATGTCGGCTGGATCCCCTATTACCTGCAGCGCATGGATCGGGTCGCCGAGCGCTCGCGCGCCGCCGCCGGGTTCACCCAGAAGCTGAAACCGAGCGAGTATTTCCGGCGGCAGATGTGGGCGACCTATATCGACGATTTCGTCGGCGTGGCGAACCGCGATTTCATCGGCGTCGACCGCATGATGTGGTCATCGGACTACCCGCACCAGGCGTCGTCATGGCCGCATTCGCAGGAAGTCGTCGAGCGCGACTTCAAGACCGCCAGCGCCGAGGACCGATTCAAGATCACCCGCGGCAACGCCGCGAAACTCTACGGCTTCGACGCCTGAGGGGAACGCCATGCCGATGCAGCTGAACCGCGACGACCTGATCCGCGCCTACCGCTCGATGGCGACGATCCGCCGCTTCGAGGAGCGGGTGCAGGAGGAATTCTCCAAAGGGGGCATTCCAGGCTTTGTTCATCTTTACGCCGGCGAGGAGGCCTCGGCGGTCGGGGTGTGCCAGCACCTCGGCCCCAAGGACTATATCGCCAGCACGCATCGCGGCCACGGTCACTCGATCGCCAAGGGCTGCGATGTCGGTGGGATGATGAAGGAGCTGTTCGCCAAACAGGGCGGGCTGTGCGGCGGCAAGGGCGGGTCGATGCACATCGCCGATCTCGACCAAGGCATGCTCGGCGCCAACGGCATCGTCGGCGGCGGCCCACCCCTCGTCGTCGGCGCGGCGCTGACCGCCAAGACGCTTGGCAACGGCCATGTCGCGGTGTGCTTCTCGGGAGATGGCGCTTCCAACCAGGGCACCACGTTCGAGGCGCTAAACATGGCGGTGGTGCTGAAGCTGCCGGCGATTTTCGTGTTCGAGAACAACCAGTATGGCGAGGGCACCGGCTTTTCCTACCATTGCGGCAGCCGAGACATCGCCGGCCGCGCCGCCGGGTTTGGCCTGCCGGCGGTCAAGGTCAACGGCGACAATTTCTTCGAGGTGCACGAGGCGGCGCACGAGGCGATCGAGCGCGCCCGCTCTGGCGGCGGCCCGAGCGCGATCGAGGTCGATACCTGCCGCTTCTACGGTCACCATTCGGGCGACGCGCAGCTTTACCGCGGCAAGGACGAGGTCAAGAACCTGCGCGAGCAGCGCGATTGCCTCAAGCATTTTCGCACCCGTGTCTCCGAGGCGGCGCTGCTCGAAGCCGACGCGCTCGATGCGGTCGACGCCGAGGTCGCGGCGCTGGTCGACCGGGCGATCGTTGACGCGCGCGCCGCCGAATCGCCCGACGCAAGCGAGCTGTTGACCCATGTTTACGTCTCGTATTAGGCGAGGCCCATCATGCCTTTGAAATCCATACGCCAAGCCCTAAACGAAGCTCTTGCCCAGGAGATGCGCCGCGATCCGACGATCATCGTCATCGGCGAGGATGTCGCCGGCGGCGCCGGCAGCGACGGTCAGCGTGACGCCTATGGCGGCGTGCTCGGGGTCACCAAGGGGCTGATCGGGGAATTCGGCGAGGCGCGGGTGATCGATACGCCGATCACCGAGTCGGCGATCATGGGCGCCGCCGCCGGCGCCGCGGTCACCGGCCTCAGGCCGGTCGCCGAGCTAATGTTCAGCGATTTCTTCGGCGTCTGCTTCGACCAGATTTTCAATCAGGCGGCCAAGTTCCGCTACATGTTCGGCGGCAAGGCCAAGACCCCACTGGTGATCCGCACGATGATCGGCGCCGGACGTAGCGCCGCCGCGCAGCACTCGCAAAGCCCGTATGGCATTTTCACCGCGGTGCCGGGGCTCAAATGTGTGGTGCCGTCCAACGCCTATGACGCAAAGGGGCTGTTGATCCAGGCGATCCGCGACGACGACCCGGTGATCTTCTGCGAGCACAAGCTGATGTACGACCTCCGCGCCGAGGTGCCGGACGAGCCGTACACAATCCCGTTCGGCGAAGCGAATGTGGTGCGCGACGGCAACGACGTGACCGTGGTCGCGCTCGCCCGCATGGTGCATTACGCGATGACCGCGGCCGACGAGCTGTCGAAAGACGGGATCGAGATCGAGCTGATCGACCCGCGCACCACCTCGCCGCTCGACGAGGACACGATCTTGGAAAGCGTCGAGCGTACCGGGCGGCTGGTTATCGTCGACGAGGCGACGCCGCGCTGTTCGATCGCCACCGACATCGCCGCGCTGGTCGCCGACAAAGCGTTCGCCGCGCTGAAGGCACCGATCCGCCGGGTCACCGCTCCGCACACCCCGGTGCCGTTCGCGCCCGACCTCGAAAAGCTCTACATCCCCAGCCCGGAGAAAATCGCCGCCGCAGTTCGCGAGGTGTACGGGTACGGTAGATGAGCAACATTACCGCGATCACGATGCCCAAATGGGGCCTGACCATGACCGAGGGGAAAATCCTCGAATGGCTCAAGCATGAGGGCGACGCGATCGCGCCGAGCGACGAGCTGCTAGAGATCGAGACCCCGAAGATCACCAATGTGATGGAGGCGGGCGAGACCGGCACCTTGCGCCGCATCGTCGCCCAGCCGGGCGCGACCCTGCCGATCGGCGGACTGATGGCGGTGCTGGCGCCACCCGAGGTGGCCGACGCCGAAATCGACGCGTTTGTCGCTGGGTTCGTCGCTCCGGAGACTAGCGGCGAGGACGATACCGTCAGCGACGCCTGCGGGCCGCGCGAGACCGAGGCCGGCGGCAAGCGGCTGCGCTATCTCGACATCGGCAGCGGCGACGGCCCACCGATCGTCTTCGTGCACGGCTTCGGTGGCGACCTCAACGCCTGGATGTTCAACCAGCCGGCGCTGGCCGAGCGCCACCGGACGATCGCGCTCGACCTGTCCGGACATGGCGGCTCAACCAAAATCATGGACTTCGTACTCGACGCCGCCGGGTTTGCCGCCGACATCGACCATGTCTTGGCGGCGCTGCGCGTCGACCGCGTTCATCTCGTCGGCCACTCGATGGGCGGCGCGATCGCAGTGGCGTTCGCCAGGTCGCACCCGGACCGGGTGGCGAGCCTCACGCTGATCGCGCCCACCGGCCTCGGACCTGAGATCAACGGCGAATTCATCGACGGCTTCGTCAAGGCGGAGCGGCGGCGCGAGGCGCAGGAGGTGCTTCGCATGCTCGTCCACGACCCCGAACTGGTCAGCCGGGCGATGGTCGAGGATGTGCTGCGCTACAAACGGCTCGATGGCGTCGCCGCAGCGCTCTCCGCGATCGCCGTGGAGTGGTTCCCCAATGGCGCGCAGCGCGCCGGGTGGGCGGACGCCGTCGCAACTCTCGCGATGCCCGTACAGATCATCTGGGGGCGCGACGACCGCATCATCCCCGTTTCGCATGGCCAGGCGCTTGCCGGGCGCATGCCGGTGCACATCTTCGAGTCGGCCGGCCATCTCCCCCATATGGAGAAGGCGGCGGAGGTCAACCGGCTGATTGCCCGCTTCCTCGACAGCTGACGTCAGTTAGGGTGGCGCCGCCAGCTGCCGTCCGGGTCGCGATCGAGCAGCGTGCGGCCGCGGCCCCACGGCTCGGCGGTGACGCCGCGCACGTGCAGCTCGAGATGATCCACCCGCACCCGCACCGCGATCAGCATCGCGGCCACCTTGCCCTCCGGGTCGTCATAGATCGAGCCGCGAAACCGGCGGTCGACCGCGTCTCGGTCGTCGATCAACTCGGCCGTCCCAGCAATAGCGACATAGGCGTTGCCGGTTTCGTGCTGATAGGCGAGCGTCACCCGGCTGGATTTGCGGATTTCCGCTGATTTTCGCCCGGTCCGCGGGGTCAGAAACCAGCGCGTCCAAAAATCGTCGCCCTCATCGCCCTGTTGCGCCTTAACGACCCGGGCATTGGCGCCGCCATCGTCGCTTTGGGTGATCACCCAGCAAAACGGCACCTCGGAGATCGTATCGCGCGCCGCGGCGAGCAGCCGGTCGAGTTGCCGCGCCTCATCCAGGTCTGAATCGGACATCGAGAACCTCTCTCCGGTTCGAATTCGCCGCACCATAGACGATCTTGATATATGGTTCTAGAACTTATATTCTAGATAAATGGGACACCCGAAATTCACTGATGCCGACTTCTTCGACGCGGCGCTGGCGATCGCCGCGGAACGCGGACCGCTTGCGGTGACGGTTGGATCGATCGCCGAGCGGCTCGGGGCGCCGACCGGCTCGTTCTATCACCGCTTCGCGTCGCGCGATGTCCTGCTCGGCGAGTTGTGGCTGCGCACGGTGCTCAACTTTCAGCGCGGGGTCGCGGCGGCGCTCGACGCCGGCGATGCATTGCGGGCCTCCCTGCACACGCCCGCCTGGGTGCGCGACCATCCCGACGAGGCGCGCCTGCTGCTCCTCCATCACCGAGACGATTTCGTGCAGGGCGAATGGCCAGCGCCACTGCGCGGCGGCGTCGCCGAGCACACGCGCAGAGGCGAGGAGCGGCTCAGGCAGTTCGCCGAGCTGGTCTTCGACCGCGCCGGGCCGGACGAGATTAGGCGTTCGCAATTCCTCCTGGCGGAACTGCCGGTGAGCGTCGTTCGCCAGCATTTGCGACGGCGCGAGCCGCCACCGCCGATCGTCGACGAGCTGATCCGCGTTACCTACCGCGCCGTCCTCGACGACTATCGTGCGAGCAGCGGCGTGGAATAGCGGCTCGGCGGAAACCGGCTCTTCACCAATCTTGGCGATAGTGGCACCGGCGGGCTGTTCGTATTAAAAGAAGGCCCGCGAAAGCCGGCGGCGCTCACGGACATGGGGCCGGCGCGGCATTCGGCATGGATCGCCACATATCGGTATCGGGAGAAGAGCGGTGCGCGTCGCGACGGTCGAACGCAATACCAAGGAGACGCGGATCAAGGGTCGCGTCGATCTCGACGGCACCGGGGCCGGCAAGATCGCGACCGGCATCGGCTTTCTCGACCACATGCTCGACCAGCTTGCGCGCCACAGCCTCATCGACATCACGATCGAGGCGAAGGGCGACCTCCACATCGACTTCCACCACACCACCGAGGATACCGGCTACGTGATCGGCGGCGCGGTGGCGAAGGCGCTGGGCGATCGCGCCGGCATCCAACGCTGGGGCAGCGCGATGATTCCGATGGACGAGACCCTGACCCGGGTCAGCCTCGACTGTTCCAACCGGCCCTACCTGATCTGGAAGGTCGCGTTCTCGAAGCCCAAATTGGGCGAGATGGACACCGAGCTGTTCAAGGAGTGGTTCCAGGCCTTTGCCCAATCGGCCGGCGTGACCCTGCATGTCGAGAACATCTACGGTGAGAACAATCACCATATCGTCGAATCGTGCTTCAAGGGGTTGGCGCGCGCCTTGCGTCAGGCGGTCGAGATCGACCCGCGCCGCGCCGGGGCGGTGCCCTCGACCAAGGGGACGCTGAGCGCCTAAGAGCATGCTCCAATGTTGACCGCGATCATCGATTACGGCTCGGGCAATCTGCGCTCGGCGGCGAAGGCGTTCGAACGCGCCGCCGGCGAGAGCGGCGGCAGCGAGACCGTCATCGTCACCAGCGATCCGCATGAGGTCGCCGGCGCCGACCGCATCGTCCTGCCCGGCCAGGGCGCGTTCGCCGAATGCCGGCGCGGCCTCGCGGCGGTGCCGGGGCTTGAGGACGCTATCGGCGAGGCGGTGACCGGCCGCGGGCGGCCGTTTTTCGGCATCTGCGTCGGTATGCAGCTGATGGCAACGCGAGGCCGCGAATTCGAGACCGTCGACGGGCTCGGCTGGATCGGCGGCGAGGTGGTGGCGATCGAGCCCGCCGACCCGACTTACAAGATCCCGCATATGGGCTGGAACGAGCTGTCGTTTGAGCGCCCGCACCCGGTTTTCGAGGGAGTCGCGCCGGGAACCCACACCTATTTTGTCCATAGCTTCCACTTCGCAGTGGGAGACCGCGCCGACCTCGTCGCGACCGCCGACTACGCCCAGGCGCTGACCGCCGCGGTCGCGCGCGACAACATGGTCGGGACACAATTCCACCCCGAGAAGAGCCAGGAAGCGGGGTTGAGCATCATCGCCAATTTCCTCAGGTGGCGGCCGTGAGTAATCTGAAGCGCCAGACCAAGGTCACGATCGAGCGGCTGACGCAATGTAGCGGCACCGATCTCGACGACCTCTGCGAGGCGACCGAGGCGGCGATCGTCGAAGGCGGCGGGTTCGGCTGGCTCAAGCCGCCGCCGCGCCATGTGCTGGAGAATTACTGGAAGGGCGTGCTCTTGATCCCCGACCGGCGGCTCGTCGTCGGGCGCCTCGACGGGGTCATCGCCGGCTCGGCGCAGCTGTCGAAGGCACCGCGCAACAACGAGGCGCAATCTTTTGCGGGCGCCTTGACCGGCGCCTTTGTCGCGCCGTGGGCCCGCGGGCACGGGCTGGCGCGCGGCATCGTCGTCGAGATCGAGCGGATTGCGCGCGAAGAATTCGGGCTCGTGGTGCTCAACCTCGACCTGCGCGCCACCCAGCGCGCCGCGATCAGCCTCTACGAAGGGCTCAACTACCGGCGCTGGGGTACCCATCCGGTCTACGCCCGGGTCAATGGCGAGATCGTGCCCGGCCACTACTACTACAAGCGCCTCGACGAGCCGGGGTCGTGATCCTCTTTCCGGCGATCGACCTGAAGGACGGCGTCTGCGTCCGTCTGGTTCGCGGCGAGATGGAGACGGCGACCGTGTTCAACCGCGATCCCGCCGCGCAGGCGAGCGAGTTCGCGCTGTGCGGCTTCCGCTGGCTGCATGTCGTCGACCTCGACGGCGCCTTTGCCGGCGCCTCGGTCAATGGCGAAGCGGTGCGGTCGATCCGCCGCGCGGTAGATTTGCGGATTGAGCTCGGCGGCGGCATCCGCGAGCGGGCGGCGATCGACGCCTGGCTCGATCTCGGCATCGACCGGGTCGTGCTCGGCACGGTGGCGCTGCGCAATCCCGAGCTGGTGCGCCGCGCCGCGGCCGATCATCCTGGCCGCATCGTCGTCGGCATTGACGGCAAGAACGGCAAGGTCGCGGTCGAGGGCTGGGCCGAGGTGAGCGAGATCGGCATCGTTGAGCTGGCGCATCGTTTCGCCCATGCCGGGGTCGCGGCGATCGTCGCCACCGACATTTCGCGCGACGGCGCGATGATGGGTATCGATGCCGAAGCCGTCGCCGGGTTCGCGCGCGAGGTCGGCATTCCGGTCGTCGCCTCGGGCGGGGTGTCGTCGCTCGCCGACATCGTGGCGCTGAAGGCGTACGAGCAGGACGGCATCGCCGGCGCGATCATCGGCCGCGCGCTCTATGACGGCAGCATCGACCCGAAAGCGGCGATCGCTATCGCCGATGGGGGCGAGCCATGCTGAAGATGCGCGTCATCCCCTGTCTCGACGTGAAGGACGGCCGCGTCGTCAAGGGCGTCAACTTCGTCGACCTGACCGACGCGGGCGACCCGGTCGAGCAGGCGCGCATCTATGACCGCGAGGGCGCCGACGAATTGTGCTTCCTCGACATCACCGCCAGCCACGAGAACCGCGACACGATCTACGACGTCGTCCGCCGCACCGCCGAGCAATGCTTTATGCCGCTGACCGTCGGCGGCGGGGTGCGCACGGTCGAGGACATCCGCAAGCTGCTACTGGCCGGCACCGATAAGGTGTCGATCAACACCGCCGCGGTGGCGCGCCCCGATTTCGTGCGCGAGGCGGCCAATAAATTCGGCAGCCAGTGCGTCGTCTGCGCCATCGATGCCAAGCAGACCGGGCCCGGCAAATGGGGTGTCTTCACCCATGGCGGGCGCAACCCGACGGGTCTCGACGCGGTCGAATGGGCTTGTCGCTTGGCCGATTACGGCGCCGGCGAATTGCTGCTGACCTCGATGGATCGCGACGGCACCAAATCCGGCTTCGACACCGCGCTGACCCGCGCGGTTGCCGATGCGGTGCGGGTGCCGGTCATCGCCTCGGGCGGGGTCGGCACGCTCGACCACCTGGTCGAAGGTATCCGCGACGGTCACGCGACCGCGGTGCTTGCCGCCTCGATCTTCCATTTCGGCACGTTTCGCATCAGCGAAGCGAAGGCCCACCTCGCCGCCGCTGGCGTGCCGGTGAGGCTGTAGCAATGACGGACCCGCTCGGCGAGGCCTTGGCGCGGCTGTGGCGCACCATCGAGGCGCGGCGCGGCGCCAGCCCGGACTCGTCCTACACCGCGAAGCTGCTCGCCGCCGGCCCGGCGGGAGTGGCCCGCAAGCTCGGCGAAGAATCGCTCGAAGCGGTCATCGAAGCGGTGAAAGGCGACAATAGCGCCCTCACCCGCGAAAGCGCCGACGTGCTGTATCACCTGCTGGTGCTGTGGGCAGCCGCCGGCCTTTCCCCCGACGATGTCGCCGCCGAACTGACGCGGCGCGAGGGCACTTCAGGAATCGATGAGAAGCGCAGCCGGAAGAACTGACAGCGCATGCTTGACGACCTTTTTGGTCAGGGTCGGGAACGCGTAGTCCTTGAATTGCTCGGGACGCGCCCAGATACCGTCAATCGGGTTATCGATCGTGCCGGCGAGGATCGTCAGATCGAGACGGAAATGGGTGAAACCATGCTGCACGATGCCGGGCAGCGCCACCCATTTCGCCTGCGCCGGTGCTGACCCGAGCGCCTCAGTCTCGTCCCATGCCTCCTCGCGCCACGGGGTCGACGGCACTTCGATCATGCCGCCGAGCAGGCCCTTTTCCTCGCGACGACGCAACAGCACCGCGCCGTCGCGGCGCTGGAGCCAGAATACGACCCCGTGGCGCAGCGGCCGCTCTGGTTTCTCCGCCCGCGCCGGCAAATCCTCGGCGAAGCCGCCGGCACGCGCGGCGCAGTCCTCCCGCCACGGGCATAGGACACAGCGCGGCTTGCGCGGAGTGCAGATCGTCGCGCCCAAATCCATCATCGCCTGGGCGAAATCGCCGGCTCGTGCGGCTGGCACCAGGTCCGCCGCCAGCCCCCTTAATCGAGGCTTTGCCGCAGGCATCGGGTCGCGCACCGCGAAGAGCCGCGCCACCACCCGCTCGACATTGCCGTCGACCGCGGCCTCGCGCCGGTCGAAGGCGATGGCGGCGATCGCCGCGGCGGTGTAGTCGCCGATTCCCGGCAGGGCGCGCAGCCCGGCGGCATCGTCGGGAAACACCCCGCCATGCCGCTCGGCCACGGCCCGAGCGCAGGCATGCAGGTTGCGGGCGCGGGCGTAATAACCGAGCCCCTGCCACTGATGCAGCACCTCGTCGAGCGAGGCGGCGGCCAGCGACGAAACATCGGGCCAGCGCGCCATGAATCGGTCAAAATAGGGCGCGACGGTGACCACCGTCGTTTGCTGCAGCATGATCTCGCTGAGCCAGACGCGGTATGGGTCGGGCCGCACCCCGGGCGGCGAGCGCCATGGCAGGTGGCGGCGATGGCGGTCGTACCAGGCGAGCAGCGCCGCAGAGTCGGGTTTGGAGGGCATGAACGAGCCGAATCTACCGCGTAAGGACGATGCAGGCGAGCGCCGGCCCGGGTTCCGCGCGGCCGGCGCCAGCCTAACGCGGGTTCTCGGCCCGATCGTCGCCCGGCATGGCGGCGGGATTCTCGCCCGGCTCAAATCGGATTGGGCGGCGATTATCGGCACAGAGCTCGCGGGCTCGACCTGGCCCGAGTCGCTTGGACGCGGTGGGGTCTTGAAGCTGCGCGTCGCCTCGGCGAGGGCGCTCGAAATCCAGCACCGCGCGCCGCTCCTCGTCGAGCGCATCAATCTGTTCTTCGGGCGCGAGGCGGTGATCCGGCTGGCGCTGATCCAGGGCCCACTGCCGCTACCCGAGGCCGAGGCGGTACGCGAGCCGGCGCGCCCGCTCCCAGCCGAAGAGGCGGTTGCACTCGACCGTCAGCTCGCCGAAATCGACGATCCGGAGCTGCGCCAGGCGCTCGACCGGCTCGGCCGCGCGGTGATCGGGACCGAGCGATGAAACATAGGGCAGCGAGGATTGCAGACCACAGTCAATCTCTCTAACATCAACATCTGGTAGTGAGGTCGCCGTTGAGACGGGAAATCTGGTTTGCACTGGTCACTCTGTTGACCTTGGCCGCAGCCGCGCCAGCCCAGGCGCAAGCGCCGGCCAAACCACCCACGGCGGCGGCTCCGGCGGACCCGCTGACGCTCACTGCCGACGACCGGATTCTCGGCAAATCCGACGCGCCGATCACCATCGTCGAGTACGGTTCGCTGACCTGCCCGCATTGCGCCGCCTTCGACGCGGAAGTGCTGCCCAAGCTCAAAGAGAAATGGCTCGATTCGGGCAAGGCAAAGATCGTCTTCCGTCCGTTTCCCCGCGATGAGGTCGATCTGCACGCTGCCTCGGTCGCGCTGTGCGTGGCACCCGACCGGTTCTACGCCTTTATCGACGCGATGTTTGCCGGCCAGGAGCAATGGATGGCAGCGCCGGACCACAAGGCGGCGCTGGCGCGGATCGCGCTGCTCGGCGGGGTCAACCAGACAAAGTTCGACGCCTGCTACGACGACAAGACGGTTTCGGACAACCTGCTCGCCAGCCGGCTTATCGCCAGCCAGCAATTGGGGGTCGATTCGACCCCGACCTTCTTCATCAACGGCAAAAAATTCGACGGCACGCCGACCGCGGATGCGTTCGACGCGGCGCTGGCCAAGCTGACGGGCTCGTAACCGCGTCATGCAGGTCGATCGCCTCCGCCTTGCCGGGTTCAAATCCTTTGTCGATCCGACCGAGCTGACGATCGAGCCCGGGCTGACCGGGATCGTCGGCCCCAATGGCTGTGGCAAATCGAACCTGGTCGAGGCGCTGCGCTGGGTGATGGGCGAGGCGTCGGCGCGGCGGCTGCGCGGCGGCGAGATGGACGACGTGATCTTCGCCGGCTCGGCCACCCGGCCGGCGCGCAACGTCGCCGAGGTGTCGCTGACCCTCGACAATACGACCCGTGGCGCGGCCTTTGCCTTCAATGACCGCGACGCGATCGAGGTGGTGCGTCGTATCGAGCGCAGTTCCGGCTCGGCCTACCGGATCAATGGCCACGAGGCACGCGCCCGCGACGTACAGCTGCTCTTCGCCGACGCCGCGACCGGGGCGCATTCGGGCGGTCTCGTCAGCCAGGGCCGCATCGGCGCGCTGATCAACGCCAAACCGGCGGAGCGGCGGGTGTTGCTCGACGAGGCGGCCGGGACCGCCGGGCTTTACCAGCGCCGCCACGAGGCCGAGCTGAAGCTCAAAGGCGCCGAGGACAATCTGCTGCGCGTCGACGATGTCGTCGTGACGATGACGCAACAACTAGACGGGCTCAAACGCCAGGCGCGCCAGGCGCAACGCTACCGCAATTTGTCGGAGCAAATCCGCCGCACCGAAGCGCGGCTCTTGGAGGCGCGCTGGCGCGATGCGCTGGCCGCAAGCGAACGTATTGCCGCCGAATTGCGCGAAGCCGAGCGCGCTGTCGCCACCGCGACCGAGCGCGCCGCTTTCGCCGAGCGCGGCCGTGCTGCGGCGGAGGAGGCGATGCCGCCGCTGCGCATGACCGAGGCGACCACCTCGGCGGCGCTGCACCGCATCAGCCACGCCCGCGAGGCGTTGGAGCAGGAATTGGGGCGTATCGCCGCCGCGCGGCAGGAGGCGACGCACCGCCGTGATCAGATCACCGGTGACATTCGCCGCGAGGACGAGAATGTCGCCGATGCCGACGCCGCGCTCGGCCGGCTCACCGACGAGAAACATGGGCTCGAACGCGGCGATTCCGGCAACGGCAAGGCACACGCGGCGGCCGCCGTCGAACTCGAGCGGGCCGCCGCCGAGATGGCCGCCGCGGAAATCGGCCTACAGCAGATGACCGAAGCCGCCGCCACCGGCGAGGCGCGCCGCTCCGGGCTCGAGCGCCGCCGCACCGAGCTCGCCGAACGGCAGAGCCAATTGAAGCGATGGCTCGACGAGAATGAGGCACAGCGGCGCGTGCTCAACACGGCAGTGGTACCCGAGGCGACGCTCGCCGAGGCCGAGGCGAAAATCGCGCAGGCGGTGACTACGGCCGAAGCGGCCCGCGCCGCCGCCACAGTCGCGGCGGAGCGCCTGCAAGCCGTCCGAGCCGACGAGGCCACTGCGATCGACCGCGCGCGCGAGGCCGAGCGCCGTCTCGGCCGACTCAAGGCGGAAGCCGACGCGCTCGCTAGCCTCGTCGCGCCAGCGCCAGCAGTGGATGGCGGTGACGCGGCGCCGATCCTGTCTTCGATCAAGGTGCCGGCGGGTCTCGAAGCAGCGGTCGCGGCGCTATTCGACGACGAGCTGGCGGCGCCGCTTTTCGGGTTTGACCGCGATGGAGCGCAGGGCTGGGTCGAGCTGCCACCACTCGATCACCCCGCCAAACTGCCCGACGGCGCGCGCCCGCTCACCGACGAAATCAGCGCGCCACCTGCGCTCGCCCGCCGCCTGACCCAGGCCGGGCTCGTCGCCGCGGAGGCCGAGGGCTGGCGGCTGCAACCGAGGCTCGCCGCCGGACAATGCCTGGTCGATCGCGATGGCAGGCTGTGGCGCTGGGACGGGTTCGCGCGGCTGGCGCCCGGGACCGGCGGCGCCGCCGAGCAGCTGCGGCAGCGTAACCGCCTGGCCGCGATCTCGGCCGAGATCACTGTCGCGGAAGCCGAATTCCGCGAGCATGCAGCAGCGGCGGCAGCAGCGACCGCGGAGGCGCAAGCGCTTGCCGCCGCGGAGCGCGAAGCAGCGGCTGCCCTGCGCCAGTCAGAAGCGGCTCTGGCCCAACGCCGCGCCGACGAGGCCGAGCTCGCGCGCCGCGCGCTCGGCGCCGAGACCCGGCTCGCAGCGCTGACCGACGCGGCTGACAAGCTCGCCGGCGACCTAGCGGAAGTCGCGGTGCAGGTGGCCGAGACCGAGCGCAATCTAGTACAGGTGCCGGACCCAGCGCTGGCGCGCGCCGGGCTCGACGGCGCCCGCGCCCAGGCGGCAGCGGCGCGCCGGCACGAAAGCGAGGCGCAGGCGGCGATCGCCCGCCTGGCGCAGGAAGCCGAATCGCGGCAGCGCCGCGTCGAATCCATCGCCGCGGAGAGCCAATCATGGCAACGCCGCCGCGAGCGCGCACTGGCACAACGGCAGGTGCTGTCCGACCGCCAGGCTGCAATCGAGGCCGAGATCGTGGGATTGGCGGCGCGACCCGCAGCAATCGCGGTCGAAAGCGAGACGCTGGCGCGCACCTTGGCGGAGGCCACCGCCGCGCATCGCGCCGCCGGCGATACGCTCGCCGCTGGCGAAACGCGGCTGCGCGAGACTGGCGAGGCGGCGCGCCACGCCGGACACAATTTGTCGGCGGCGCGCGAGGAACGGGTCCGCTGCGAAGTTCGCCGCGATAGTGCCGCTTCCATGCAGGAACGGCTGCGCGAGGAAATCCGCGAGCGGCTCGAAACCCTGCCCGAGGCGCTGGCCGAACTGGCCGAGGCGGACGACAAGACCCCGACCGACCCGGCGGCGCTCGACGCGCGGCTGGAGCGCCTCACCCGCGAGCGCGAGGCGATCGGCCCGGTCAACCTCGTCGCCGAGCGCGAGGCGCAGGAGGTCGGCGAGCGCGTCGAAAGCCTGCAGAACGAACGCGCCGAACTCACCGAGGCGATTGCCCGGCTGCGCCGCGGCATAGCCACGCTCGACCAGGAAGGGCGCAAGCGCCTCGCCGGCGCTTTCGATAAGCTCGACGCGCATTTCAGCGAGCTGTTCGTGCGGCTGTTCGGTGGCGGGAGGGCGCATCTGGCGTTATCAGACGCTGATGACCCGCTCGAAGCCGGCCTCGAGATCATGGCGAGCCCGCCGGGCAAGAAGCTGCAGAACCTCTCGCTGCTGTCGGGCGGCGAGCAGGCGCTGACCGCGATCGCGCTCATTTTCGCGGTGTTCCTCACCAACCCAGCGCCGATCTGCGTACTCGACGAGGTCGACGCGCCACTGGACGACGCCAATGTCGAGCGCTTCTGCCGGCTGATCGCCGAGACCGCCGACGCGACTGGCACGCGGTTCCTGCTGATTACCCATCACCGCATCACCATGGCGCATATGGACCGCCTGTTCGGCGTGACCATGCCCGAGCAAGGCGTGTCGCAATTGGTGTCGGTCGACCTCGCCCGCGCCGCCGAGCTGCGTGAGACGCATTATGCGGCGGCCCAATAGGCTTTCGAGAGCGCTGCGCGAATACCAGCTAGACCGTTCAATAACTCGTTGAACACATGGAGAGTTTCGGCCTTTCCGCAACGGGCGCATGGCTTGACAGTGATCCGGTGCCTCTTTACTTTGCGCCCCGCCTTCGGCCGGTTTTGGCCAGGGCCGTGATGCTGTTGACAGTGCGCTGATCGATGAGCGAGGAGCGGCCGCCGGATGAACTCGCACGGCTCGGCAAGCGGCTCGATGAGGCACGGTCGCGGCGGGGCGACGGGCCGGTTGCCAGCGGCGACGACGCCGGGCAGCAGCAGGCTCTCGGAGTTGGCTTCCGCATCGGCATCGAGTTCGTCGTCGCGATCGGTGTCGCGACCGGGTTGGGGTGGGCTTTCGACCATGTACTCGGCACCCGCCCGTTCGGGATGATCGTGTTGTTCTTTCTCGGGGTTGCGGCCGGCATGCTCAACGTCTATCGCGCGATCACCGGCCAGGGCGCGGCGGTCGGTTTCCGCCCGCCCCCAAGGGACGTAGCGCGGGACGCGGAGAGGAAAGACTAGCGTGGCCCTGGAGCTGCACCCGCTCGAACAGTTCAAGATCGAGCCGCTGATCCCGATCCATATCGGCGGGCTCGACGTGTCCTACACCAATTCCGCGCTGTTCATGACGATCGCGGTGATCTTGATCACCTCGCTGTTGGTGTTGGGGACGCGGCGCGGCGCACTGGTGCCGGGGCGGTGGCAGTCGGTCGCGGAGATGAGCTACGAGTTCGTCGCCGACATGGTCGAAACCAATGCGGGGCACGGGGCCGAACCCTATTTCCCCTTTGTCTTCACCCTCTTCATGTTCGTGCTGTTCTCGAACTTGCTGGGTCTAATCCCTTACAGCTACACGGTAACCAGCCAGATCATCGTCACCTTCGCGCTCGCCGCGATCGTGTTTATCGGCGTCACCATCATCGGCTTCGTCAAACACGGGGCGCATTTCCTGCGCCTCTTCGTGCCCGAGGGCGTGCCCGTCATCCTGCTACTGCTGCTGGTGCCGATCGAGCTGCTCTCCTATTTCATCCGGCCGTTCACCTTGTCGATCCGGCTTTTCGCCAACATGCTGGCCGGGCACACGATGCTGGCGATCTTCGGCGGGTTCGCCGCGAGCGTCGGCCTATTGGCGATCCTGCCAGTCGCGCTCGATGTCGCCATCCTCGCGCTCGAAGTCCTGGTCGCGGCGCTGCAGGCCTATGTCTTCGCGATCCTCACCTGCCTTTACCTGCGCGACGCGCTTCACCTCCACTAACCCGCCACAAAACCTAGGGGACTCTCGATGGATCTTGCTGCCGCGAAAATGATTGGCGCCGGTTTGGCGTGCATCGCCCTTGTCGGCGCCGGGATCGGCATCGGCAACGTGTTCTCGTCGCTGATCAGTGCCGTCGCGCGCAACCCGGCGGCGCAGGCTCAGGTGCAGCCGTTCGCTTTCCTCGGCTTCGCGCTGGCCGAGGCGACCGGATTGTTCGGGCTGGCGATCGCCTTCCTGATCCTGTTCGTGTTCTAGCTCTGCCGAGCCGGCTCCGATGCCGCAACTCGACTACCACACCTTTGTCCCGCAGCTGGTCTGGCTGGCGATCTCGTTCGTCGTCCTCTACATCCTGATGACGACGCTGGCGCTGCCCAAGGTCAAAGGCGCGATCGAAGGCCGCCGCCATCGTCTCGACAGCGATCTCGGCCGGGCAGCCGCGGCAAAACAAGAGGCCGAGACGGCGCTGGCCGCCTATCAGAAGACATTGGCCGAGGCGCGCGCCGCGGCGCAGGACACGCTGCGGCAGACCGGCGAGCGGCTGGCCGCCGAAGCGGCCGAGCGGCAGCGCCAACTCGCCGCGACACTGGCGGCGCAGGTCGAGGCGGCCGAGGTGCGCATCGCCGCCGGCAAGGATCAGGCGCTCGCAGAAATCCGCACCGTCGCCGCCGAGGTCGGCAGCGCGGTGGTCGAGAAGCTGACGGGCACCGCGCCCGATGGCACGGCGATGAGCAGCGCGGTGAACCGCGTGGTCGGCGAACGGGCCGCCTGATGGAATTCCTCCACGAAGCCGAATTCTGGGTGCTGGTCGCGGCGGTGATCTTTGTCGTCGCGGTGTTCCGGCCGGCGCGCCGCGCGCTCGTCGGCGGTCTCGATACCCGGGCCGCGCGGATCCGCAGCGAGCTCGACGAGGCGCGGCGTCTGCGTGAGGAGGCCGAGCAGCTTGTCGCCGAGTACCGCGCCAAGGAACACGACGCCGTCGCCGAGGCGGAAGCGATCGTCGCTCACGCAAAACAAGAGGCCGAGCGGATCGCCGCGCAGGGCGCGCGCGACCTCGAGCGGGCGTTGGAGCGCCGCCAGCAGATCGCCGAGGAACGGATCGCTCAGGCCGAAGCAAAGGCGCTCGCCGAAGTCCGCGCGACAGCGATCGATGTGGCGATAGAGGCGGCGCGCGACGTGATCGCCAAGGGGATCGACCAGAAACGTGGCGCCGCGCTGCTCGACACGGCGATCGTGGCATTGCCTCAACGACTACGCTGACCCGCCCACAATTCGGCAACCAACGAAAAGTTGTCGAGCTTTTCTGGTTTCCGGCAAAAGGTTATGTATGGCGGATCGTTGTCCTATAACGGACGGCGTGTCTTTCTTCTTGCCGGTCGCGGTTTTCGTGCATCTGCTTCGCCAATTCAATCGCCTGGTCCTCGGAACCTCGATCGCCGCGCTGTTCTTCGGTGCCGCCGGTGCTGCTTTGGCCAGCACCGCCGTCGTCCTCGACTCCGACGACGACTCACTCAGCGTCGTCACCAGCGATGGCTACCATGAGGTCTCGCGGGCGCATGTCGGACGGGCGCCCCATCATCTGATTGTCAGCCCGGACGGCCGCACGCTGCTCATCGCCATGTCCGAAGGCAACGAACTCGTCTTCATCGACCGTAGTACCGGCATCGAGAAACAGCGCATGGCGGCGAGCGACCCCTACCAGATCGGCTTTAGCCCGGACGGCAAATGGTTTGTCGCCGCGTCGCTGCGGCTCGACCGCATCGACATCTACGACGCAAACAATTTCCAGGTCGTGCGCCGGCTGCCCGCGCCAACGATGCCGAGCCACATCGCCTTTGCGCGCGACAGCAGCACTGTTTACGTAACGCTGCAAGGAACCAGCAGCCTGATCGCGGTCGATCTCGCCTCGGGCAAAGCACTGTGGACCGCGCCGATCGGCCCGACCCCGGCCGGGATCGTCACCCGACCGACCGGTACGCTGCTCGCCGGGATCATGGGCTCGGATTACATCGCCGAAATCGACCCGCACGATGGGCATATCATCCAAAAGATACACACCGGCAATGGCGCGCATAACTTCCTCGCGAGCCCGGATGGCAAGACGCTCTACGTGACCAACCGGGTTGCCGGCACGATCTCGGTGCTGGACGCCGACACACTGGCGATCACCGCGACCTTGACGGCGCCCGGTGGGCCCGACGACATGGCGCTGTCGCCCGATGGCAAGGAGCTCTGGGTCACCGACAGGTGGCATGCCTCGGTCGGTGTCATCGAACTCACCTCGGGGGCGCTGAAAACGATCCCAGTCGGGCGCTCGCCTCACGGCATCTTTGTTTATTGATCAGGCTAGGCTTAGGACGCCGCGATGTTCGACGCCATCCAGCATCTGTTAACTCAGGCGCAGGGAGCGATCTTCGAGGCCGCGATCCAGCCGGCACTGTTTCACCTCGGCCTGATGGACTGGGCCGAGGATTTGTTCGACGGGGTGGAGTTCGCGCTCTATGGCGCGCTCGCGGTCGCGATCGCGTATGCACTGTGCCGTCCGCTCGAGCTGTGGCGGCCGGTCGAGCGCTGGGAAGACCGCAAGGCGGTGCGCACCGACATCGTCTATACGATCATTCACCGGGTCGGCGTGGTACCGGCGATCCTCTTCGTGATCCTGACCCCGATCGGCACGATGATCGACGGCTACCTGCGCTTCAAGGGCTATGTCCCGCCCGAGATCGAGCAGCTGGTGACACCGCTGTTCAACCACCCGCTCGTCACCTTCCTCGTCTACATGGTGGTGCTCGATTTCGGCGAATACTGGCGGCATCGGCTGCAGCATCGGCTGCCGTGGTGGTGGGCGCTGCACAGTCTGCATCACGACCAGCGCCAGATGACGCTGTGGAGCGACGACCGCAACCACATCCTCGACGACATTCTAGCCATGGTGTGGAGCGGCACGATCGCGATGCTGATCGGCTTCCGCCTGGTCGAGAGCCTGGCGCACACCAATGTGCGGCTTAGCTTCGGCGCGGTCGGCTCGGCGCTGCTGGTTGGCCCGCAATACCACCGGGTGCACCACTCGATCGAGCATGCCGAGCCGCCGTTTGACCGCACGCGGGGTTGCAATTTCGCGGTGATCCTGCCGATCTGGGATGTGATCTTCGGGACCTGGCGGCGCGGTGCCGACTTTCCGCAGACCGGGGTGGCGGCGCTGGCCGGACGCGCGGTGCGCTGCGGCTATTTGGAACATCAGCTCGAAGGGTTCAGGCGGCTCGGCGCGGTGATGACGCACTTCCTCAACCGCCGTCGGCCGGGGTTCATCGCCGCGTTTTCCCCCAATCAGCCAGACGCTGCCTGATAGCGGCCTTTCCAGGCGCCGCCGCGGCCGCGCCAGAACTGCACCGCCGAGAAGATGGTCGCCGCCATGTAGAACAGCGCGATCGCCGGCAGGAGCGGCGCCACCAGCAGTGGGCAGCGGTAGAGCTTGAGGGTGGGCAAGAACGAGAGGGTCATGCCGAGCCAAGCGACTCCACCCAAAACGATTGCAGGCGTCTCCCCCGAGAGCAGCACCAAAAGCGGGGGCGCCAAATAGGTGACCGCCATCCCTACCGTCACGAACAGCAGGATGCCGGTCGAATAGTTGATCTGGGCGAAGGCGCAACGGCTGATCATGTCCCACAGCGGCCGCCACGACCCGTAAGGGCGCACGCTGCGGGTCTCGTCGGCGACGCCGAGCCAGACCTTGCCGACCGACTTGACGCGCCGGGCGAGCGCGCAATCGTCGATGATCTCGTGGCGGATGCTGTCGACCCCGCCGATCCGCTCTAGTGTCTGGCGCCGCACCAGTATGCAGCCGCCCGCCGCCGCGGCGATGACCCGCCCGGAATCGGCGACCCAGCGCGGCGGGTACAGCTTGAAGAAGAAGAACACGAAGGCCGGAACCATCAGCCGTTCCCAGAGGCCGCGGCAGTGCAGCCGGACCATCAGCGAAACGAGGTCGTAACCCTCGCTCTCGGCACGGGCCACGAGGCTCCGCAAATTGTCGGGCGCATGGACGATATCGGCATCGGTCAGCAGCAGGTAATCGGGCGACATCCTTGCCGCGACGGCGGTTCCCTGGCGTACCGCCCAGAGCTTGCCGGTCCAGCCGCGAGGCATGGGGTGGGCCACGATGACTCGGACCCGGTCCGTAGCGCCGGCGTCGGCTGCAGCGGCGCGGGCAATTTCAGCGGTGCCGTCGCTGCTGTGGTCGTCGACGACAACGATATCGAGCCGGCCAGCATAATCTTGCGCCAGCAGCGAAGCGACGGCGCCACCAATCACGTCGGCCTCGTCACGCGCCGGGATGACAGCGACGACGGAGCGCCGCGGCACCGGAGCGTTGCTCCGCTCTCCTTTTCCGAGGCGCCAGAACCGGCCGCGAAAGGCGATCAGATACACCCAGATTGCGGCAGCCGCCGCCGCAAGGACAATTTGCTCCACCTGCCGCCCCCCCTAGCGCCCCATTTCGCGCCGGACGAGGCCCCCCGCCGGCGGCTTTATGAAATTATGTAAGTGCATTGTAACAGCGATCGCCAGTGTTTCTTTTCGCTCTAACGGGTTAGCGCTGCTGGATAAATTCGCGGAAGGCGACGAGGAAGGCGTCTTTCTGCTCGTCGAACGGGGCGTGCCCGGCATTGTCCAGCACGACGAGCCGGGAACCGGGCATCAGCGCGCGGTAGGCTTCGCCAAACCGCACCGGCACCAGCCCGTCCTTGTCGCCCCAAACCAGCAGGGTCGGCACGGTGATCCGATGCAGCCATTTCGCCAGGTTCGGGTTGTGGTAGCGCGGGCGATAGGCGAGACGCTGCACGGTGGCGCGGTTCTTGGCGACGAGGTTCATGTCCACGTTCGCCATGTCGCCGAGCCGCCGCGCGGCGCGCTCCGGATCGGCATAGAAGCGGCGCAAATTCTCCTCGGTGCTTAGGCGGAAGATGTCGTCGACCGGTTTGCCGTCGGCGGCGG
>DATNJF010000083.1:0-9374 GCA_035604035.1 Allostellaceae bacterium | reverse complement strand
AGGACGTCACCTCCTGTTAAAAAGACGCGGAACAGCAGGTGCCGGTGACGCGGCCCTACCACGCCGGCTTCTTGCCCCAGGCGAGGAAGCCGCTATTCTTCAGATCGTGCTTGGCGTAGCGCAGCCGCCCGCCGTCGAGGTCGAGGACGCAGCCGCCGGCGGCTTCGAGGATCGCCTGGCCGGCCGCGGTGTCCCACTCCATCGTGGTGCCGAAGCGCGGGTAGAAATCGGCGTCGCCCGCGGCGAGCACGCCGAATTTGAGCGCGCTGCCGCAAATGTTGCGGGCCAGAACCGGCGCCGGCTTGTCGGCGAAATATTCGGCAAGCCGGCGGCTGTTCTCGTGGCTGCGGCTGTGGATGACGACAATTCCCTCCGGCCTCGGCGCGCGGGCGCTAATCGGCTCGGGCGCTCCGCCGTTCCGCCGCAGGGTCGCTGTGCCGGGGCCGTATGCCGCGTAGGTGACGCCCTGGGCGGGACCGTGAACGACGCCGAGCACCGGACGCTCGTCCTCGATCAGGGCGATGCACACCGCGAACTCGCCGTTTTTGGCGACGAACTCCTTGGTGCCATCGAGCGGATCGACGCACCAGAACCGCGCGGCCGGTGGCTTGAACCCGTCCTCCGGCGCGGTTTCCTCGGAGACGATCGGAATGTCGGGAAACGCCTCGGTCAGCATCCGGACGATGACCCGCTCGGCGGCGAGATCGGCCTCGGTGACCGGGGTCTGGTCGCTCTTCTGGATGACCTCGAACGGCTCGGCATAGACGCGCATGATCGCTTCGCCGGCGGCGAGCGCGGCGCGGATCGCAACATCGAGCAAGGGATCGGTCATGCGGCCTTTCTTGGGCTGGCGCCGCGGCGGCTTCGGTCACCGCGATCGGCGAGGATAGGCCGGGGCACGCCCAGCGTCCACGCGGCCAAACCGGGATCGTTACCGGGTGTTGACTTGAGCGCCGTTCCGGTGCACCGATCGCGCTATCGAGACGTATCGCTCTAGGGAGGCGATCATGGCGTCACCGAAAAAGCTTTCGCATCTGGTGCTGCAGACCAACCGGCGAGACGAGATGGTCGAGTGGTATTGCACCGTGCTCGGCGCCGAGCTGCTCTACCAGAACAAGTTCATCGCCTTTATCAGCTATGACGACGAGCATCACCGCGTCGCCTTTATCGACCCCGGCCCGCTCGCCGAAAAGGCGCCCTCAGAAGGCAAGACCGCGCGCGCCGGCGGCGAGGTCGGCCTGCACCACGTCGCCTTCACCTTCGATCCCGAGACGCTGGCCGACCATTACGAAGAGCTGAAGGCGCAGGGCATCAGCCCGCATCGCTGCGTCAATCACGGCATGACGACGTCGATGTACTACTACGACCCGGACCGCAACCAGGTCGAGCTGCTGTTCGACAATTTCCACACCGCCCGCGCCGGGCGCGATTACATGACGAGCCGCTCGGCCAGCGACAAAAACCCGGTCGGCATCGATTTCGATCCCGAAGAGATGGTCGCGCGCATCCGCAAGGGCCTCGACGTCGAGGAGCTGGCCGACATCAACGCCTGACGACGACGAACCCCGTGGCAGGCGGGGGATGACGAGTTCCTGATGGGACGGCCTCAGTTCACCAAATGGCACGACACTCCGTGCCCGGGCGCGATCTCCTTCAGTACCGGCACGTCTTGCCGGCAGCGCTCCTCCGCATAAGGGCAGCGGGTGTGAAAGGTGCAGCCCGGCGGCGGGTTGATCGGGCTCGGCACGTCACCCTGAAGCAGGCGCTTCTCGCGCCGCAGTTTGGGGTTCGGCACCGGCACCGCCGATAACAGCGCCTGGGTATAGGGGTGCAGCGGGTTGGTGAAGAGCGTCTTCTTGTCGGCATATTCGACGATCTTGCCGAGATACATCACCGCGATGCGGTGGCTGATATGCTCGACGACGGCGAGGTCGTGGGCGATGAACAGGTAGGACAGCCGCTTCTCGCGCTGCAAATCCATCATTAGGTTGATGACCTGCGCCTGGATCGACACGTCCAAGGCCGACACCGGTTCGTCGGCGATGATGAGGCGGGGGTTGAGCGCCAGCGCCCGGGCGATCGAGATACGCTGGCGCTGCCCGCCGGAGAATTCATGCGGGAAGCTTTTCATCTGCGAGCGCCGCAGCCCGACCTGATCGAACAGGCCAGCGACCATCGCCTGCTTGTCCTTGCCGTGGGCAAGGCCATGCACCTCCAGCGGCTCGCCGACGATGTCGGCCACCGACATGCGCGGGTTCAAGGACGAGAACGGGTCCTGGAAGATCATCTGCATTTGGCGCCGGTACGGGCGCATCGCGGCCTTGCCCAGCCGGGTGACATCCTTGCCTTCGAGCACGATCGAGCCGGCGGTCGGCTCGATGAGACGCAACGCCGTGCGCGCCACGGTCGACTTGCCGCAGCCCGACTCCCCGACGAGACCCAGCGTCTCGCCCTCGCCGATCGAGAAACTGACCCCATCGACCGCGTAGACATAGCCGACGGTGCGGCGCAACAACCCTCTCTTGACCGGGAAATGAGTTTTTAAATCGATGACCTCCAGCACCTTGCCGCTCGCGGCCGGGTGCGGGTCGCCAGCATCCATCGCCAGCGCCGGACTAGCCATAAAGCCGCTCCGAGTGCCAGCACGCGGCCCAGTGGCCCGGCCGCTTCTGTTCGTAGTCCGGCGCAAGCGCGCGGCAGCGGTCGTCGGCATAGGCGCAGCGCGGCGCGAAGGCACAGCCGGGCGGCAGGTTGGTCAGCGCCGGCACCATGCCCGGAATCTCCCTGAGCCGCCCGTTCGCCACCGGCAAGTCCCCGCCGATCACCTCCAAATGCGGGATCGAGGCAAGCAGCCCGTGCGTGTAAGGGTGCAACGGCTCGGCGAACAGACTTTCGACATCGGCCTCCTCGACCTTCTTGCCGGCATACATGACGATGACGCGCTGCGCGGTCTCGGCGACGACAGCAAGATCGTGGGTGATGAGGATCACCGCGGTGCCGAGCGTCCTTTGCAGATCGACGATCAGATCGAGGATCTGCGCCTGGATCGTCACGTCGAGCGCGGTCGTCGGCTCGTCGGCGATCAGCACCTTGGGGTTGCACGACAGCGCCATCGCGATCATCGCGCGCTGGCGCATGCCGCCCGACAATTGATGCGGATACTCCTTGGCCCGCTGCGCCGGCTCGGGGATCTTGACGAGCCGCAGCATGTCGATCGCCTTCGCCATCGCCGCCTGCCGCGACAGATCCTGGTGCAGCCGCAAGGTCTCGGCGATCTGCTTGCCGATCGTCATCACCGGATTCAGCGATGTCATCGGCTCCTGGAAGATCATCGAGATGTCGTTGCCGCGCACGTCGCGCATCTCGCGCTCCGGCAGGGTCACGAGATCGCGCCCTCCCAGCTTGATCGAGCCGCCGACGATGCGGCCGGGCGGGCTCGGCACCAGGCGCATCAGCGACAGCGCCGTCATCGTCTTGCCGCAGCCCGACTCGCCGACCACCGCCAGGGTCTCGCCGGCATGGACCGAGAACGACACGTCGTCGACCCCCTTGACGACGCCGAGACGGGTGAAGAGGTAGGTCTGCAGCCCGGCAACCTCGAGCACGACTTCGGCATTGCCGCGGGGGCCAGTTCGCGCCGCCGCGGAGGAGGGGGTTTCGCTCGCCATCGTCAAACGGGGGGTACTCCAACCAAGGTGCTTGCAGAGGACGGCGCCGGCTAGCTGCGCTGCCGCGGGTCGAGCAGGTCGCGCAGCGCGTCGCCCAGGAGATTGGTGCCGAACACGACAAAGCTGATCGCAAGACCCGGGAAGATCACCAGCCACGGCGCGGTGCGGACGTATTCCGCCGCCGATTCCGACAGCATCCGGCCCCAGGACGGGTGCGGCTCCGGAACGCCGAGGCCGAGGAAGGACAGCGAGGATTCGGTAAGGATCGTCGAGCCGAGCTGCGCCGTCGCCAGCACGATCAGCGGCGCCAGCGTGTTGGGCAGTATGTGGCGCAGCGCGATCCGCTTCTCGCTCATCCCGATCGCCTTCGCCGCCTCGACAAAGGGTTGCTCACGTAGGCTCAGCGTGTTGGCGCGGATGACGCGCGCGACGTACGGCACGAGCGGGATTGCGATAGCGAGGATCGTGTTGTGCAGCGAGGGCCCGAGAGCCGCCGCCATGATGATCGCCATGACCAGGAGCGGCAGCGACTGCATCATCTCGAGAAGCCGCTGGGTGACGAGATCGAACCAGCCCAGGAGATAACCCGAGAGCAGGCCAAGTGTAACACCGATGCCCGATCCCAACAGCATCGATCCCATGCTCACTGCCAGCGAGATGCGCGCGCCGTAGACGATGCGGCTATAGACATCGCGGCCCATGAAGTCGCAGCCGAGCCAATGCGCAGCGCCCGGCTTCGCCAGCGAGGCAGCCGCGTTGGTCGTCAGCGGGTCGTAGACGGTGATCAGCGGCGCGAAAATGGCGGCCAAAACAAAGACCGCCATGATCACCGCGCCGATCGCGCCAAGCGGATAGCGGCGAACGAAAAATCGCACCGCGCCCCAGCGGCTCCGCACATTGGCACCGGCGGCGGCGAGTTCGGCATTGAAGTCAACTGTGCTCACCGCTCTTTCTCCCTGCGTCCCGCGCCGCGGTCTTAGTTGCCGTACTTGATGCGCGGATCGACCACCGCGTAAAGCATGTCGATCGCGAAATTGATCGTCACCACCACGATTGCGATGAACATCACCAGGTTCTGCACCATCGGGTAGTCACGCCAGCGGATCGCCTCGACCAGGAAGCGCGCGACCCCGGGGATATTGAATACGGTTTCGGTGACGATAAGACCGCCCAGCAGAAACGCCGCCTCGATGCCAATGACCGTGATCACCGGCAGCATCGCGTTTCTGAGCGCATGGTAGTAGTTGATCTTGTGTTCGGTCGCGCCCTTTGAGCGGGCGGTGCGGATGTAGTCCTGGCGCAGCACCTCCAGCATCGACGAGCGTGTCAATCGCATCATCAACGCCGAACTGCGGAAGCCCACGGCCGCCGCCGGCACACTGTACATCAAGATCGCGTTCCAAAACCCGGTCGGCTGGTCGCTGTAGATGGGGATCGTTCCGAACGTGGCGACAAACCACATCAGGATCAGCAGTCCCAGCCAGAACGCGGGCATCGACAGCCCGGACAGACTGAGGACGCGCAGGAAATAGTCGAGCACCGTGTTCTGCTTGACCGCGCTGATGACGCCGAGCGGGACGCCGATCAGCACCGCGAAGGTGAGCGCGATCGCCGCCAGACGCGCGGTGATCGGAATGCGCGGTGCGATCTCCTCGAGCGCCGGCTTTTCGGTCTGGTACGAGATGCCGAGATCGCCATGCAACAGCCCGCCTATCCAGTCGATATATTGCAGCGGGATCGACTTATCGAGACCGAGCTGATGTTCGATGCGCAGCTTATCGGCCGGATCGACGTAGCCGCCGGCATCGAACAGGATATCGGCGATGTTGCCGGGGGTCAGGCGCAGCAGGACAAAGATCAGCACTGAGATGCCGAACAGCGTCATGAGCATCAACCCGAAGCGCCGAACGAGATACGCCCCCAACGCCCGCCTCCCTGGACTCCACCGGCGGGCGCCTCCCGTTCTCGTCCGACCGGCTGCACCACGCTAGCATGGCCGCGCTGGGCGGTCGAATCGCTACTCGCGGGATTCAGCCGCCCTCCGTCACGCTATCGTGTGCGACCGAATGAGTGCTCCTACGAATACCACCACCATCATCGCGAAGCGCCGCCAGTTCGAAGCGCTTACCGCCAGACTGGCCGAGCTGCGCGCGCAGTACGACGTGCTGATGAACGCCTTCAAGTTCGACGAGGCGCGGAGGCTGCATACCCGCATCGAGACGGCGGAGCGAGAGCATCGCGCACTGGCGGCCGAAGTGCCACCGCAGCTGGACGCAGCGACCACACCCTATCGCGTCGCGAGACACCGGCGGCGGCGCTGACCCTCAGCGGCTTCAGCCCTCATGAAACGAGCCCCAACCAGTCGACCAGACCAAAGATCCCGCCGCTCACCACAAGCAGCGGTAGCGGATGCAGTTTCGGCCAATAAAGCAGCGCCGCCGCGGCCGCTCCGGCGGCGACCCAGGCAGTAAGACCGGCCGGCGCCACCCGCAACACCGCGATCCCGCCCGAGAGGAACAGCCCGGCGGCGATCGGCGCCATGCCGCGCTCGACGGCGGTGTGCCAGGCCGAGCCACGCCAGCGACCCCAGAGCTTCGCCGCGAAGTAGAGCACTATCGCCGCGGGCCCATAAAAGGACACCGTCGCCACCAGCGCTCCAGCCAAACCACCCAGCTTCCACCCGATCAACGCCGCCAGCATCGATCCCGGTCCCGGCGCCGCGCGTGACAAGGCGAAGAGGTCGGCGAACTCGCGCTCACTGGTCCAGTGCTGCACCGCGACGGACTGATGCGCGATATCGGCGATGACCGAATTGCTGCCGCCAAAAGACAGCAACGACAACGGCGCAAACACCGCGAAGAGCGGCAGGAGGCTACCGGCAAAACCCTCGCGCATCACCCGACCTACGCGGTGCGCGCACGCACGAGCATCAGCCCGATGCTAACCGGTGCGAGCACGAGAATGACCGGCAGCATCGGCCAGCCGAGGATGCCGACGCAAAGCACGGTGACTGCCGATATCGCGACCGCTAGCCAATCGCCGGCGCCGCGGGCGACGGCGCTGATTCCGGTCGACAAGGTCAGCCCGACCACTGCCGCCGCCACCCCGTCGAGCACCGCGTGCAGAGGGCTGTAATTGGCGATCCGACCATAGATTGCGCCGACGACGAGGATGATCACAAACGGACCGGAGAGGAATGCAAGGGGCGCAGCGAAGGCGCCAATGCCGCCGCGCAGATGACGACCGATCAGCACAGACAGCTTGACACCGTTGGCGCCGGGCAAGCTCTGCCCGATCGCCATCAGGGTAGAGCCGCCGATCTGGCTTGGTCCGATAGTTGCCGTACCGGCGATCGCCGCCGCTTTCTTGCTGCGGCAAACGCCGCTCTGGCGCGGCACGGCGATATCACTGGCTTTCGCCGCTGCCGGCTTCGCCCTCATAACCGAGACGACCCGGGAGCGCACCGCGCCGATGCTCGACCACCGGCTGGGGCCGGTCGCGATCACCGGCAGCGTCGTCGACATCGACACGCTCGACCGCGGCTGGCGGATCATCGTCGCGCCAGACGCGGTTCCGGGCCTCGACCCGGCGCACCAGCCGCGCTTGCTGCGCATCCACATCACCGCGGCCAGCGATCTGTTGAGTCCCGGCGACCGGGTAAGCCTTAAAGCGATGCTCTATCCGGTGCCGGGGCAGACTATGCCGGGCGCGCACGACCTCCAGCGCGAACTCTATTTCGCCGGGATCGGCGCGGTCGGCTACTCCTATGGCGGTGCGCATCGGTTAACCGGCGCCGAAGACAGCAGCGGCCCCGGCGGTTGGCGGCAATGGCTGTTACAGCTGCGCACCGACGTGACGCGGCGGGTGACCGCGGTGCTGCCCGGCTCGACCGGCGGCGTCGCCACTGCACTGATCGCCGGGAAACGCGGCGCGATCGAGGAGTCGGTCAAGGAAGCATTCCGCACCTCTGGCCTATCGCACCTCCTGGCGATCGCCGGGCTGCATCTCGGCCTCGTTGGCGCATTCGTGTTTTTCGCGGTGCGCGGCGGGCTGGCGCTGATCCCCTATGTCGCACTGCGCTACCCGATCAAGAAGATCGCCGCTGGCGTAACGCTGATCGTGCTCTTCTGCTACCTGATGCTGTCGGGCGCGGCGATTCCGACCGAACGCGCGTTTGTC
This sequence comes from Allostellaceae bacterium, assembly GCA_035604035.1. Taxonomy (GTDB): domain Bacteria; phylum Pseudomonadota; class Alphaproteobacteria; order ATCC43930; family CGMCC-115725; genus DATARH01. The sequence continues at coordinate 1,527 of DATNJF010000083.1, read as the reverse complement.
ATGAACGGGATCGTCTTCGCCGCGATCCTTATCGACCGGCTGCGCATTTCGATGCGCATCTGCGCGATTGCCGCCGCTGTCGTCTTGCTGTTGCAGCCGGAGAGCCTCGCCGGGGTCAGCTTTCAGATGTCGTTCGGCGCGGTGGTGGCGTTGATCGCGGTCTACGAGACCTGGGGTTCGCAGCTTGGACGAATGCTGCGCCGTGGTTCCTGGGCGCGGAAAGCGCTGGGCTATGCCGCCGGGATCGCGGTGACAACGATCGTGGTGACGCTCGGCACCGACCCGTTCTCGATCTACCACTTCCATCGGATCGCGCTTTATTCGCCGCTGGCCAACGTCATCGCGGTGCCGATCTCGGCGCTGTGGACGCTGCCTTGGGGGGTCATCGCCTGCCTGTTGATGCCGTTTGGGCTCGAGCGGCTGGCGCTCATCCCGATGGGTTGGGGGATCGACGCGACGATCTGGGTCGCCGAGCACGTCTCGTCGATCCCCGGCAATGTCTGGCCTATGCCGCGGCTGCCGGTTTGGGGCCTCGCCCTGGTCGCGTTCGGCGGGTTGTGGCTGTGCCTGTGGCAGGGCAAATGGCGGCGCTGGGGCCTGGTCGGTATCGCCGCCGGCATGGCGACGATCCTCCTGACCCGGCCGCCCGACATCGTCATCGCCGATTTCGGACGCTTTGTCGCCGCCCGCGCTATCGACGGCGACTATTACGTGCTGGGCGGCAATGACGAGCGCATCGCCAAGAGCCTGTTCGCCGAGGAGACCGAAACCGAGCTGCTGGCCTGGCCGGCCCAGGGCGTGGACGCCGAGCCCCTCGCGTGCAGCGACGGCAGCTGCCTCTACACCGCACGCGGCAAGCGGGTGGCGATCGTCACCGACGACCGCGGGCTGCCATCGGGCTGCGACACGGTCGATGCGATTGTCAGTCAGGTGCCGGCGGGGTTCGCCTGCCGCAAGCTGATCCCAGTCGTCGACCGCATCGACACTTGGCGACGCGGCGCGGTCGCACTGTGGCTCGACCCCGGCGGGATCACGGTATCCGGCGCCAATGACAGCCGTGGCGACCGGCCCTGGGTTCCACACCCCGTTTCGGGAAAAGAGAAGGCAGCGGCCGATCCGCCGAATTAACTGACCGATTACGTTCCGTTTAGCCTGAATCTGCTGGAAATTAACAGGCGGTGGCGCTCCTTCTTGGCGGCTCCGAATGACGGTCCCGCAGGCCCGTCGCGAAGGCGTCTCGGGCGAGTTATTGGTAGTGCCTCAAAACTGAGACACTACCAAGTTATTTTTAGAACAAAACAAGTACGATTGTCAAGGAAAATTTGCTCACGCGTCAATTTGAATGTCCCTGATGGGTCCAGGGTGTGTGGAAACGGCACGAGATTGAGGTGTCAGGGCCGATTCCGTCGTGGGGGCAGCTGCTTTAGAATCCCGTAGCTTGGGGCTTCGGGGGTTGGCGATGCATCGGTTCATCGATGGCGAAGATCGGATGCAACAGGCGCTGCTACCGCATAGCCTGGAGGATTA
>DATNJF010000082.1:0-2047 GCA_035604035.1 Allostellaceae bacterium | reverse complement strand
GCTCGCCTTCACGGCGCTGCCGTACGGTGGGGAGGACGCGAAGGACGACCGCCTGCAGGCGTTCGAGGGACTCTTCCAGCGCCGGCCGTATGCGGCACTTGCGATCGCCGTGGCGATGCTGTCGCTCGCCGGGCTCCCGCCGCTGCCGGGATTCATCGCGAAATTTCTCATCTTCCGCAATGTCCTCGCTGCCGGCCACACGACGTTGGCCGTGCTCGGCCTGATCGCGAGCTATCTGGGTCTGTATTTCTACCTGCGGGTGATCCAGTACATGTTCATGCAGGGAACGGCACCCGGCCCGGCGGATAACCGCTCACGACGGCTCGCCTGGATCGCCGGTGCGGTGTGCCTCGTACCGGCAATCGTGATCGCGATTATTCCGGGCTGGCTGCTTGACAGGCTGTGAACGGGGTTAGGCGCCTGCTTTCTTCGCGACCGGCCAGTACGTGTCGAGGACCTTGACGCGCGCGGCCTGCAGCCGGGTCGATACGACGCTGAGCAACCGGTGCATCATCTCGAATCCAAAATCGGTGTCCTTGTGGCACGCCGCGAGCACTTCCGCGCCCGGGAACACCAGCGCAATCACTGGCTCGAGGGCACGCGCCTGAAAGTGCTTGCCGCGGCCCAGCAGCACCGACGACCAGCCGAGAGCGGCCCCCGGGCCAAGCGTATCGACCCGCAGCGACTGGCCATGTGACACAATCTCGAGCGCCACGCGCCCCGCGATCAGCATGAAGAATTCGTGGCGCTCATCGCCTTCGGGAAACAGGATGGCGCCCGCCGGGAATTCGAGGCGCCGCGCGAGCCGCTCGAGTATTGCCCAGTGCTCGGGGCGCATCCCTGCCACGAATGGATGCCGCTGCAGCTCAAGCATGACATCGCCCATCGGTCGGCCCCGGAGGTTGTTGGAACGCCTATACCCGCGACACTGAACGGCGCCTATCCGGCTGTTCACCTAGCGGGACACCAGCGAGTTCTTCCGCCGGATACCGCTCAGACAGCGCGCCGTCAGCTCACCGATTCTATCCGTCGACTAGTGCACGATCGAGCAGATGATAGATCGAACGGCACACTGCGCGCATGGCGCCGTAACCCATTGATTTCATAATCGCGTCCTCGGCTGTCAACCGCACCGACGCCATTGCGTTGTACTTTCCTGTGGGGATTACGTTGCTAGGAGACCGTGCCATGCGCCTGATACCTGCCATTGCTGCTGCCTGCGCGCTGACCGGCGCCGCGGTCAGCTATTCGCCCACGGCCGAGGCCGCCCGCGTTGTCGTCGGCATTGGAATCCCGCTGCCGGGCATCGCGATCGCCGCGCCGGCCCCGTACTACTACTACGGGCCCGCATATCCCGGCTACTACGTCCCGCCGTTCTTCGGCTATCGTCCCTATTTCCGGGGTTACTACGGCCGTCCTTTTGGCGTGCACCGCGGCTGGCGCTGAGCAACCGCCCGCAGTCCCGGCCGGCCCTAGGGCTGGGAACTTCCGCTACCGTTGACCGCCACCGGGTCGCCTCGCCCACTCACGCCGACGATTCTTGACAGGAACACTGGGTGCCCTGCGAAGGCAGGCGCCCAGTCGTCGGCCCAACGTCGTTGACCGCACGGGCTGACTCCCCACAGCCGATATCGCCCGGTTCCCGGCAGTCGTCCCCGCACCGCAACCACCGCGCGTCAGGCCCTGGTCGAATCGCATTGCGACGTCGACGTGGAGCTTGCTATGTTGCGCCCTGCCTGCTGCTGGTACCGATCCGTCAAATTCCGGGGGCGACTTCGAACGAGCAAGACGTGCGTTCAGACCCACGTGTCGTGGGCTCCGCTGAAGCGGCAGCAAGCCGTCAGGCGGTCGAGCAGCTTCGCTTCGCGACAGCCGATCGGGAGCACGCAGACAATCATTGAATCCATCACGATTGGATGACGAAGGGGGCGCTGACGCCACCGCCACCAGGGCGGTCGTTCGATCGGGCTTCCTTTGCGCTGACCACGGCAGGGTACGAATACGCAGGTGATTTCCACCAGCCGAACGACTGCGCCGCCGCCAGGTC
>DATNJF010000081.1:0-17312 GCA_035604035.1 Allostellaceae bacterium | reverse complement strand
TCGGGCTTGTAGCCGAGCCGGTAGGCATTGGAATTGTCATACCAAGAGCGCTTGTTGTCCGAGACCCCGTAGACGATCTCGTAACGGACATCCGGGTGCTCCAGCCCGATACGGACAAGCTGGGTCAGGTCGCGCGGGCTGACCCAGATCGAGAGGCGCCGGCTGTCGATTGGCCGCGTGCCGTAATTGCCGATCCACACGCAGAGAAAGCCGATGCCGTGCTTGTCGGAATAAAGGCTGGCGAGCGCCTCGCTAAACGCTTTCGACACGCCGTAGCGGCTGTCGGGGCGCACCGTGACCCGATGATCGATCGTCTGGGCGCGCGGGTAGAAACCAACCGCGTGGTTCGAGGTCGCCATGACGATGCGTTTGACCCCAGCGCGCCGCGCCGTCTCGAAGGTGTTGTAGAGGCCGACGATGTTGCCTTCGAGGATCTTCTCCCAGCTGTTCTCGCCCGAGATTCCCCCGAGATGGATGATGCCGTCGCAGCCGGCGACCATGCGCTCGACCGCTGCCATGTCGGCGAGCTCGGTCTGGTCGACCTCCTCGATTCCGGGTCCCTCTGGCCGCGCCGGCGCGATCGGTACGCGGTCTGACAGGCGCAGCACCGGATAGATGCCGCGCAAGGTCTCGCGCAGGCCACGGCCGATGCCGCCGCCAGCGCCGGTGATCAACACGCGATGCATCCGTTTCGCCCTCCTTGCTGTATCGTCTAGCGTGGTGCGCCGCCTCCACCCGAAGCAAGCGGGAATTCCACTGGCCGGGCGAGCCCGCCACGCCAACGCGCATCAACAACCATCTAAAGCACATCAGCGGAGGGGAACAACATGACGACAGATAGCACCCCGAGCGCGGCTTCCGCGGGCCGCCCGATCCCGATCACCATACTCTGCGTCCTGTCCGCGATCGGCGCCGTGTTTGTCATTCCAGTAATCTTCACCGACGCGGCGCGTTCGATCGGCGCCTGGTATCCGCCCTACCTGGCTGCGTCGGCGATCATCGGCGCCGCTTGCACGGTGGGGTTCTGGTTGATGCGGCGGTGGGCCTTGTATCTCTACACCGCGATGGTCGTGATCAATCAGATCGTTTTTCTGGCGATGGGCGTCTGGACCATCATGGCGTTGATCCTTCCGGCAATCGTGGTCGGCATCGGGTTCGCCTACTTCTCGCGAATGCGCTAGCGACTGCCGGCCAGCGCATCGTGCTGGTCGGCGAACACCGCGCGGACCCAATCGATGACCGCGCGGACGCAGACCGCGCGGCGCAGGTCGCGGTGCACGATCACCGAATATTCGGCGGCGATCTCCGGGACCGGCGCGGTCAGGCGTTCGAGCAGCGGGTCGTCGTCCGCGGCGTAGCAGGGCAAGACCCCCTTCCCACTTCCGGCGCGGATCGCCGCCAGCTGCATCGCCGAATTCGACGCGCGCAGCGCGACCGCGCCGCCGGCCTTCTCGATCTGCTCCTGCACCCAGCGCGCGGTCGCGTAATGCGCCTGCTCCTCGGTGTAGGTGACCCAGGCGTCGCTGCCCGAACCGCGCCGGCGATACACCGCGCAGGCGAACGTGCCGACCTTGGCGACGTAAAGATCGCCGCTTTCCGGCGGGTGGTGGCGCACCGCCAGATCGGCCTCGCGGCGCGCGAGATTCGCCGTCTGCCGCGATTCGACCAGCTCCAGCGTGATCCCGGCCGGCAGTGCCGTCGGCCCCGCCTCGGAAAGGCAGCGGGCGAGAAAGCCGGCCGCCCATTCGCCGACCGAAACCCGCACCGTTCCGCTCAGCGCGGGCGACGCCGCCGCGCGCCGCCGCTCCAGCATCAGAGCGGCGCGCTCGACGCTTTCCGCCGCCGGAACCAGCTGTTCGCCAGCGGCATTGAGGCGCAGCCCCTCGGGCAGGCGATCGAACAAGGTCGGGCCACCGAACGTGGCCTCGAACGTGGCGAGCCGCCGGCCGATCGTTGGCTGGCTCAGCCCCAGCGCGCGGCCGGCCGCGCGCAGCGATCCGTGGCGTGCCACAGCGAGGAACACCCGAACATCGTCCCAATCCATCGACCCGGCGCCATTGGGTTGGGGGCGTCTATCCCCCGGGCCGCGGCGGAATTCCGCGCCCGCAACTGCCGCCTCATCAAGAGCCACCATGATACGATCCTGTATCGCTACATCTCAGATTCGTTGATTTAAGATAGCTATTCGTATCACTAAGTCTATCACCGACACGAGATAGATTCGTGGAATCGCACGCAAACAATAGGAGCGAAGCATGGCCACGCTGATCGACCTCAACGCAGAGCTTGCGAAGCTGACGATGTTGCGAGAGCGGACCCCACAGACAACCAGAGCGGAACGACAGGGTTCTTCCGCCCAACTGGCGCCATATCGCGACGGCGCCATCTTCACCACCAAATTTGCCGGCAAGGGCGGGTGGGAGCGTCACCGCAACGGCGACGAGCTCGTGCATATCCTCGATGGCGCAGCGACGCTGCATCTGATGACCGATGATGGACCGCAGGCTTTGACGTTGGGGCCGGGCATGATCGCGGTCGTGCCGCAAGGGATTTGGCACCGGTTCGAAGCACCCGACGGTGTGACATTGATGACGGCGACGCCGCAGCCCACCGACCATCCGTCTATCCATGTCGAGGACCCGCGAACCCTCGACTAATGGACAAGACAACCCTCACAGCGGAAACGTGGCAATATCGCCGAACCAGTGACGGTGAAGCATCAGCAAGTCGCCAGCAAAGGAACAACCGATGGTCGCGATCCTCGATCTCAAGGACACGCTCGCGAAGATGCCGATGATGCATGGCCGCCGGCCGGAATCGACCGAGGCCAAGCGCAAGGCGACCGGCGCCTTTGTTACCCTGGCGCCGTACCGCGACGGCAATGTCTACAGCGCGAAATTCTCCGGCGATGCGGCGTGGGAGCGTCATCCCAACGGCGATGAGCTGGTGCAGATTGTTGACGGGTCTACGACGCTGTATCTGATGACCGAGGCGGGCCTCGAAACGCACGAGCTGAGCGCCGGCATGGTCGCGATCGTGCCGCAGAACACCTGGCATCGATTCCATGCGCCGAGCGGGGTCAGCATCGTCACCGCTACGCCGCGGCCGACCGAGCACCTAACGGTCGACGTCGAGGACCCGCGCACGCTCTCTGACGCACAACGCGCCGGCAATTCCGAGGCGAAGTGGCGCTAGATGTATTTTGACCGCTATTTGTGGCGGCTGACCCGCGGCTTGCGCGGGCGGATCGCGCTGGCGATCTTGATCGGGCTCGTCGCGGCGGCGTTCGGCATCGCCCGCTTCACGCTGCTCGGCACCATGCTCGCCCGGGTGTTCGCCGGCTCCGGCTTCCTGCCGATCTCGCTCGCCGCCGCGGGGGTCGCCACCTCCGTGCTGATGAGGGGACTGCTCGACCACTACCGCACCCTCATCGCCCATAACACCGCCGCCAAGGTGCAGAGCGATCTGCGCGGGCGGCTCTACGACAAGATCGCCGAGCTCGGCCCGGCCTGGTTCGCCGGCGAGCGCACCGGCGGCGTGATGCTGTCGGTGGTCGACGGGGTCGAGCAGCTGCAAACCTTCTTCGGCCAATACGTGCCGCAGGTATGCGTCGCTGCGCTGACCCCGATCGCGATCTTCCTGTTCATCCTATGGTGGGATCTGCCGGTCGCGACGGTGATGCTGATCGCGGCGCTGGTGACACTCGTCTCGCCGATGGCGTGGAACAAGGTCGAGGGCGGCAAGGGCCAGATACGGCACGAGGCGGTAAAATCGTTCGGTTCAGAGTTTCTCGATGCGGTGCAGGGCCTGCCGACCTTGAAGGCTTTCGGGCAGAGCACCGCCTATGGCAGGCGGCTCGCCGAGAAGGCGCGGTACCTGTCGGAAACGACGATGAGTGTGCTGCGCACCAGCGTGATGACCCGCGGCATCACCGATGTCGGGGTCGCGGGCGGCGCGGCGGTAGCGCTCGGCCTCGGCGTTTGGCGGGTGGCGCAGGGCGAGATGAGCATCACCGCGCTGCTGATCGTGCTGATGGCCGGGACCGAGATATTCCGGCCGCTGCGCGACCTGCGCTCGGTGCTGCACCAGGGCATGGTCGGCCAATCGGCCGCGGCCGGGATCACCGCGCTGCTCGAAGCCGAGCCGCTGGTGCCGCCAGCTTCGTCCCATGCCGCCGTTACCACCTTGGAGCCGACGATCGAGTTCGACACTGTCTGCTTCGCCTATCCCGGCGGACGGCAGCCGGCGCACGACTCGCTGTCGTTCACGGTCGCTGCGGGCGAAAAGATCGGAATTGTCGGGCCGAGCGGCTCGGGAAAATCGTCGATCGCGCGGCTCCTGCTGCGCCTCTTTGACCCGCAATCGGGCAGCGTGAAGATTGGCGGCCAGGACTTGCGAAGCCTCGACCCCGAGACCGTGCGCGCGCAGATCGCGGTGGTCCACCAGGACACCTATTTGTTCCACGGCACGGTCGAAGAAAACCTGCGGCTGGGGCGGCCCGACGCCAGCCAAGCCGAACTCGAAGCCGCCGCGCACGACGCCAACGCGCACGAGTTCATCATGGCGCTGCCGCAGGGCTACGAGACGATGCTCGGCGAGCGCGGCGTCAACCTCTCCGGCGGGCAGCGCCAACGCCTGGCGATCGCCCGGGCGCTGCTGCGCGACGCACCGATCCTAATCCTCGACGAGGCTCTGTCATCGGTCGATGCCGAGAACGAGGCGGTCATCCAACAGGCGATCGACCGGCTCGCGGCTGGCCGCACCACGCTGATCCTGGCGCACCGGTTGTCGAGCGTCATCGGCGCCGACCGCATCCTGGTGCTCGACCAGGGCAAAATTGTCGAGGAAGGCAGCCACGCCGAGCTGATCCGCCGCGACGGACCCTATCGCCGATTGATGGGCGCGCAGGCCGAAGAGCGCGGCGATGACAATGTCATCATCGACGAGCCTGCGATTATGGGTGCCGCTTCGGCGGAGTCGGCCGATTACGGCGAGGAGGCGCCGGCAGCGACCGCGGCCGCCGCGGCGCAGGTCGGCTGGGTGGCGACCCTGGCGACCTTGACGCAGACCATCGCGCCGTGGCGGCGGCAGTTCGCCATCGTCGTCGGCTCGGGGATCAGCCGGGTCGCCGCGTTTATCGGCGTCGGCATCGTCGGCGCACTTGCGGTCGCCGCGGTCAAGACCCGAGGCTCCTATGGTTATCTGCTGATCCTGCTCGGGGTGTTGGCCCCCCTCGCCGGCATCCTGCACTGGATCGAGTCGTGGAAGGCGCATGACATCGCCTACCGGCTGCTCGCCGAGATGCGGATCGATCTGTTTCGCAAGCTCGACACGCTGGCGCCGGCCTATCTCGTGCGGCGGCGTTCAGGCGATCTAATCTCGCTGGCCGCGCAGGACATCGAGACGATCGAGTACTTTTTCGCGCATACCGTCGCGCCGGCGCTGGTGGCGATCCTGGTGCCAGCGACCGTGGTGCTGACGCTGGCCGTCGTCGCCTGGCCGATCGCGCTGGCGATCCTACCCTTCATCCTCTACGCGGCCCTGGCACCGTGGGTGATGCGAGCGAAGATCGACCGCCTCGGCGCGGTGGCGCGCGACCGGCTTGGCCTGCTCAGCGGCTATGTCACCGAGACCATCCAGGGGCTTTCCGACCTCGTCGCGTTTCAGGCGGTCGGACGGCGGCGGCAGGGCTTTATGGAGGTGGTGGAGAGCTATCAGGAAGTCCGGCTGCAATTGCTTCACGATTTGTCGGCGCAGACCGCGCAGCTCGAGATCTGCACTGGGATCGGCGGGCTCATGGTGGCGATCGTCGGAGCGTTTCTCGTCGCCGAGGGTCAGCTTGCGGCAACCATCCTGCCCTTGCTGATCCTCTTGTCGCTGTCGTCGTTTCTGCCCATCTCGGAGATCGCCCAAGTCAGCCGCCAGCTCGCCGATACCATCGCCTCGACGCGGCGGCTTTTCGCCGTGCATCACGAGAAGCCGGCAGTAGTCGACGGCGTCGAACGGCCGCCGGCGCCGATTGGCGGTTCGACGATCCACTTCGACGGGGTCGGCTTCACCTATCCGGGCGCGCGGCGACCGGCGCTCGACGGCGTCACGCTCGACATCCCCGCTGGAGCGACAGTGGCGATCGTCGGCCCATCCGGCGCGGGCAAGACGACACTGGCGAACTTGCTGCTGCGGTTTTGGGATCCAAGCGCCGGGCATATCCTGATCGACGGCATCGATCTCAAGGATTTTGAGCTCGACCATCTGCGCGGCCGCGTCTCGCTGGTCTCACAGGACACCTATCTCTTCAACGACAGCCTGAGGGCCAACGTCGCCCTCGCCCGCCCCGACGCCGACGAGAAGGCGATCTATCGGGCGCTCGACCAGGCGGCCTTGGCCGAGTTCGTCATGTCATTGCCCGAGGGGCTCGACACACGGGTCGGCGAGCGCGGCGTGCAACTCTCGGGCGGCCAGCGCCAACGGGTGGCGATCGCCCGCGCCTTCTTGAAGAACGCGCCGACCTTGGTGCTCGACGAGGCGACGTCGCATCTCGACGCGGTGAGCGAGGCGCAGGTGCGCAACGCGCTCGATGCATTGATGCGCGATCGCACGACCATCGTCATCGCCCACCGGCTCTCGACCGTGCGCAACGCCGATCTGCTTGTCGTGCTCGACCATGGGCATGTGATCGAAACCGGCAGCCACGCCGCGCTCATCGCGCGCAACGGGCTCTACGCGCGGCTGATCCGGCGCCAGCTCGGCAGCGTTGTCGAAGCGGTTGCCGCGGATGGTAAATAGGTCTTCACGTTAACAGGCTGCTAACCGGCTCCCCATAGGTTGCGCTCGTTAGCGCCACGCAACCGACGGAGCCGGCATGTCAGAGGCCGCAGCGTTCTTCCCCCCGTTCACCGACGAGCAGAACGCCCAACTGACGGTCATCTGGGACCAGCTCTACGCGCTCTATCTGGCCAAGGCCAACGGCGACCGGCCGGAGTGGGAAATCGACGCCGAGATCGAAAAGCTGATCGAAAAGCGCAACGCGATCCGTCCCTGGGGCTGGAATACCGGCCGCAATTGGCGCGACGACATCCCTCCTGAAGTCCTAAAGCGCTAAGCCCTTAACGCCGTAATTCGAGCAGCAGCGGCGAGTGGTCGGACAGACCGCTGAGACGCTCGTCATGCGAATAGCGGATCGGCCCGGCCCGACGCGCCAGCGCCGGCGACAGGAAGGCGTGGTCGATGCGAAAACCGTTGCCGCGATGGCTGTACCAGGAGAATTCACGGCCGTCCGGATAGCGCTGACGCCATAGATCGCAAAAGCCAAGCTCCGCGACGCGATCCATAAAATGGGCGCAGCGGTCGATCGCGCCAGGCTCGTCGACATAGGCGCGGCAGGTGTTGAAATCACCGATCGCCAGCGCGTGACTATCGATCTTTGTTGCCAGGCTAGCGACCACGGCTTCCCAATACGGCACTTTCGCCAGCAGGTTCGGCATGTAGACGCCGCACAACGACAGCCTGCCGATCTCGACATGCACCAGCCGATACGGCTCCGGCAGCGCGTCGCTGAGCGCCGCGTGGGCGCGAAAGCGGCGGCGCGCGGCCACCAGCACGCCGCTCTTGCCCGGCGGCGGCAGCGGCGTCGTGACATGCGGATAGCCGAGCCGCGCCAGCGTCTCGCGCAGGCGCAGCGCCGAGTCGCCGCCACGATATTCGGAGAGGACCAGCACATCGGCGTCGTGGCGCATGAGCGCCTCGGCGATCGCCGGCAGGCGCGAGCCGCCGCCCTGCCGGATATTCCAGGCGAGGAGCCGGAGGTGAGGCATCAAGATTCCACCAGCTTGCGGCGCCCGCTGACCTCGGCGCCGGCATCGGGCGACATGCGCAGGAAAAACGGCACCGACAGCATGCCGACGATCCCAACCCCGGCGAAAGCGAGCGAGAAGTCGAGCGGCGTCAGTTGCGTCTCGCCGCGCGCCGCCAGCAGCAGGTAGAGCAGCAGCGCGCCGGTCGCGACCCCGGCGGTCTGCGACAATTGCTGGCACATGCTGGTGAGGCTGGTGGCGCGGCTCAGCATCGGGCCCGGCACGTCGGCGTAGCTCAGCGAGTTGATGCTGGTCATCTGCAGCGAGCGGAAGAACCCCCCGGCGAGCAGCGCGATGAAGATCACCATGTGCGGCGTCGAGGGCTGGAAGAAGGCGTAGACAAAGAGGAACCCGGTGCTGATCACCGCATTGCCGACCAGCACCACGCGGAACCCCAAGGCGCGAATGATGGTGTTGACGCCGATCTTCATGGTCATCGCGCCGGCGGCACTGGCGAAGGTCAAGAGCCCCGAATTGAGCGCGGAAAGACCGAACCCGACTTGCAACATCAGCGGCAGCAGGAATGGCAGTGCCCCCAGCCCCATACGGAAGAGAAACCCGCCGATCGTCGCCGCGGCATAGGTCGGGATGCGCATCAGCGCGAGATCGATGACCGGGAACTCGACCCGTTTGGCATGGCGGATGTAGAGCACCAGGCAGAGGAAACCGCCGGCAAGGAGGCCAACCGTCACCGCCGCCGGCAACGCGCCTCGCCCGATTGTCTCGAAGCCGAGGGCCAGGGCCGCCAGGCCGATCCCGGTCAACACGAACCCGCGGAAGTCGAACGGGCGCCGGCCGGTCTCGCGAAAATCCTCGATGAACAGATTGACGAGAGCGATGCCGATCAGCCCGATCGGGATGTTGATGAAGAAGATCCAGCGCCACGAGCCGTAGGTCGCGATAAACCCGCCGAGCGGCGGCCCGGTCACCGGACCCAACAGCGCCGGCAGGCTGACATAGGACATCGCCCGCACCAGCTCGGAGCGCGGTACGGTTTTGAGCAGCACCAGCCGACCAACCGGCACCATCATCGCTCCACCCATGCCCTGCACGATGCGCGAGAGCACCAAAAGCGGCAGGGTCTGCGACAAGCCGCAGCCGATCGAGCCGAGCATGAATACGGCGATTGCAGCGCTGAATACCCGCCGCGCCCCGAAGCGGTCGGCAGTCCAACCGCTGATCGGCACGAACACGGCGAGGCTTAACAGATAACAGGTGATCGCGACGTTGAGGCGCAGCGGGCTCTCGCCGAGCGAGCGAGCGATCACCGGCAGGGCCGTCGCGATGATCGTCGAATCCATGTTCTGCATGAACATGGCGCAGGCGACGATGAGCGAGATGAGAAGCTGGCGGTTGCCGGGACGCATTGTTGGACGAAGGATATCCCGACGCGTCCAAGCAAAAAAGGAAATCGGCCCGCTGCCTGTATAGTGCAGTCATGACCGAGCCGATCGACAACCGGGTCTTTGTGCTGATCCTTCAGCATCCGCACGAGCAGCGCGAGGCGTTGTCGACCGCGACGCTCGTCACTGCGACCTTGCGCCAGGCGAAGTTGGTCATCGGGTTGTCATGGCCGGGGCTGGCTCGGGCCTATGGCGGGCCAGCCGAGCCCAGGCGCTGGGCCGTGCTACATCTCGGCGCCGCGTGGCCGGCGGCGGCAGAGCGGCGGGAGCTCAGCGTACTCGGCCAGAATGGCGAACCCATTGGCGATCCGCGCGCGGTGCTCAGCGGGCTGCGCGGCATCATCATCCTCGACGGCACCTGGAGCCAGGCAAAGACGCTATGGTGGCGTAACCCTTGGCTGCTGAAGCTGCACCGTATCGTGCTCAACCCGCCGCACCCGGCCCGGCTCGGCCGATTGCGCCGCGAACCGCGCCGCGAGGCGCTGTCGACGGCGGAAGCCACGGCCCTCGCGCTACGCCACATCGAGGCCGGACCGCAAGCCGCCGACGCGCTCCTCGCCGCGCTCGACGGGCTGATGCAATCGGTTCGGCGACCGACGGCGAGACGGCGGCGCTAGTGAGCGGCGAAGAGCGCCGCCACGTCGGCGGCCAGCGCCGCGCGCGATTGCGACCGGAGATACATCATGTGGCCGCCCTCATAGACCTTAAGCCGGATCGCATCGCGTGTTGCTTGCGGGATCGCCAGCTGATCGACCAGCCAGCGCGACGACAAATACGGGGTCACGAGATCATACCGACCGTTGGCGATCAACACCTTGGTGTTGGGATAGTCGAGCAAGGTGGTTTGCAGGCCAGAGAGCGCGAGGCCGAGCCCGTCCTCGCCCTCGCGCGACCCGTCGAAATTCCACTGGTGCGAAACGCTGCGCGGCAGTGTGCGATATTGCAGGTCGCTGTGGTAGCCAAGCCCTTCCGGCGCATAAGCGTTGAAGGCGGCGGTAAAGGCGGCGATCGAATTGTCGAGGATCGGGTCGCCCGCAGTCGGATCCCAGGGGTTGGCCGGGGACGGCCGGGTGATCGTCGCGTCGTAGAGGCTCAAGACCTGGTTCTGATCCCGGCGCAATTCGTGCGCAAACACCGAATTCGATACCCAGCCGCGCTCGCGCCTGACGATATCGACCGGCAGCCCGATCAGGCCGGCAACCTTGGCGATAAACGGGTCGCCAGGCGGCGGCACGCCTTTCATCGTGGCGAGACCGACCAGGTAATCGGACAGAGCAAACCGTTCGACCGGCACCGGGTCGAAAGCAGAGTTGCCGGCCAACGACGCCGCCGTAGCGGCGAAGCTCGGCAGGATCGCCGACGCCGCGGCCAGGGTGCCGACGTCCGGGTTGATAAAGATCGAGTCGAGCGCCGGTGAAATCATCACCACGCCGTTGACGACGATGCCCTCGTCGCGCGCCAGGCTCTTCGCCATCGCCCCAACGCGGAACCCACCATAACTTTCGCCGACGAGATAAATCGGATCGCCCCAGCGCTGGTGCTTGGTCAACCATAGCCGCACGACCGAATCGAGCGATTCGATATCGGACTTCACATTCCAGAACGGCTTACCAGGGTTGTCGTCTTTGCCCTCGCCGCGGCTGAACCCGGTGCCGACCGGATCAACGAAGACCAGGTCGGTGAAATCCAGCCAAGTCGATGGGTTGTCGATCAGCCGCACCGGCGGGCCCGGCACGGCGCCGCTCGGATCGGGCGCCATGATCCGCGGGCCGGCCGTTCCGAGATGCAGGAACACCGCCGCCGCGCCCGGACCGCCGTTGAAGAAGAACGCGACCGGCCGAGACTGTCCCGGTGCTGGATCGGCGAGATAGGAGATCGTGAACACCGATGCCGTCTGCGTCCCCTTGGCATCGGTCAAGGCGATCGTTTCGGCGATCGCTCGGTAATCGAGCTTGCGCTGGCCGAGCTGGATCGTGTGGTTGGTCTCAACGTGTTGCGGGGGCGGCAGAGCGGGCGGCTTGGCGTCGGGTGCGGGCGGATTCGAGTTGCCAGGCGTATCGCCCTGGGCGGCAAGCCCCGCCAGCGAAAGCAACAACAGGGCCACAACGAGGCAGATTGTCTTCCGGAGGCCAATTGCCCTCACGCGAACCTCGCCCCGTCAGCGCCAATTGGGAGCGGTTATAACGAAGCGTGCCGCGCGCCGCCATTGCCGGTACTTGCTCCCACGCACGGAATCGGGGATTAGAAGGAGGTCCAGCTCGGGAGACCCTGGCCGATGCGCGCGCTCTTCCTGCTTTGTCTGATCCCGCTTGCCGCCTGCGTCGGCACCGACCGGAATGAGGGCTTCACGGCGACCGGACCCGACAGCTTCCTCTACAGCGCGAGCACCAGCACCGTAATGACCGAGAACGATGACGGTGTGGCCGAGCGCATCCGCCGCGACTGGTTGGCGCAGGCGCTGAAGGCACATGCGATGTGCGCCAGCGGGTTTGTCGTCGATACCCGCCGCTTCATCCCCAACCCGCCGACCAAAGCCGGGCCGCAATTTAGCAACGGTGGCGACATCGTCTATGCCGGGCGCTGCACCTGATCGGCCGCAGGTCCGAGGTCGTGCACTCATAAAGCGTCTGCGGCGGGGAAAAGAGATGCCCTTCATCGCGTCGAATGGTCTCACCGAGGCGGGAACCAGCAAGACCATCGCGGTGGGCGGCATGCCAGGCGGCATGAACGTGCACTACCACGAGGTAGGCGCTGGCGAGCCGGTGCTGTTTCTCCACTCGTATGGCCCCGGCACCACCGCGTGGATCACGTTTCACAAGGCGATCGGCGAACTGTCGCAGCATTACCGCTGCATCCTGATGGACATGCCGAACTTTTCGAAGACCGGCCCCATCGTCTACCGCGAGGGAGTCCACGCGCTCCAGGCGCGCACCGCGGTCGCCCTGCTCGACGCCCTCGGCATCGAGCAGGCGCGCTGGGTCGGCAATTCGCAGGGCGGGCAGTCGGCGATGGTGGCGGCGATCAGCTACCCCGAGCGGGTGCTAAAATTCGTCATGGGCGGATCGCATATCGGCACCGGCGGCGACCGCTATTTGATGGCCAATCGCCCCTCGGAGGGCAGCCGGGCCACCAGTCAGGCCATCGCCGACCCGAGCCCAGAGAACATCCGGCGCTATCTGCGCGTGCACATCGACGATGCGACCCTGGTGAGCGATGAGCTGGTCGACTACATCCACCGCGCGCACACCTGGTCGCCCGAGTTCATGGAGGCGCGCGCGCAATCGGTGAGCACGCCGCACGACTACACCCCGGACCTCGCCGGCATCCAGGCGCCGGTCCTGTTGATCCACGGGCGCTACGACCGGATGGTGCCGTTTGAGGTCAGCATCGCGATCCTCAATCACATTGCCGACTCGCGCCTCGTGCTGCTCAACAATTGCGGGCACTGGCCGCCGTTCGAAAAGCCGGCCGAGTGGACCGCGCAGGTCCTCGCGTTCCTGCGGGGGTATTGAGCGGGACGGCTAAAGGAACACGCTGAGGTTCTTGTCGAGGAGGACGTTGGCGTCAAGGACGATCGTGCGCCTCGCTACCTTCCACGCGCCGTTCACTTTGCGTAGCACATCGTCGCGGCAACCGGAGAGAAGCTGATGATCCGTCTCCAGGTGGGAGCGGTACACCAGAAACGCAGTCCTGGCCTCGACCTCGCCGTTCTCCAACGGCGCCGCCTTGAGATTGCCGATCAGGTGACGGGTGCGCGACGGCGGATCCTCGGCCCAGGCCATGCCTGTCTCGAGCCGCGCCACCCGCATCTCGAGATAGCGCTTGTCCTCCTCGAGGATCGCCAGGTCGCCAAGCGGCGTCAGCTCGCGCTGCAATTCCCGTCGCGGCACGTTCTTGCGCCGCGGCATGAAGTAGAGGACATCGTCGGTGAAGAGATCGAGCCACTCCTTGAGCCGGCGCTCGTCGAGCAACCAGGCCTCGCGGATGTAGAATTGCATCAGCTCGAACCACAGCGCCTGCGGCGGTGGCAGCGCCACCGGGCGGGCCGCGGCCCGCGCGCGCTTTGTCTTCACCGGATCGCCGCCCGCTAGCCCTGCATGGTCGCGGTGCCGTCGAAGCCGGCCTTGATCGGATCGAGCGGGATGTCGGCCCAGCTCCGCGCGTTCATGAACTCTTCCCAGCGCCTATAGAAGAGGCGCTGGTTGTTCTCCGAGATGTACCGCTCGGAGACGAGCCCTGGATAATCCGCATGCGGCCCCGCGTGCCCCAAGCCCATCGACAAATCTTGGGGGTGCTGGCGCCCGAAGCGGCTGGTGCTCGCGGCGGTCACCTGACGCCAGTTGTCGACGTCGTCCTGCTCGAACATGCCCGCGGCGCCGTTGTTGGCTTGGCTGCCGATGCGGATCACGCGCTTCAACTCCTCGGGCATATCCCGGTCCAGCAGCACGAAGTGCCAGAACTCGGTCTTGAGCGGGCCACGGGGCAGGGCCAGCCGGAGTCCGAGGATCCCGTTCGGGAAGATGGAATGGTTGCCGAGCTGCACCCGGCGCGCGCGGAGCGTGCCGAGCCGCCGCTCGACCTCTTGCATCGTGGCGTCGTGGTACTCCTGGAACAGCGAGAACGTCTCGCTCGACACGCCATGCACGTAGCGGGGCACGTTGTCATCCGCGTCGCGGAAGGTGATCGAGTGCCCGTTGACAAAGGCGTGCTTGTTGGGGCTCGCGAACTGGTCCTCGTGGGACAGCGGCGGCCGGCCGAGATAGCGGGTCTGGACCCGGGCGCTGGAGAGATGGCTGGTGGGGACGTGATAGTTGTCCGAGCAATTGTCCACCAACGTCTTCCAATTGACGGGCTCGAGCCATTTCATCGGGCCGAGGGCCTGCATGCCGCAATCCCGCCGATTGAACACGGTGTCCAGATACCAGCGCGCGTCGCCCAGATAGGCTTCGAGGCTCGGGGCATCCTTGGCCCAGGTCGCGAAGACGATTCCCGCGTAGGTCTCGACGCGGGCCTCGATCAGGCCGAGCGATGGCCTGTCGAGCGCGTCGTAATAGGCCTCGGACTCCCCGGGGACGTACTCGAGCGCGCCGTCGTTGCGGTAGGTCCAGCCGTGATAGGTGCACATAAAGCGCTTGGCGTTGCCGTCGTCGCAGCGCACCACGCGGTTGCCGCGGTGGCGGCACATGTTGAGGAGCGCGTGGAGCCGGCCCTCCCCGTCGCGGGTCAGGATGACCGGGTCTTCGCCCATGTAGGTGTGGAAGAAATCGTCGGCGGCTGGCACCAGGCTCTCATGCCCGATCATCAGCCAGGCGCGCCCGAAGATCTTCTCCATCTCGACGTCGTAGATCGCCTGCTCGCTAAAGATGCGGCGATCGATTTTGCCGGTGGCGGGGTCGATGACGACGTATTTCCGAGTGGCGCCCATCCCCGGGTCCTCCCTCTCGCGATCATGATAGCAGGAGCCGAGGCGGATCATCACCGGGGTTGGCGTGCCATGATCTGCGACAGATAACCGCCAGGCACCACAGCGAAAATCGCCAGGCGCCGCGAATGACAGCTTAGGGTCGAGAGCGGTCCAGCCCCCACGTCATTTATGAGTACACGGCCTAAGCCTTCTTCTCCCAGCCCTTCTCGGTCTGCTGCCAATAGGTGAGTGTATGCCCGGCGGCCCCGGCGGTGCGCCAGCGGTTGCGCGCCGCCTCGACCGCTTCCGGCGCGTTGCCGTCGAACATGTCGATGCAGCGGGCAAAGCCGGTGAGGTCCTCGGCCTCAACGCCGTCGACGAGGAAGAGGATCGAGGCGCTGTTTGGGTTTTCCGCCTGGTGGGTCAGCCAGATCGGCTGCGCCCCGGCGTTGCCGTCGCGCGCCGAGCCGTGCGCCAGGAATCCCGCCTCGTCATAGGTCCACAGCAGCGCGTTCAGATGCTCGACGCGCTCGGGTGAGCCGGCCTGGATGACGACGCGGTGCCCCTGCCCCACCGCGCGCTCGAGCAGGCGAGGCAAGGCACGCTCCAGCGGCGTCGACAGCAGGTGGTAGAAGCCGATCTCGGCCATCTCGATTCCCTTGCGGCTTGGCTCAGCCTTTCTCGTAATACTCGCTGACGAAGCGGTTGAGCAGGCGGACGCCAAAGGCGGTCGCCCCCTTGGGCACGGTGGGCGCGTCCTTTTTCGACCAGGCGACCCCGGCGATGTCGAGATGCGCCCACGGCACCTTGTTGACGAAGCGCTGGACGAATTGCGCGCCGATAATGCTGCCGGCGGCGCGGTCGCCGGCGATGTTCTTGACGTCGGCGGCATCGCTGTCGATCGCCCGGTTATAGGTATCGTCGAGCGGCAGGCGCCACAATTTCTCGCCGACCGCCTTGCCAGCGGCGATGAGGCGATCGGCGAGCTCGTCGTTGTTGGCGAAGAGTCCGGCGTGATCGTGGCCGAGCGCGACGATGATCGCACCGGTCAGGGTCGCCAGGTCGATCATCAGCGCCGGCTTGAAGCGATCCTGGCAGTACCACAGCGCGTCGGCGAGCACGAGCCGACCCTCGGCGTCGGTGTTCAGCACCTCGATCGTCTGCCCCGACATCGACTTGACGATGTCGCCGGGGCGCTGCGCCGAGCCCGAGGGCATGTTCTCGACCAGCCCCACCACCCCGACCGCGTTGACCTTGGCGGTACGCGCGGCGAGGAGCCGCATCAGCCCGATAACCACTCCGGCGCCGGCCATGTCCCATTTCATCTCGCCCATGCCGGCGGCGGGCTTGATCGAGATGCCGCCGGTGTCGAACGTCACGCCCTTGCCGACAAAGGCGAGCGGCGGCTCGCCCTCGGCGCCGCCGTTCCAGCGCATGACCACGAGCCTTGGTGGCCGCACGCTGCCCTGAGCAACACCGAGGATCGCATGCATCCCGAGCTCGGCCATGCGGCCTTCATCGAGCACCTCGACATCGAGCCCGAGCGCGGACAGGCCAACCGCCTGCTCGGCCAGGGTCTCGGGATAGATGATATTGGCCGGCTCGGAGACGAGGTCGCGGGTGAACGCCACCGCCTCGGCGGCGACAGCCAAATCCTTGTAAGCGCGTCGGGCGGCAGTCGGAGCCAGACCGGAGATGGTGAGCGCCGTGAGCGTCGGCTTGCGCTCCGGGCGCTCCGTCGTGCGGTATTTGTCGAAACGGTAGGCGCGCAGCGCGGCGCCAAGCGCGAGGTGCGCCGCGGCGTCCGCGGCTTTTATCGATGCGGCATCACCAACATCGAGGCCGATGGCGGCCTCGTTCGCCCCGACGCTGTTCAGGTGGGCAACGAGCGCGCCGCCGATGTCCTCGGCCGCACGCTGATCAAACGCATCGGGCTTGCCGAGGCCCACAATAGCAATGCGGTCGACACCGAGATTGGCCGGACCGACCACCGGCACGATTTCACTGCGTTTGCCGCGGAAACGCGGCGACGCGGCGAGAGCGCGGGCGATCGCCCCTCCGCTTGCCTCGTCAAGCTGACGCGCCGAAGGGCTCAAAGCGCCCTCTTCCCAGACCCCGACCGCGACGGCGCCGGAACGCGGCGGCTCGAACTCGGCGAAATTGATTTTCATGGCGCTAACTCGACACTGGTCCGGCGCCGCAAGGCAGTTGTGATGCCGTAGAACGGAGCCTCAGCGCCGCGATAGAGGCTGCGCAACCGGGTGTCAATGGCGGAGGTGTGCTCGGCGACCGGCGCTGGAACTGTTTTCGCGCGGGTGCAATTCGCGCTAGACAAGATCATGTCTCCGGTTGCCGACTTTGCTCCAGGCGAAAACCAGCCATCCCGTCACATGACGCCGGGCAGGGTGCGGGCGTGACTCGACCGCGGCGGCGGACAGTGGCCCCGCCAGCGCTTAGCTGGCCTACGCGCCTCAAGGCGATCCGCAAGCTCGCTGCGGGCCGCAATGACTATCTGCTGATCAAATGGTCGTCCGACGACGTGATTCAGCCGCGCAATGAAGGCTACGTCATGGCTCCGGTGCTGCAGGTTCTCGAACGGGCAGAGCCGGAAATCGACCGAATGATAGAGGCGCTGGGCCCGGGTCTTGAACG
>DATNJF010000080.1:0-5000 GCA_035604035.1 Allostellaceae bacterium | reverse complement strand
GACCTGGTGTTGAGCGCGCGCAGCCTAGCGCCGATGGAGGCACTGGCCGAGGAACTGCGCGAGCTTGGCGCGGCGTCGACGATCATTCCGGCCGATCTTGCCGAGCGGGGCGCCGCGGCGGCGCTGGTTCGCGAGATCGCTGCGGCAGGCATCGAGATCGAGGTGCTGGTCAACAATGCCGGGCTCGGGGCGATCGGACGCTTCGACCGGATCGATCCGGTTCGCAACGCCGAGATCATGCAGGTCAACATCGTCGCGCTGACCGAACTGACGCGTGCCCTCCTGCCGCCGATGCTGGCGAGGGGGCGCGGCAAGATCGTGCTGGTGGCGTCGACCGCGTCGTTCCTGCCCTGCCCCAATATGGCGGTTTATGCCGCGAGCAAGGCCTATGTCCGCAGCTTCGGCGAGGCGCTGGCGCAGGAGCTCGCCGGCACCGGCGTCAGCGTCAATGTGCTGTGCCCCGGCACGACGGCGACCAATTTCTTCGAGGTCGCCGGCAGCCTGCCCTCGGGGCTGCAGGCGCGCCGCATGATGACCGCCGACGAGGTAGCGCGGATCGGTTATGCCGGACTCGCCCGCGGCCAACGCGTGACGGTCGCGGGGCTGGCCAACCGCGTCCTCGCCTTCGCCGCGACCCACACACCGCATTTTCTGACTCTACCCGTCGCGGCGCGGTCGATCGGGCGGGACTGAACTGACCGGAGGAGACCGCGATGGCGTCCGACACCTACCAGATCTACGCCGTGCGCTACGCCCATAACGAGCGACAGGCGCGCGAGAACTTCCTGCAGGGTGACCCGCACGACACCGCGCCGATGCCGCTCGACTATTTCGTCTGGGCGGTTGTCGGCGAGAGCCGGAGCTTCATTTTCGACACCGGCTTCGACAAGGCGATGGCGCAAAAGCGCGGGCGCGAGTTTCTGCGTCCGCCCGGCGACGGCTTGCAGGCGATCGGCATCGACCCGGCGAGCATCAAGGACGTCGTCATCAGCCACATGCATTACGACCACACCGGCAACAACGATCTGTTCCCGAACGCGACCTACCATCTGCAGGATCGCGAGATGGCGTTCTGCACCGGGCGCTGCATGTGCCACCCGAACCTGCGCCGCTCGTTCGAGGAAGCCGACGTGACGGCGATGATCGGGCGGCTGTTCCGCAACCGGGTGCAGTTCCATAGCGGCGTTGACGAGTTGGCGCCCGGGATCACCGTGCATCATGTCGGCGGCCACACCGATGGGCTGCAAGTGATGCGGGTCAAGACCGAGCGCGGCTGGGTCGTGCTTGCCGCAGATGCGTCACATTTCTACGCCAATTTTGAGCAGATGCGCGCCTATCCGACCGTCTACAGCGTGGGCGACATGCTCGAAGGATTCGCCACGATCCGCCGCCTCGCGTCATCGCTGCAACATGTCGTGCCGGGCCACGACCCGCTGGTGCTGCAGCGTTACCCGGCGCCGAAACCGGGGCTCGAGGGGGTGGCCGTCAGGCTCGATGTCGAGCCGAAAGGTTGACCGCTTAGGCAAGCTGTGACTGACATCTGCCTTCTCAACGAAGGCGAGGTTATCGAATGACGGTGAAGTTTTGCGCTTTGGCGTGTGCGTTGCTGTTGGCTGCGTGCGGTGGAGAAACGGGAATGCGCTGCGAGTACGCGGCTGGCAACCTCGACGCCATCAAGGCTCAAGTTGCCAATCTCAAGGCCGGCGGTACGACGCTGTCCGACGTTACCAAATCGCTGGGCCAGCCTGCGATGACGACGCCGACGCCGGATGGTGGCAAGTCGGTCGAATACGACTATCCGCAGAAACTCAGCTCGGCGTCTTCACCAGCATGTCCGGAAAAAACCCAGAAAATCTCGTTCACCTTCGATTCTCGTGAGGTGTTGCGGTCGATGCAGATCAATTTTTGAGCTGACGGATCGATCAATCCACCCTTACCCCCGCCGCCTTGGCCATCGCGACGAGGTAGGTGCGGGCGGCGAGCATGTCGTCCAACGAACCGAACGCGTTGATGTAGTGGCCCTTGAAGCCGCCGCTCTCCAGGCGGCGAAACATGTCGCCGAAATCGAGATCTCCGGCGCCAGGCTTCAGATGCTCCTCGAAGCCGTTGCGGAAGCAATCGGCGAGCCGCACCTCCTCGACCCGCGATAGGTCAATCGCGTCAATGAAGCCGGGGATGCCCTCGGGGACGAGATGGGCGTGGTTGGCGGTAAACGATAGCTTGAACGCCGAGGAGTGGATGGCGTCGAAGTAATAACGCCACTCCTCAGCCGTATGCGCGAGGTAATGGATTTCGGCGGAGTCCGGCTCCTTGTTGAGGTTTTCCAGGAGGATCAGGGCACCCTTGTTTTCGGCATAAGCGACGATGCGCTTTAGCCGCTCGCGCCCAGCCTGCATGCGCTGCGGCTTGTCGGAGGTGAAGTGAAAGCCGGCATGCATGACGATCCATTTGGCGCCCAACCGCACCGAGGCATCGACATAGGCCTTGAGATAAGCCTCGACCGCGTCGGCGACGATCGGCGCGTATTCCGCGACATTGACCGCCGAAGCCGTGTGGAGGCCGAGTTGGATGCCATACCGCTCGCACATCTCCTTGACCCGCGCGCCGCGGATGCCGCTGATCGTGCCGAGCGCGTTGTCGCCGGTATCGAGCTGGATGTCGATGTAGCGCACCCGGTGCTCGGCCGCCCACTCGACCGCATCTTCGAGCGTCAGCTTGCGCCCGACATCGATGCCGATCCGGTCGATCAGGTTCATTCACTCATCTCCTCGCGCCATCGCGCAATCCCACCACGACCGGTTGTCCCAGAGCAACCGCCGGTAGCTTTTCGCGTGACATTGGAACCCCCGACCCTACACTCGCCGTATGAACGTAGGGCAGACCCTGGCCTTGGTCGGCCGCCTGGCGGCGACCATTATGACGGCGGCGCTCTTGAGCGGGTGCGCCCTGTTTCCAGGCTGGGCACCGGAAAACCCCATAATCGGCACCTGGGCCAATACCGACAATGACCGGGTAACGTTCAACGCCGACTCGGTCGTGGTTACCCCGAATAACGGCAAACCGACAGCGATGGGTCCGGGCGATTGCAACGGTGTCTTCAAGATATCGTATGGCCGCATGGCGACGGCGCCATTCGCCACGCTGTTCCCGACCCAGGCCGATCTCGAGGACAAGCTCAAGGACTTGCTGGTCAAGCCCGAGTACCCGGTCGCCGATGTGACCTGCGACAGGGGTGGCACGACCTATTTCATGGTCGGCGACCGCGAGCTGCTGGCGATCTACCGCGACGCCGGTGTTGGCGGGCTCGAGCATCTGTCGCGGCTCTGAGGCGAGCGCCGGCGGCCTGAATGGAAGCTCGGCTCAAGACGCACATCCAGGTCAATGCGTTGATCCGCCGGTGCGATCTCGCGGCGATCGGGGTCGTGGTGACCGCGCGCGGCGACCCCGATGCCGGGACGATCCTGATCAAGCTCTACGACCGCGACACCGGAACCACGGTGCTGACGCAGACGCGCCGCGCCGATGGCACGCTCGTCTGGATGCGCGCGACCGGCGCCGCGCCGGTCGACGAAAGCGAGGCCGATGCCTATATCGCCCGGCAGCGACAATACGACTCCGACCTCTGGGTCATCGAGATCGAGACCGCCGCGCCCGAAACCGTAATCGACAGCGACATCATCGATGAATGACGTCCCCAGCCACCCCGATCTGCGCGTCATCGCGCACGAGATCGCGTTCAAGCGCCATTTGCGGCTCGATGTCGTGCGGTTTCATCACCGCATGTTCTCGGGCGAATGGAGCGGCGAGCGCGTCTATGACGTGGTGCGCCGCGGCGCGGCGGTGGCGATACTGCTTTACGATCCGGCGCGCGACGCGGTCGTGCTGGTCGAGCAATTCCGTCTGCCGCCGCTTCTCGCCGGATATTCGCCGTGGGTGGTGGAGGTGGTCGCCGGGCTGGTCGACCAGGACGGCGAGAGCGACGCCGCGGTCGCCCGCCGCGAAACCGGTGAGGAAGCCGGGCTCGACATCATCGGCGAGCTGGTCCCGATCCAGCGCTATGTGCCGATGCCGGGCAATTCCGACGAGACGATCATGCTGTTCTGCGGCCGGGTCGATTCACGGAACGCGAGCGGCATCCATGGCGTGCCCGACGAGCACGAGGACATCAAAGTCGTGGTCAGGACGGCGGCGGACCTAGAGGCGATGGTCGAGGCTGGCCAGATCGAGACCGGCCACACGCTCATCTGCCTCTACTGGTTCTTCCGCCACCGCGACGAGCTGCGCCGGAAGTGGGGCGTAACGTAGGGCGGAAAAGCCTAGCACCTTCCGCCATCGCGCGACGCGAGAACGGTGGATGACGCTTTGCTTATCACCCTACCTAAGGGGCACTTTCTTGAAGTGCTTCGACAGCGCCAGCCCCTGGCTCTGGTACGACGAACCGATCCCCATGCCGTAGAGTTGATCGGGCCGCGCGATCAGCGGCTCGTAGACGAGGCGGCCCATGGTCTGGCCGTGCTCGATGAGGAACGGCACTTCGTGCGAGCGCACCTCGAGGACCGCGCGGCTGCCGCTGCCGCCGGCTTCGGCGGCGCCGAAACCGGGATCGAAAAACCCGGCGTAATGCACCCGGAATTCACCGACAAAGGTGTCGTAGGGCATCATCTCGGCGGCATGGTCGGCCGGCACGACCACCGCCTCGCGCGAGGCGAGAATGTAGAAATCGTTGGGGTCGAGCACCAACCCCGACGGATCACCCGGTCCGCGCCTTGCGTACACCGGCTCCCAGAAGTCGTTGGGGTCGTAGTAATCGACCTTGTCGACATCGACGACCCCGGTGTGCCGGCGCGCCTTGTAGCCGACAAGGCCGGTCTCCGGCGCGCCCATGACATCGACGGTGAAGACGAGACCGTTGCGAATGGTCTGTGCGCTCGGCGCGCCATCCTCGGGCGTCTCGACCAGCGGGCTTTCGGCATGGAGCCGGCGCAGCGCGGTGTCGCGAA
>DATNJF010000079.1:0-3929 GCA_035604035.1 Allostellaceae bacterium | reverse complement strand
GGCAGCAATTCGCGCGCTGCCTTCTTGTTGCCGATGAAATTGTCATCGACGAAATAGACCGAGCCGATGACGCCGGCGGCGAGCATCGCGTCGAGTTCGGCGGTGATCTGTTCCGGCCGCTTGTAACGCGGCTGGCGGCCGTAGAGCGCCGGGATGTCGCAAAACTCGCAGCGATACGGACAGCCGCTCGAAAACTGGATGCTGCCGAGGAAGTAGCGTCGCCCCTCGAGCAGCTCATAGGCAGGCAGTGGGAACTCGGTTAGCGGCAGACGCTCGGTCGCGGTAAAGATGCGCTGCGCGGGGGGCGGCGCCACATCGCCGTCGAGCGTCGCGATCAACGCGTCGGTGGCGTCGCCCAGTTCGCCGATATGCAGATAGTCGAATTCGGGGTAATGCTCGGGGCAGGACGAGACCGACGGTCCGCCCAGCGCCGTCGCCTTGCCGAAGCCGCGCGCGCGTCGCCCGATGTCGCCGATCGCCTCACACTGGACATGCATGCCGCTGACGAAGACCGCATCGGCCCAGGCAAAGTCCGCCTCGCTAGCCCGGCGCATGTTCTCGTCGACGAGCCGCACCTCCCATGCCGCCGGCAGATAGGCAGCGACGACGAGGAGACCCTGTGGCGGCATGAACGCGCTGACCCCATCCATCAGTCTGTAGGCATGTTCGAACGTGCCGAATGACGGCGCATAGCGCGGGAAGACGCAGAGGATGCGCCGTTGGTTCTTCGTCTCGACCTGGCTTTTCACGCGCAGCCACGCTCCGGCATCATCGCCCCAGGTTAGTGGACGTACGGCTGTGCCGGAGAAATAGTTCCTGCCACCTCGATATCGCCGACGATTTCCGACCGCTTGTTGCGGAGCGCGTTGACCGTGTTCGGGTGATCGTGGGGTAGATGCTGCCGGCATAAACTGCCACCACCGAGACGACGCCGCTGTCTGGAAAGAATACGTGGTCGAGCGGACTATCCGCGTCCATTAAGACCTGTTCGCGGGCGCAGCGAATTTGTTCAACCTCGGGCATAAGCCACTCGAGATCGGCGGGCGGCAGGGCAAGCAAAAGACGATTACCCGGCCAATTTGATTGGGCACTCATCCAAACTGGATGCACTGGGATGCTCGATCGCAACAAGGGCCGGGATATACCTAACGGGAGCAACCCGTTGGGCCGGCTAGCGCCGGAACCGGATGGATGCGATTGCGCGTTCGGAAAATTCCTCAATGGAGAGACGGAAAACGCCATTTTCTCCGGAGCCGACCTGCCGTCGCACCCCATAGGTAAATTCCGATCCATTTGCGTCCGACAGTTCTGGCTCATCGCTTTCGATGGAACGGGGGGCGACGCATCGACAAGCTGTGCGTTAGCTGAAGGCAGCCAAGACCGCTTCGGTCAGCAGCGCTTCCTGCGAAAGCAGGTAGTGCTCAAACGCGTCGGCACGGCTAAGCGAACCGCCGCGGATCGCGGTAACAACTGCGGCTTTTCTGCGCGCGCTCCAAGTTTTGCAACCGACTGGCCGAAGTCCCGGGTCATGCGGGGAAGGTTGATTGGTGGCTCGGCGCGGAACGACCCGCGGCCCGCGGCGTTCGCCGATTGATACTTCCGCAACCGGCAAGAGCGTGGGGGATGAAAATTGCGGAACCGGCGGAACTGTTTGCCGGGGAGATCGGGCTATTCCTGGATGTCAACGGCACCCTGCTCGATCTGGCCCCGCGACCGGAAGCGGTCGTGGTGAAGCCCGCGCTGCTCGTCGATTTGCAGGCGGCCGAGCGCTCGCTCGGCGGCGCGTTGACGCTGGTACGCGGCTGTTCGATCAAGACTTTGGACGGTCTTTTTGCACCGCTGCGCCTCTGCGCGGCAGGAGTGCACGGCTAGTGCCGCGTCTCGTTGTAGTCTCGAATCGTGTCGCGGTTCCCGATCCCGAGGGGCCACGCCAGGCCGGCGGCCTCGCCGTCGCGGTCAATGCCGCGCTGAAGCATCGCGAAGGGCTGTGGTTCGGCTGGAGCGGCGAAACCAGCTACGAGGGCGCCCCCAACAAACCCAAGATCGTCGAGCGCCGCCAACGCAGCTTTGTCACGATCGACCTGTCGCCGACCGACTACCAAGAATACTATAATGGCTTCGCCAACCGCGTGCTGTGGCCGATCCTGCATTACCGGGTCGACCTCGCCGAGTTTACCGCGGTCGACCTTGGCGGCTATTTGCGGGTCAATGCCCACTTCGCCGACGCCCTTTCCGAGTTCATCCAGGAGGACGACTGGATCTGGGTGCACGACTACCATCTGCTGTCGCTCGCCAAGGAGCTGCGCGCGCGCGGGCACAACAATCCGATCGGCTTTTTCCTGCACATCCCCTGTCCGCCGCCCGACATCCTGTTGGCGTTGCCGCAGCATGCCGAAACCATGGGGACGCTCGGCCATTATGACCTTGTCGGTACGCAGACCGAGCACGACGCAGAGAATCTCCGCCACTATTTCGAGATGCAAGGCGGCACCTTCAATCGCAACCGGACCGCATTCGATATCGACGGGCGGCGGGTGCAACTTCGTGCCTTTCCGGTTTCCATCGCGACTAAGGTCTATGCCCGCACTGCCCGCAGCGCGTTGCGCTCCGATTTCGCCGCGGAGATGCGCGACAGCCTCAACAGCCGCAAGCTGATGCTCGGCGTTGACCGGCTCGACTACTCAAAGGGGATCCCCCACCGCATCCAGGGGTTCGGCCAGTTTCTCGACACCTACCCGCAATGGCGCCACCACGTCACGTATCTGCAGGTGACCCCGAAATCGCGCTCCGACGTGCCCGAATACGCCGACATCAACCATACGGTGAACACGCTTGTCGGCCAGATCAACGGCCGCTACGGCGAGCCGGCCTGGACGCCGATCCGCTACGTCAACCGCGCCTATTCGCGCGCCTCACTGGCCGCGCTCTACCGCATGGCGGCAGTCGGGCTGGTGACGCCGCTGCGCGACGGCATGAACCTCGTCGCCAAGGAATACGTCGCGGCGCAGGACCCGGCAAACCCCGGCGTGCTGGTTCTGTCGCGCTTCGCCGGCGCCGCCGAGGAACTTGACGGCGCCATCCTAGTCAACCCACACGAGCCCGAGGCGATGGCCGCGGCGATCGACAGCGCGCTCACCATGCCGCTACCCGAGCGGCAGGCACGGCATCGGGGAATGTTCCGCCACCTCGCCGCCAACGACATCGACAAATGGGCCGAGAACTTCCTCGCCGCTCTGGCCGAGAGACGTCAGCCCGCTACCCTCTTCGACAATATCCGGCAGCTTTTCGCGGCGCGCAGCGGAAAATAGCTTTAGACAGCGAGCCGGTAGAAGCGCGAGGCGGTGCCGGCGAAGAGATCGGCTTTCTCCGAGGCCAAGGCGCCGCTCGCTCTGGGGAAGGGGATTTGCGCTACGGCGGAGGAGGCAAAGATTGCGGCTGTTGCGAATCCGGTCGGAATACTCGCCGCCGGATCGCATGGTCGTGTGATCCGCTGATAGAATATTTTAGCTCGAGGGGAGACAGGCGATCGGGCGGGCGACGCTTTCGAGCGGTTGGCGTTCGGCCTTGACCCCGATCAGCAATTCGACGATCGCCGCTCCCACCATCAGGGCTGCGCCGAACAGGTAGCCAAGATAGACCGCGCCACGGTCGCCGGTGCCGATCAGCGCGGTGAAGAACCACGGCGCCAGCGTGCCGCCGATCCCGGTCCCGACCGCGTAGAAGAACGCGATCGCCATCGCCCGCGCTTCGAGCGGAAAGCTCTCGCTAACGGTCAGATAGGCCGCGCTTGCCGCCGCCGAGGCAAAGAAAAAAGTCACGGTCCAACACAAGGTCAGCGCCGGCGCACCGAGCACGCCCTCGCGGAACAAGTGGGCGACCACGGCGAGCAGCATGCCCGAAACCGCGTAGGTGAAGGTGATCATCGGCTT
>DATNJF010000078.1:0-9928 GCA_035604035.1 Allostellaceae bacterium | reverse complement strand
GGCGGAGAACGCCCGCCCGCCGAGCCCGGTAAGGATCGCCACCCGCTGCTCCGACGCGTCGAACGCGGCGAACGCCGCTTGCAGCTCGATCGCCACCGCCTTGTTGATCGCGTTGAGTTTTTCCGGCCGGTTGATGGCGATGACCGAAACCGGCCCGCGCTGCTCGATGGTAACGACGGACATAATCTCTCCTTCAGCGGAGGAGGGGAATGCTGCTAAACTGCATTATAGGATGCCGATGATGGTCGGAATTCGCAAAAGCACGGCAGCGGTTTGGCTTCTGATGGGCTTTCTGTCGATTAGTGTTTTTGCAGAACCGAGCAAGCTCAGTGTACTCATCGGCTTGGTAAATAAACAGGAACTAGCAGTCGCGGGAACAGTCGACCGTCGCCAAGTCGTCGACGTCATCGGCCAACAGCACCGACACGCTGCGACAGCGCGGGTAGACAATGCCGTTAAACTGCATTAGCGGCATTTCCCCAGTCGTGTTTTGGCTGTTGGCATATCATCGACGCTAAAATTGCCAAAATTGTGCGGTCCAATCTTCGCTCGATGCCACTACGGCCCCTTCCTCATCCTGAGGTGCTTCGCGCAGCGAAGCCTCGAAGGACGCAAATCCACCGCCTGTTCCAAGAACAGGAGGTAACGGCAGGCCGCCACCGCCTGTTACCGGCACCGATAACAGGCGGATATCAGGCGGTCACCGCCTGTTAAAAAGCGTCGCCGACATGCAGGGGGCCGGGTAGCGACCGGATACCTGCCGGGGTTATACTCGGCGCAATAGCGGCGAGAGGGCATGCGATGAATCTGTTCAAGGAACAAGGGGTCAAGGACTACGCCGCGGCGGCGTCGCAGATCCCGGTCATCGATTACGGCCCCTATTTCGCCGGTGAGCCCGGCTCGCTCGACCGTCTTGTGCCGCAAGTCCGTCACGCCTGCGAGAATGTCGGCTTCTTTTACATTTCGGGTCACGGCGTCGACGACGGCATCGTCGATGCGGCCTTCGCTGCATCCCGCCGCTTCCACGCGCTGCCGATGGACGAGAAGCTCGCGCTGCGGCTCAACGACTGGAACATCGGCTATCTGCCGATCAACGCCTCGGTGCAGGGCGCCTCGACCGTGCACAAGGCGACGCGCCCGAACCAGAACGAGAGCTTCTTCATCAGCCACGACCGCGCGCCCGACCACCCCGAGGTCAAGGCCGGCATCCCGCTGCGCGGCCTCAACCAATGGCCCCAATCGCTGCCCGACATCCGCCAGCCGATGGGGACCTATTTCAAGACCCTCGGCGCGATGTGCGATCGCATGCTGCCGGCCTTCGCCGCCGCGCTCGACATGCCGCCCGACACCTTCGCCCCGCTCTTCGCCAATGACGGGCATCACAATCTGCGCTTCCTGCACTACCCGCCGCAGGACGCCGACGAGGACAATCTCTTCGGCCAGGCGCCGCACACCGACAATTCGTTCATGACCGCGCTGGCGCGCACCGATGTGCCGGGCCTGGCGGTGCGGTTGCCGAGCGGAGAATGGTTCCCGCCGCCCATTATCGAGGGCACGTTCCTGATCAATCTCGGCAACATGATGCGGCGCTTCTCGAACGACCGCTTCCTGTCGACCCCGCACGGCGTGCTCAACGAAAGCGGCACCGACCGCTATTCGATCGCCTATTTCCATTCGCCGAACCCGAACGCGACGATCGAATGCCTGCCGAGCTGCGTCTCGGCCGAGAATCCGGCGAGTTATGAGCCGACGGTCTACCGCGAGCTCGTGCTCGCGTTCTACCGGGCCAATTATTTCCACCAGAAGGGCCACAAATCTGACGCGTCGCGCCTCGCGGCCGCAGAATAGCAAATTATGCTTCCGATACGCGTCACCCCGGCGAAAGCCGGGGCCCATGCTTCAGCCGTCTGTGACGCCGAAAAGTGGATCCCGACTTACGTCGGGAAGCGCAGCTAAGCGGGATGATTGATCAGTGACCGTAAAGCTCTACGCCTTCACCTGCGGGACGGTCACCGGCGAGTTCGCTCATCTGATGGAGGGCGGCGAGGGCGACATCACCGTGCCGGTGCCGGTCTACCTGATCGAGCACGAGAAGGGCCGGGCGCTGTTCGACACCGGCCTCCATCCCGATTGCCAGCACGATCCCGCCGGACGACTCGGCGAGCGGCTGATGAAGCTGTTTCGCGTCGGTTTCAACCTCGGCGAGGAGGTCAGCGCGCGCTTGGAAGCGATCGACCGCGATCCCGGCAAGATCGACCTCGTCATCAACTCGCATTTCCATTTCGACCATGTCGGCGGCAACGCGCTCGTGCCCAACGCGACCATGCTGGTGCAGCGCCGCGAGTGGGACGCCGGGATGGATGCCGAGACCGCGCTGCGCCATGGCTACAACCCGCGCGATTTCGACCTCGGCCACAAGCTGCGCCTCATCGATGGCGAGCACGACGTGTTTGGTGACGGCTCGGTCATCTGCCTGCCGACCTACGGGCACACCCGCGGGCACCAATCGCTCAAGGTGCGCACCACGAGCGGCGACATCGTGATCGCCGCCGACGCCTGCTATTTCTGCCAGACGCTGCGCGAGCGCCGCCTGCCGCGCTATGTCGCCGACCGCGAGGGCATGCTCGCATCGCTCGACAAGCTCGAAGCGCTGGAACGCGGCGGGGCGCGGCTCTTCTTCGGCCACGACCCCGAATTCTGGAAGACCGTGCCCCAGGCTCCCGCCGCTATCGCATGAAGCTGCCGACCGCGATCCTCTTCGACCTCGACGACACGATCCTGGTCGCGTTCGGCCCGGCGCAGTCGCAATGGCGGCGCACGATTGCGGACTTCGCCCATCGGCTCGGGCCGATCGAGGCGACGGCAGTGGGCGAGGCAATTTCGGCCGCCTCAACCGATCTCTGGGCCGACCCCGGCCGGCACAAATACTGGCGTCACCGGATCGATGAGGCGCGCCGCAAGATCGTCGCCATCGCCTTCGCCGAGCTTGCCGCCGCCGGGCATCCGATGCCGGCGCAATCGGTCGGCAACGCGATGGCCGATGCCTATAACGCGCTGCACGACGAGGAGCTGGCGATGTTCCCCGACGCGCACGAGACCCTCGACGAACTCAAGCAGCGCGGCGTCAGGCTGGCGCTGATCACCAACGGCGCTTCGGCGCCGCAGCGCGCCAAGGTGGTGCGCTTCGCGCTGGAGCACCGCTTCGACCACATCCAGATCGAGGGCGAGCACGGCTTCGGCAAGCCCGAGGAGCGTGCCTATACCCACGCGATGGACGTGCTCGGCGTGCGCCCGCACGAGACCTGGATGGTCGGCGACAACCTCGAATGGGAGGTGGTTGGGCCACAGCGTCTCGGCATCCATGCGATCTGGCATGACGGCTACGGCGTCGGCCTGCCGCCTGATTCACCGATCAAGCCCGACCGCATCATTCGCCGGATCAGCGAGTTGCTGCCGTAGCTTACTTGGTCCGTTTCAGCCCGAGGTCGGTAAGGCAGGGATCGACCGCCCCGCCCTTGGCCTCGCAGGTCGCGGAAAGCGCGGTGAACTCGGCCCCGGTCGGCTCCTTGCCCGAGGACATCAGCCAGCCGCCGGGGTCGGGCGAAGCGGTATCGGTGGCCGCGGTATCGGTGGTGCTGCAGGCGGCGAGCGCGAGCAAAGTGAGGACAGCAAGGTGGGGCAAAGTGCTGGCGGCCATCGAACCGAATAATGCGGAGAGGACGGGGTTGTGTCTACTCCAAGTGGCGCGGAATTAGGCAGGATCGAATTCGCGGTCCTTGGAGGGGATCAAATCGTAGGGCAGCGCGAAGCCGGGCATCGCCTTGATACGATTGGCCCAGGCTTCGAGACGCGGCCAGTTCGAAATCTCGAACCCGCCCTCGGCCATGAACACCATCCGGCCCCAGCAGCCGATATCGGCGATCGTCGGGTAGTCGCCAACGAGGAACGGCCGATCGGTCACGGTCTTATCGACAAACGACAGCGCCGCCTCGGCGCGCGGGCGAAACTCGGCGATGACCTCGTCGTGCATCTTGCGGAACCGCGCCGAATGCCGCACCCGCGCCACCGCGGTGATATGGTCCGCCTCCCACGACAGCCATTCGCGCGCCTGCCAGCGAGCCTGCTCGGTCTTTCCTTCGAAATGCCCGGTCTCACGCGCCAAATAGTCGAGGATCACGTTCGATTGCAGGATCGTCAGCCCCTTGTGCTTGAGGCTCGGCACCACCCCCCAGCGATTGACCGCGAGGTACTCGGCCTCCTTCTGCACGCCGATCTTGAGGTTGACCGTGCGGAACGAGAACGGCAGCCGCGCCAGCGCCAGATACAGCATCGGCTTGTAGCTGGAACTGGACGTGAAGCTGCCGTAGAGGGTCAGCCGGTCGTCGCGGAGCGGTGCGCCGATCACTCGACGTCACCGAGGCCGAGTTGGTCGGTCACCTTATATTCGTCGGCCAGGAGCCGCAGCCGGGCCCAGGTCGAATCCTCGACCTCGATGCCGTTCTTGCGCCGGTCTTGTTCTTTGATGTGCTCGATCTCGCCGGGATACAGCACCCCGCTCGACCCTTCGGCGGGTGGCGTCGCCTTGAGGTAGCGGATGAACTCGCCGACCTCCTTTTTGAATTCGGCCAGCGGACGGAAAGCATCGACCTTGAAGCAGGCCATGAAGCAGCCGTCATTGTGCCGACCGGTCGGTTCGACCCCGAAGCCGAGGCCGGTCAGCAGCCCACACAAAATCTCGACCATCACCGCGAGCCCATAGCCCTTGTAGCCGCCATCGGGCCCGCCCATTGGCAGCAGCGCACCGCCCTGGCGCAGCTGGCGCGGGTCGTTGGTCGGCTTGCCGTCGCTACCGATGACCCAACCGTCAGGCACGCTCTCGTTGCGCGCCGCGGCGACCGCGATCTTCCCCGCCGCCGCCGCCGACGTCGCCATGTCGAGATAGAGCGGGCCGTCGAGGTCGGAGGGGATGGCGATCGTGATCGGGTTGGTGCCGAGCCGCGCCTCGCGCCCGCCGAACGGCGCCACTGCTTTGGGCGAGCGCCCAGAATCGGCGGTGACGAGACCGATCATCCCGGCCTTCGCCGCCATCTGGCTGTAGCTCGACAGCCGACCAATATGCCCCTGACGGAACACCGTCGCCGCCGCGACATTGCCCTTCTCGGCCTTCTCGATCGTCAGGCGCATCGCCTTGTCGTTTGCGACATAGCCGAACGCCCAATGTCCGTCGACGACGGTATGGTTGGGAGACTCCTTGACGATCACCCACGGCGCGCCGGGCACAATGTGGCCGACCTTGATGCGGTCGATATAGGTCGGAATTTGGATGACGCCGTGCGAATCGTGGCCGACCAAATTGGCGCCGACGATGTGGCGCATGACCAACTCGGCCTCGTCCTTTGGCGTGCCGGCGGCGATGAACAGCGCGCGGCCGATTTCCTCGAGCCGGTCGGCTTGAATTTTCGGCATGCGTTCCTCCCGTGTTATCGGCTATTCGGCGTCGGGCCCGAGCATAAGAGCGCGACGGTCACTCCGCCAGCGCGCGGGCAACTCCCACGAGGATCGCGTCGCTACCCGGCCCGCCGACGATCGACAGGCCGATCGGCAAGCCGTTGACCGTGCAGCCGGGGATACTGACTTGCGGCACCCCAGTCAGCCCGCCGTGGCAGCACAGCCGGGTGATGCGGTCGCGCAGCGGGTCGAGCACGGACAGCTTCTGGCCGCATAGCGGTGCTGGAAAGGGGGTTGTCGGCAGGCAGAGGATGGTTCCGGGTGGCAATAGCTCGCGCATCCTTGCGCGGGCGGCCTGGCGGACCGAGGCGGCACGCTCGCGCTCATCCGCAGGGATCATGGCTGCCAGCGTCAAATTGCGCGCGACGCTGAACTGCATCCGCGGGTTCACCCGGTCGATCCACTCCTTAAAGGTCTGCCAGGCCTCGGCTGGCTGGAGGGTACGCTGGGCATTGGCCCAGGCGACGAGCCCCGGCGGCGCCATCGCCTCGTCACGCCGCTCGCCGATCAGCGCCGCGAGCCGCTCGACCAGCGGCTGCAGTGCGGTTGCGGCCGCGGGGTCGGCGACCGCGAAAGCATCGGTGGCGACGATCAGCCGGCGCGGCAGCTCCGTCGGAATGGCCTCGCCGAGCATGATCGAAGAGACGCGTGCGAAGGTCTCGGCGTCACGGGCGAACCAGCCGGTCGTGTCCGAACTTGGTGCTTGGCTCATCATGCCGGTGAGGTCGAGCCGGCCGTGCGTCGGCCGGATGCCGTAAACCCCGCAAAAGCTCGACGGCACCCGCACCGAGCCGCCGGTATCGGTGCCCAGCGCAGTGTCGCAGAGCCCGGCGGCGACTGTGACCGCCGAGCCCGACGACGAACCGCCCGGCACGTGGCCCGGCGCGCGCGGGTTCTTCGCGGTGCCGTCGAACGGGTTCTCGCCCAAAATGCCGAGCGAGACCTCGTCGGTGATGGTCTTGCCGATCAGCGTCGCGCCGGCATCGAGCAGGCGCTGCACCGCCCAGGCGTACTGGGTTGGGGTTTCCCGCCCACGCGGCCAATCCGGATTGCCGCCGCCGGTCGGGTGTCCGGCGACGTCAAATAGATCCTTGGCGGCGAAGGTCAGCCCGGCGAGTCGCCCGCCCGGTTTGCCCTTGATGCGGAAACGCTGGCCCGGGACGAAGGCGCCGAAATCTTCGCTCATCTCGGCACCCTCTACCCGCTGCCTAGCCCTGATAATCGACGAGCCGGTTGTTTTGCTCGCCCAAGCCCTCGATGGCGATGCGCATGCGGTCGCCGGCGCGCAGGAACTTTGGCGGTTTGAAACCCATCGCGACGCCCGATGGCGTGCCGGTGGGAATCACGTCGCCCGGGTTAAGCGTCATGAAATGGCTGCAATAGCTGATAATGTGCTCGATGCCAAAGATGAGGTCGGCGGTGTTGCTATCCTGCCGCCGCTCGCCGTTGACGTCGGTCGTCACCTGCAGCTTGCCGGCGTCCTGGAGCTCGTCGGCGGTCACCAGCCACGGCCCCATCGGACAGAACGTGTCGCAGCTCTTGCCCTTGGTCCACTGGCCGCCGCGCTCTAGCTGATACTCGCGCTCGGAGACGTCGTTGACGACGCAGTAACCGGCGATGTGTTTCTTCGCATCGTGGACGCTGACATATTTGGCGGCGGTGCCGATGACGATCGCCAGCTCGACCTCGTAATCGGTCTTCTGCGAGCCCTTGGGGATGATGACGTCGTCATTGGGGCCGCAGATGCTGCTCGTCGACTTGAGGAAAAAGATCGGCTCCGAGGGGATCGGCATGCCTGCTTCCTCGGCGTGCTTGCGGTAGTTGAGGCCGATCGCCAGCACCTTTGATGGGTTGCCGACGCAAGCGCCGACCCGCGGCGAGCCGGAGACCAGCGGCAAGGTGGCGAGATCGAGCCGGCGCAGCCGGTCGAGCGAGCTCGGGCTCAGCGCCTCGCCGTTGATGTCCTTCACCACGCCCGAGAGGTCGCGGATATTGCCGTCGCGATCAAGAACGCCAGGCTTTTCGTGGCTGGCCGGGCCGTAGCGCAAAAGCTTCATCGGGGTCTCCTGGGTGAGAGAAATGCTGACCCCAACGTGCCACGCCGGGCGTGGCGGTGT
Source organism: Allostellaceae bacterium (assembly GCA_035604035.1). GTDB lineage: Bacteria > Pseudomonadota > Alphaproteobacteria > ATCC43930 > CGMCC-115725 > DATARH01. The sequence continues at coordinate 2,303 of DATNJF010000078.1, read as the reverse complement.
AAATCAGCTCTCAGCTCGGCGGTGGGAACTTTGCCGCGCCGAGCACCGCGCCGTCTGGCGCCTGCACGAGGACGGCAATGCCTTCGCTATCGCCGGGCGGATCGATTGCGAAGCTGACTGCCTTGCCGTCCCAGGCGCCGAGCGTTTCGAGATGCTCGACCCCATTGAAATCGGTCGCAGTGCGGTTGGCGTTCTCGCCGCCGCCGACATGGGTCGTGCGCGACAGCACGTAGCGCACCAACAGCACGGTCGCGCTCGCGGGAACCTTGCCGGCGCCGAGTGTCACCGAGCGGCGGTCGGCAGAGAATGTTACCGGCGCGACGGCAATGGGCTTGGCTGCATCGATCGCCGCCAGCACCGCCCCGCGGTCTGAGCCGATCACATCGGCGGTACCATCGACCACCATCTGCGGCGTGTAAACTTGGCCACCGGTCAAATGCCGGTCATAGGCGGCCTGGCGCTCGGTCGATTGCGACAGCGAGAACGGGTCGCGCCACGCCGCGCCGTCCCAGTAGGTGATGTGGAAGCCCAGCGCGATGATGTCGCTTCGCATCGCCAGCTCGCCCAGCAGCTTGTCTGCCGGGGCGCAGGATGAACAGCCCTGCGAGGTAAACAGCTCGACGACCACCGGCCGGGCCTCCGCGGCCAATGCGGCCGTGGCCAGCATCATGGCCGAAATATATGCGGCGACGCCTCGTCAAACCGCCCTATCTCTACGCCGCGAAGTCATTTTCATCGCTGCTCACCAGCGGATTGACGGGCCGTAAGATACACGCGCCTGCGGGTCCGAGGTTTCACGGTTTTGGCACCGCACCGGCATCGACCCGTCCCGGAACACCGAGAAGCGGCCGGCTGTTCCGGCCGGAACTCGGGTGCGCCGATACACGCCAAGCGATGATTGGGCTGTCGCTTTTGGTTCGCCGCGCTAGGATGAGACAAGCGCGGAAGGCATGGCGTCGAGACAAAGACCCGGCTCCGCGGATGAACGGGCGGCTTTATGTTTCGGTAACAACGAACATTTGGGGGCCGCTGAGATGAAGACGTCATCTGCGCTCGAGCAGCAGACCATGCGCAAGGTCTACCTGCGGTTGCTGCCGTTTTGCTTCGTTCTGTATTTCATCTGCTATCTCGACCGCGTGAACATCGGTTTCGCGGCGCTGACCATGAACAAGGATCTGGGGCTGAGCTCCTATATCTTTGGGCTGGGCGCGGGCGCGTTCTTCTGGGGCTATTTCATCTTGGAGGTGCCGAGCAACCTGATCCTGGAAAAGGTCGGTGCGCGGCGCTGGATCGGCCGCATCATGATCAGCTGGGGGATCGTCTCCGGCGCGTTCGCCTTCACCCAGGGGCCGATCAGCTTCTTCATCTTGCGGTTTACCCTGGGCCTCGCCGAGGCCGGCTTCTTCCCCGGGATGATCCTCTACTTCACCTACTGGTTCCCGCCGCTGCACCGGGCGCGGATCGTCGCCGGGTTCATGGCGGCGATCCCGGTATCGATCGGGCTTGGCGCGCCGGTGTCGACCGCGTTTCTCGAGCTCAACGGCGTCCTCGGCCTCGCTGGGTGGAAATGGCTGTTTCTCGGCGAGGCAGCGCCGGCGATGATTTTCGGGCTGATCTGCTTCTTCTACCTGCCCGACCGCCCGATCAACGCGACGTGGCTCACCGATGATGAAAAGCGCTGGCTTGAAGGCGAGATGCAGAAAGAAAAGCAGGTGCTCAGCGAGCACCGGTCGTTCTCGGTGCTGCAGACGCTGTGGAACCCCCGGGTGCTGGCGCTGGCCGTAATCCATTTTGGCCAGGCCGCGGTCAGCGTCGGGCTTGCGGTGTTCGTCGCGCAGATCATCAAGGGGCTTGGACTGACGAATATGCAGACCGGATTCACCACCGCGATCCCCTATACGCTGGGGACGATTGGAATGGTGATCTGGGGTCACTATTCCGACCGGAAGAACGAGCGGCGCTGGAACCTGACCGGTTCGTGCCTGACCATGGCGCTCGGCTGCGTCGTGGCCGCCTGGTTGACTGGGAGCTGGTACTCGGTGATCGGGCTGTCGCTAATCACGATCGGGCTCTACGCCTCCAACGCGCATCTGTTCCCGCTGCCCGCGGTGTTCCTGACCGGGCCGGCGCTGGCCAGCGGCATCGCCTGGGTCAACTCGGTCGGCATCTTGGGTGGCAGTGTGTCGCCGCCGGTCATGGGCTGGCTGAAGGATTACACCGGCAGCTTCGCGGGCGGGCTCTACGCGCTCGCCGGATTTGCGCTATTGGCGGCAATCGTCTCGGCGGTTTGCGTGCGCGAGACG
>DATNJF010000077.1:0-5432 GCA_035604035.1 Allostellaceae bacterium | reverse complement strand
CGCCGATCGGGTCGGCCTGCTCCTCGAGCGCCGTTTCGAGCTCGGCCGCGCTCGGCACGAACTGCGCGGCGATCGGGTCGGCCAGATCGGCCGGGTCGATCAGCGCGGCGACCTCGTCGGTCAGGGCCACCGCGAATTGCGCCGCGACCCGCCGCACTTCGTCGAGCCGCTCGGGCGCGACCAGCCCGGCTTCGACGAGATCGTCGGCGCGCAGGGTCATAGAAAAGTCCTCAGTGATCGCATATACGGCGAAACTCGGATGCAGGCGTTCGGCAAAGTCAACGGTCGAACAATAACCGTGATCTTCACTTGGCGAGGTCGGAAACGGCGCATCATCTCCGCAAGAAAGGCCAATTTACATGAGCAGCGATTCTTCGAAGAAGCGATCCAGCGCCGATAACGGCGGCGGTTCGACCGACTGGGCCGCATTCGACGCGCTGACCGACGAGGAGATCGAAGCGGCGGTTCGCAGTGATCCCGATGCACCGCCGATCGTCGATGCCGGCTGGTTCGCCGGTGCGACACTCGTCATGCCAAAGCCAAAGGCTCAAATCAGTATCCGGCTGGATACCGACGTGCTCGAGCATTTCCGCAAATATCCGCGATACCAGACGCGCATAAACGCCATTCTCCGTGCGGTGATGGAGCACGAAAAGAAAGCAGGCTAACGGCCTACATGCCCTCCAGGCGATCGAAGGCGGCTTTGAGTCGGTCGCGGTCGCGGCTTGTATCGGCCTCTCGTTCGCGCTGCTCCTCGACGATCTCGGGCTTGGCATTGGCGAGGAAGCCTGGGTTGCCGAGTTTGGCGGCGAACTTGGCGAGCTCGCCGTCAAGCCGGTCGAGCTCTTTCTTGAGCCGCGCCCTCTCCTGGCCGAGATCGACCACGTCGCCAAGCGGCAAGATCAACGTCGTGCCTTCGACCACCACCGACACGCTCCGAGGTGGCACGATGTCAGCCAGTTCGATCATCTCAATTCGCGCCAAGCGCAAGACGTGTTCGCGATGGCGGTCAAGACGCGCGGTGACGGCGGTATCCGCGTCCTTGACCAGAAGCGGCACCTTGGCGGCGGCAGGCACGTTCATTTCCGAGCGCACGCCGCGGATCGCCGAAATCGCTGCGATCACCCACTCCATCTCGGCGGCGCTTTGGGGATTGTGGAGGTCCGGCGATAACTCCGGCCACTTTGCCGTTAGCAGCATCCCGGTAGCCCGGCTGCCGAGCTGCGCCCAAATCTCCTCGGTCACGAAGGGCATGATCGGATGGAGCAGATGGACGATCTGCGCCAGCACCCAGCCGATGGTTGCTTTGGTCTCGGTCTGCCCCGCCGCATCGCCTCCCTGCAGGATCGGCTTCGAGAATTCGAGATACCAATCGCAGAAGCTGCCCCAGACAAACGCATAGAGCCGGTTTGCCGCGTCGTCGAAACGATAGGCTTCGAGCGCCTGCGTCACCGCCATCGCGCAATCGCGCGTGGCGCTGGCGATCCAGCGATTGATCGTCAGCTGGCACGTGCGCGGATCGAACCCCGGATCGAACACAGCGGCCCCGTTCATCTCGGCGAACCGCACCGCGTTCCACAGCTTGGTGACGAAGTTGCGGTAGCCCTCGACCCGGCTCTCGGCGAGCTTGATGTCGCGGCCGGGTGCGGCCAGCGCCGATAACGTGAAACGCAGCGCGTCGCAGCCAAAGCGATCGATCAGATCGAGCGGGTCGATGATGTTGCCGCGCGACTTCGACATCTTCTGGCCGCGCTCGTCGCGCACCAGCGCGTGAATGTAGACGGTGCGGAACGGCACCTCGCCGCGGAAATGCAGCCCCATCATCATCATCCGCGCGACCCAGAAGAAGATGATGTCGAACCCGGTGACCAGCACATCGCCCGGGTAATAGCGCGCCAACTCCGGCGTCGCCTCGGGCCAGCCGAGAGTTGAGAACGGCCACAGCGCCGATGAGAACCAGGTGTCGAGCACATCCTCGTCGCGGCGCAGCGCCACCCCGACGCCGAACTTGGCCTCGGCCTCGGCACGCGCCTCCTCCTCGCTTTCGGCCACAAATACACTGCCATCCGGCGCGTACCAGGCCGGGATCTGATGCCCCCACCACAGCTGCCGCGAGATGCACCACGGCTGGATGTTGCGCATCCACTCGAAGAACGTGTTCTCCCACTGGCGCGGGACGAACTGGGTCTGCCCGGTCTCGACCGCCTCGATCGCCGGCTCCGCCAGCACGCCCGCGTTGCAGTACCACTGATCGGTCAGCCACGGCTCGACGATGACCCCGGAGCGATCGTGGTGCGGCACGTTCATCGTATGGTCTTCGACCTTTTCGATGAGGCCAGCGGCCTCGAGATCAGCCAGCACCTGCTTGCGCGCCGCGAACCGGTCGAGCCTGCGATAGCCCTCAGGCACGTTCTCGTTGAGATGCGCGTCGGCGTCGAAGATGTTGATCATCGGCAGGTCGTGCCGCTGGCCGACCTTGAAGTCGTTGAAATCGTGCGCCGGAGTAATCTTCACCGCACCGCTGCCCATTTCCGGGTCGGCGTATTCGTCGGCGACGATCGGGATCAACCGGCCGACCAGCGGCAGCCGCACCTGCTTACCGACAAGGTCGGCGAAGCGCCCATCGTCGGGATGCACCGCCACCCCGGTGTCGCCCAGCATGGTCTCGGGCCGCGTTGTCGCGACCACCAGGAAGCGACCCGCTCCGCCCTCAACCGGGTAGCGGATATGCCAGAGCTGGCCGCGAGTCTCGCGCTCGTCGACCTCGAGGTCGGAGATGGTCGTGTGCATCTCCGGGTCCCAGTTCACCAACCGCTTGTCCCGGTAGATAAGGCCTTCGCGATAGAGCTGAACGAAAACCTTGCGCACCGCCGCGGCGAGGCCCGGGTCCATCGTGAACCGCTCGCGTGCCCAGTCGGGAGAGCAGCCGAGCCGGCGTAGCTGGTTGACGATCGTGCCGCCCGACTCCGCCTTCCACTCCCAGACGCGCTCGATGAACTTGTCGCGGCCCAGCGCGTGCTTGTCGATCTGCCGTTCGGCGAGCTGATTGGTGACGACGATCTCGGTCGCGATGCCGGCATGATCGGTGCCCGGCTGCCACAGCGCGTCGCGTCCGCGCATCCGCTCAAAGCGGATGAGGATGTCCTGCAACGTGAAGGTCAGCGCGTGACCCATATGCAGGCTGCCGGTGACGTTCGGCGGCGGCATCATGATCGTGTACGGGCGCTTGGCGCCATCGGGGCACGCAGCGAAGCCGCCTGAGCGTTCCCACGCCGCGTACTGCCGCGGCTCGACCGCGTCGGGACGATAGGTCTTGTCGAGCATCGTCTAGTCTAACGTTCAGCGCTTTCCGGCATCGCCCACGACGCGGGCGATCTCGGCCTGAACCAGCCGTTCGACCAAGGCCGGCAGGTGCTCGTCGAGCCAGGCCTGCATCATCGGCCGCAGCGTCTCGCGCAGGACATGGTCAAGCGCCGCCCCGGCGTCGTGCTCTTCCTGCAGCGGCGCCACCGAAAGGCGGGCGAACGATGCGGCGACCGCACTCGAAGCCGGTTCGGATAGCAGACGCGCGTTCGCCTCTTCGGGCGGGCGCGGCGGCGCAGGCTCGACCCGGCCGTCGGGCAAAACCGGCGGCGCGACGGCTTCGCGTCGCATCGCGGCCGGTTCGATGTGCCGCACCGAGCCGTCTTCGCCAATCGCCTCGGTCAGGTCGAGGACGTCGGCGGCGGCGCGCGACGGGCGCGGCCTCGGGCGCACGCCCTTCTCGTCTTCAGCAAGGATGCGTCGGACGGAGGCCAGGATCTCCTCCATCGATGGTTCTGAATCAGTGCCTTGCATGCAAAACTCTCATCCTGCCCACCATCACGCCAACCATCAAATCCCGGAGTTACCCTGGGCCCCTGTCGACTATAACAGCGCCGCTGTGCCGACAACAAATAACCACCCCGGCTAGATTTGTGCGCCGGCGCACATTTAGGCGCGACACCGGCAGTTATAGAGAGCGGAGCACGCTAATCGGCGCGGTCGATTCGCACCTCGCCGGTTATGTCGGCTCACCAATTGAAGATGCTGCCGGACTTTGTCGGATTATACCGGACATGAAAACGGCGGCCATTTGGGCCGCCGCTTCCGAAGTGTTATCCCGGGGCTGGTCACGCGGCCCGCCAAGGCCTCTGATCTGATGGACCCAGCATCGAGATCGTCTGTGAGCAGCGGTACCTAACTACCCCACAGACCCTTTCAAAGCAAGACCCAATCAGGTCCGAGAACCAGGCAACCGTGTGGTCCGCCTGGCGTGGACGCATTCAGTACACCGGCGCGCCGAGCGACTGCCTTACCGGGGGACGTCGTGATAGGGCAACGCCACTTCGAAAGCCCGAAGGCGCACGACCGGGGCTGTAACGGGCCTCGCAAGTAGCGGGCAACTCACGCCGCGTTTGACCGTGCGTGGGGCTCTAAGCGGCGGCCGGCTCGGAGGGCAGGGCAAGATCGCGGTGAGCATAGAGGGCAGTCTCGGGCCAAGCGGCCTGGGACTTAGCCTTCTATGCCCGTCACGGACGACCTCTCAAAGGTCAGGTTGGGTCAGTAGGAAGATTAGAAGATAGAGGTGAGAGTCTGGTTAGTAGAGAGACTGAGTAGGTCGAAAGTGAAATACGAAACCGTTTCGTATTTGAGGATGAAAGAGAGACCGGATTGACCTGAAATTTCCCGACGCGAGCCGGCCAAAATTGCCCCGAGGGGGCGGCTGCGACGCGAGCGTCCGGCGAGACGCGACCGCGATTGTCCTGTGCGGATGGAACGACCTCGAGAAGAAGGTCTTCTTGGTCAACCACTGGATCTTCACCCCGACCAAGGCCGATCCGATCGATTTCGAGCAGGTGGTGGAGCGGACCCTCCTCGATATTCAGAAGCGCTACGACGTGCAGCAGATCCTGTTCGATCCTTACCAAATGCAGGGATCGTCGCAGCGGCTGCAGCGTGCCGGCGTTCCTATGCGGGAATACCCGCAAACCACCGATCGCCTGACAACCGCCTCACAGGGTCTCTATGACCTGTTCAAGGGCGGCGGGATCAGGCTCTACGACGACCCGGAAATTCGCCTTGCCCTGATGCGCGCCGTTGCGGTGGAAAACGCGAGAGGCTGGAAGATCAGCAAGACCCAGGCGTCGCACAAAATCGACGTGGTGATCAGCCTGGCTCAGGCCGCCCACGGCGCAGTCCAGGGCGGCGAAGAGCCAGCTTTCGAGGTGACGCCGATCTACATCGCCGACAGCGAGACGGCGCCAATTTTCGACCGATGGAAGCCGAACTATTCGGCTGCCGCCGCGCCTATGCCGTATTCGGGCGGGATCGGCGGGGGTGATCACCTGACCGGAACCTTGGAATGGGAAGCGCTGCGCAATAGGGGGAAGCTTTGATGACGGCATTTGACG
>DATNJF010000076.1:0-2693 GCA_035604035.1 Allostellaceae bacterium | reverse complement strand
AGACGGCCGCCGCGCTCGGCTGCAAGAAGGGGCAGAGCGTGCGCGACTGCGCGGAGCTGATGCGCGGCGCCGTACCTCCATCCGAGATGCCGCCCGCAATCAGCGACGGCGCCCGCCATGTCCTGCGCGATAATCCCGGCGAGCCGCGACTGGTCTGCGCCGATTCCATCGGAATGATCGAACCCGACGATGCCGGCCAGATCGTCGTCACCGCATCGCATGGCGCCCTGTCCGGAGGGCGACCGGACAATGCGGTGAGCCCCGAGGTCTACGCGGTGTTCTTTAGCGACGGCGGCGTCGGGATGGACGGGGCCGGCATCGCCAGGCTGGCGCCCCTCGACCGGCGCAACATCCCCGCGGGGGCGGTTTCAGCCGATAGCGCGCCGATCGGGGACTCGCGCGCACTCTACCACGATGGCATCCTGTCGCACGTCAATGAGGCGGCGGTACGAGCCGGCGGCCGGCCGGGGATGCCGCTCAAGGAATTTGTCGACCTCCTGACCGCGGCGGCTGTCCGCTCATCCTGATTGGCGATTGGCCGGCGCACGGGGTAGGGCCGCGCGGCGGTAGCATTGCCTTTACCAAATCGCCCTATTGATTGAGGGGCCATAAGTAGCGAAGGCTCCTCGTGTACGAGATCGCCGAGCGCCTCGGACCCATCGCCGCCGAGCTGTTGACCTGCTGGTCGCGGCTGCCGGTCCAACGCTGCGTGCCGGACCGCAAGAGTTTCGACCCGATGGCGATCGCCCGCATCCTCCCGGTCGTCAGCGTGCTCGAGCGGGTCGGGACCGACGAATGGCGCTTTCGCCTCGTCGGCACCGAAATCGAGCGGCGCTGGGGACGAAACCTAGCCGGTCGCGACGTCCTCGATGTCGTTTCGCCTGCGGCCGCGAAGATCATGCATCGCGAATTCCGGGAGATCGTCGAGCAGCCTTGCGGCTCCTGGTCGCAGCGGCGGGTCGCGTTCCACTCCGGCCGAGTCGGCGCGGTCGAAACCTTGCGACTACCCTTGCGGGCGTCCGATGGTGTCGTTCGGCTTGTCCTAAGCTGCAGCGGTGAGCTGCACGGACGATCCCCGGCGATAGCCGACGTACCACGCGAGATCATCATGATCACCGAGCAGGAATATTTCGACATCGGCGCCGGTTGCCCTGTGACCGACGCCATTGCGGCGACCGCCTGACTCCAATCGACGCGGTCCAGCGCGCCATGCCTTCGGCGCCGGCGGACGTCGCCGCCTTCCGGGGAAGAGCCGATAGGCGAGCCGCAGCTGGCCGGAAAGTAAAAATCGCGAAGGCGTCACCTGCCGGCCATGTCTCGAAAGGACACCGCCGCTGGCGCCTCGCACGTGCCCGCCCGGTCATCACGCACTGGTTATTTGAAGGTGGCGTTATTCTCGGGCCTGTCTATTCAGATATGATAAATAATATAGTCATAAGACGTTCTCATCACACATTTATGTAAATGAACATCCGGTTAACGATGCGATATTTTTCGTATGAGTATTTTCCGATGGCTGACGTCATCGATTCAAATCCCTAAATCTACGCAACGTTACCCTGTCCTCTATAGGGATTAGGTGGCGATAACACTCCGTATCTAAAATCCAGAAGGGATGCCACCATGCCATATTTCACCCATGCGATTGCGGCGCCGGCGCCGTTCGTGCGGTCGGTAGCAATCGCGGCGCTGATGGGCGCCACGTTTCTTGCTACCCCGCTGACCGCGGCTTGGGCGCAGAATGCTCCCGTTAAGACGGCCGCCACCGCGACAACGCCCGAGACCAAAGGCGAGACCGTCGAACAGCGGATCACCGCGCTTCACGCGTCGCTGAAGATCACGCCCGCCGAGGAAACTCAATGGAACGGCGTGGCCCAGGCGATGCGCGAGAATGCCGCCGCCATGGACAAGCTGATCGCGGCAAATCGTACGACGCCGCCGCAGAACATGACCGCGCTACAGGATCTACAGACCTATCAGCAGGTCGCTCAGGCGCATGTTGACGGGCTGAAGAACCTGACCGCCGCCTTCTCAACACTCTACAACGCGATGCCCGATGATCAGAAGAAGGTCGCCGATCAGGTGTTCCAGACTTCCGGTCAGGGAACTCCCGCGTCGAAAAGCTAACCAACCGGGCTCACGGTCGCGCTGCGCGACCGTGACAACGCTTGCAGTAAAGGAGGTCGCTATGACCCAGGTTAACGACACCACCTCGAAACGTCGCCTTTCGGCGAAACTTATGGGAGGCATCGCCATCTCGGCGCTGCTCGCCCTTGGCGCTTTCGCCACGCCGGCCAGCGCCGACTGGAACGGTTACCACAATTGGAACGGTGGATATTACCACGCCCCGCCCGTAGTCTATGGCTCGCCCTATGGCTACGGCTACTATGGCTCGCCGTACTACGCCCCGCCGGTGGTTTACGGCCCGGGCATCGGCATCAGCCTGCCGGGTATCAACATCGGCATTCGGTAAGGTTCACCAAAACTCCAAACGGCAACGGCCGGCAGCGATGCCGGCCGTTGAGCGACAAGGCTCAACGGCGAACATTTCTCTTAGAGTCTGACTCGAAAAGAAGCACACGAATTCAGGCTCGTACGATACGGCGCGTCAACAGTCTGATGTGCGCGAGGAAGACCCAGGCGACGGCGCTGGCGATCGTGGCCTCGAAATCCTTGGCGAGGCGGCGGCAGCG
>DATNJF010000075.1:0-37313 GCA_035604035.1 Allostellaceae bacterium | reverse complement strand
GACGCGCATGCCGATTTTGTCTTTGCCGTGGCCGGCGAGGAATTTGGCCTCGTCGCTTGCGTCCTGATCGTCGGGTTATTCGCGTTCATCGTGCTGCGCGGGTTCTCCCGGTTGTTACAGGAGCAGGATCAGTTCGTGCTGCTGGCCGCGACCGGCCTCCTGATCCAGTTCGGGCTGCAGGCGGCGGTCAACATGGCCTCGGCTTTGCGTCTGATCCCGACCAAGGGGATGACGCTACCGTTCTTGAGCTATGGCGTGTCGTCGATGCTGGCCCTGGCGCTCGGCATGGGAATGCTGCTCGCGTTGACGCGACGGCGATTGGGCGGAGACGAATTGTGAGGCCGGTCTATGTGCTCGCCGCGGGCGGCACCGGCGGACACCTGTTCCCGGCCGAGGCGGTGGCGCGCATCCTCGTCGAAAGCGGCGCTGTGGTGCATCTTTTGACCGATGGCCGCGCGGACGCGTTTGCCGACCGGGTGCCGGGAGTGACGATCGATCGGGTGCGCGCCGGCAGGCTCGGCGGCGGCCCGTTGAACGCCGCCTATGGGCTGGCTGAGCTTGCGGTCGGCGTCGTCCAGGCGCGACGTCTCTTGCGCCGGTTGAAGCTGGCAGTGGTTGTCGGTTTCGGCGGCTATCCGTCGGTGCCGACGATGCTGGCGGCGACTCAGCTTGGCTTGCCGACGCTGATCCACGAGCAGAATGCGGTGTTCGGTCGCGCCAACCGGCTGCTGGCACCGCGGGCCCGCCGCATCGCCACTGGATTTGCCGAGACAATCGGGCTGCGTCCGGCCGACCGTGCCCGCGCGATTTACACGGGCAACCCGGTGCGCCCGGCGATCCGGGCGATCGGCGCGGTCGCTTATGTCCCGCCGGCCGGCGACGGGCCGATCGAGCTGCTGGTGGTCGGCGGCAGCCAGGGCGCGCGGTTTTTCGGCGAAATCGTGCCGGCGGCCCTGGCGGCGTTACCGGTAGAGCTGCGGGCGCGGCTGCATGTCGCCCAGCAGGCGCGGCCTGAGGACAATGTCGCGGTCGGCGGCGCGCTGCTCGCTCTTGGCGTCCCGGCCGAGGTCAGAATCTTTTTCGACGACATGCCGGCGCGGTTGCAGCGCGCGCACCTGGTGATCTGCCGGGCCGGCGCCTCGACCATCGCCGAGCTGAGCGCTTCCGGCCGTCCGGCGCTGCTGGTGCCCTACCCGTACGCGATGGACGACCACCAAAGCGCCAACGCCCGCGCCTTTGCCGAGGCGAAGGCCGGCTGGACGGTGGCGCAAAGCGAGCTGACGTCCGCCGCGCTTACCGACCGTCTCGCGGCGCTGCTCGCCGATCCGGCAGAGCTTGCCGCGGCGGCGGCGGCATCGCGCCGCTTCGCCCGCGACGATGCCGCCGAGCACCTCGCCGGCTTGGCCCAGAGCCTTGCCCCCGGGCATAACGGCGGCAGACTGGAGCGTGCGGCATGAGATCGCTGCCGCAAGGCTTAGGCCTCATCCATTTCGTCGGCATCGGCGGCATCGGCATGAGCGGCATCGCCGAGGTGCTGCATAATCTCGGCTACAAGGTGCAGGGCAGCGACGTCGCCGAGGGCGGCAACACCCATCGTCTCGCCGCGCTCGGCGTTCGCATCATGGTCGGCCACAAGGAGGAAAACCTCGGCGCCGCCGAGGTCGTCGTCGTCTCCTCGGCGATCAAAGGCGATAACCCGGAGATCGCCGCGGCACGGGCCCACCGCATTCCCATCGTCCGCCGCGCCGAGATGCTCGGCGAGTTGATGCGCCTCAAATGGGCGATCGCGGTCGCCGGCACCCACGGCAAGACCACAACCACCTCGTTGATCGGCGCGGTTCTGGAGACGGCGCAGCTCGACCCGACCGTGATTAATGGCGGGATTATCAACGCCTACGGCACCAACACCCGCCTCGGCGCCAGCGACTGGATGGTGGTCGAGGCCGATGAGAGCGACGGCACCTTCACCCGGCTGCCGGCGGCGATCGCGGTGGTCACCAATATCGACCCTGAGCATCTCGACCATTACGGCGAGTTCGCCGCATTGCAGCAGGCATTCGACAGTTTCGTCGCCAACATCCCGTTCTACGGCTTCGCGGTCATGTGCATCGACCACCCGGTCGTGCAAGGCATGGTCGCGCGAGTGACCGAGCGGCGCATCCTCACCTACGGCTTCAGCCCGCAAGCCGATATCCGCGCCACCAATCTCCGCCTAGCCGATGGCGGCACGCGCTATGACGTGGTGATTGCCGACCGGATCACCGGCAAGATGCGGACGATCCGCGATCTGTTCCTGGCGATGTACGGCGAGCACAATGTGCAGAATTCGCTGGCGGCGATCACGGTCGCCGCCGAGCTGAAGCTGGGCGACGCGGTGGTGCGGGCGAGCCTGCGGAATTTCAAGGGTGTGCGCCGCCGCTTCACCAAGACCGGTGACTGGAATGGCGTCGCGATCATCGACGATTACGGCCACCATCCGGTCGAGATCGCCGCCGTGTTGAAGGCGGCGCGGGCGATCACCGCCGGCAAGGTCATCGCCGTGGTGCAGCCGCATCGTTACACCCGCCTCGCGGATTTGTTCGAAGGGTTCTGCACCTGCTTCAACGACGCCGACACGGTGCTGGTGGCCGATGTCTACGCGGCCGGCGAGACGCCGATCGAGGGCATCGACCGCGCCGCGCTGATCGCCGGGCTCGCGGCGCACGGTCACCGTCATGTCGAGGCGCTCGCGACCTCGTCCGCGCTGGCGCCGGCGGTGCGCGGGCTGGCCAAGTCCGGTGACATGGTGGTTTGTCTCGGTGCCGGCTCGATCACCAATTGGGCAAACGCGCTGCCGGCGGAGTTGGCCGAGCTTGAGGCAGCCTCGCGGAGCCGGGTCGCATGATGGCGCCCGCGGAAGCCTCGATGCCGGCGCTGATCGACCGCCTGCCCAAAGTGCGCGGCCGCCTCACCGCCGACGCGCCGATCGGACCGATGACCTGGTTTCGGGTTGGCGGCCCGGCCGAGGTGCTGTTCCGCCCTGCAGATGCGGCCGATCTCGCGGATTTCCTCAAAGCGCTGTCGCCCGACATCCCGGTCACGGCGATCGGCGTCGGCTCAAATCTGCTGGTCCGCGACGGCGGGATCCCGGGGGTGACGATCCGGCTTGGCCGCGGTTTTGCCGAGATCGCGGTCGAGGGCGACACGGTTCGCGCCGGGGCCGGCATGCTCGACCTCAACGTTGCGCTCACCGCCGCCGAGGCCGGGATCGCCGGGCTCGAATTCCTCTCCGGCGTTCCCGGGACGATCGGCGGCGGCCTCAGAATGAATGCCGGCGCCTATGGCAGCGAGATCAAAGATGTGCTGGTTGAGGCGGTGGCGGTTGACCGCAGCGGGGCGATCCATCGTATGCCGGCCGCCCAGCTGGGTCTTTCTTATCGCCATTCCGCGGCGCCGGAGGATTGGATTTTTGTCGGCGCTATCCTCCGTGGGAGGCTGGGCGAGAAGCAGGAAATAGCCCAACGGATGACCGAGATTCAGGCGGCGCGCGAAGCCTCGCAACCCATCCGCTCGCGCACCGGTGGCTCAACCTTCGCCAACCCGCCGGGCCATCAGGCCTGGCAGTTGATCGACGCCGCCGGCTGCCGCGGCCTCGTGCGCGGCGGCGCAACTGTCTCCGAAAAGCACACCAATTTCCTCATCAACACCGGGACGGCCAGCGCCGCCGACATCGAGGGGCTAGGCGAAGAGGTGCGGCGGAGGGTCCATGCCCAATTCGGCATTGTGCTCGAATGGGAAATCCGCCGCGTCGGCCGCCCGCTCCCGGGCTGGCAGGCGGAGGAGGGCTCATGCGCCAGCTGAGGCGGCCCCGAGTTGCTCAGCCGCGCCGCCGGCGGTTGCCGCGCGATCTGCGGCGCGTGGCGCTGTGGGGGGCTCCGGTGGCGCTCATTGTCGGGATCGGCGCGGGCGCCGTGCTGAGCGGCTGGTCGCCGGGGCGGAGCTCCGGGCATGACCTGACCTCGGCGCTGCTGTCGGCGACCGGCGCACTGGGACTGACCGTCGACGATATCGAGGTCGAGGGACGAACCACCACCGATACTGCGACTATCCTCGCCGCGCTTGGCGCCCATGCCGGCACGCCGATCCTCGCGGTCAACCCGGCACACGCCAAGGAGCAGCTGGAGGCTCTGCCCTGGGTGCGCTCGGCGGCGATCGAACGCCGTCTGCCGGGCACGATCTTCGTCCGCCTCGTCGAGCGCAAGCCGCTCGCGGTATGGCAGCACGACATGAAGCAGGAGCTGATCGACCGTGACGGCACTGTCATTCCGGTCAGCGATCTGTCGCGCTTCGCCAACCTTCCGACCGTGGTCGGCGGCGACCAAGCGCGTCATGGCGCGGCCGATCTGATCGACTTGCTGTCGAGCGAACCCGATCTCGCGGCGCGCGTCACCGCCGCGATCCTGGTTGGCGACCGGCGTTGGAACCTGCGCATCGATAACGTCATCGAGGTGATGCTGCCCGAGGACGATGCGGCCAGCGCCTGGGCCAGGCTCGCCAAGCTCGAGCGCATCAACCGGCTGTTGCAGCGCGATGTGCGGACGGTCGATATGCGCCTGCCCGACCGGCTGGTGATGCGCGTCAACGACCCGGCGAAGGATCCGATGCCGGCGAAGAAAACCCATCCTCAGGGGAAAAGCACATGAGGGGGCTGACGACTGCCGCCAAGCTCCGTCCCGGCGGCTCGAACAAGGGCGGTTCGGGGAACGGCGCAACGCCGCGGCAGCGCCCGCTGCCGGTACGACCGCGTGGCAGCCTCATCGCCGGCATTGATATCGGCTCGACCAAGATCTGTTGCTTCATCGCCCGGGTCGACGGCACCGAGCCGCGCATCCTCGGGATCGGCCATCAAGTCTCGCGCGGCATGAAGGGCGGAAAGGTCGTCAATTTGGACGAGGTCAGCGATTCGATCCGCACCGCGGTGCACGCGGCCGAGGAGATGGCCGGCGAGACGATCGATCAGGCGGTCGTCAGCCTTTCCGCCGGGTTCGGCGCTTCGCGCATGGTCAAGGCCGAGATCGGCATCGGGGGGCGGGAGATCAGCGACGGCGATCTGCGCCATGTGCTGGAGCGCGGCTACGCGATGCGCGACACCGGCGACCGCCAGGTGATCCATTCTTTCCCGGTAGGGTTCTCGATCGATGACAGCCGCGGTATCCGCGACCCGCGCGGCATGATCGGCACGAGGCTTGGGGTCAATATGCATGTCGTCACCGCCTCCGCGGCCGCGGTGCGCAATCACAGCGCTGCCGTGGCGCGGGCGATGCTCGGGGTCGATACTTTTGTCGTCAGCCCCTACGCCTCCGGTCTCGCCTGCCTCGTCGAAGACGAAATGAACCTCGGCGTCACCGTCATCGATATGGGCGGCGGCACGACGACGATCGGCGTCTTTGTCGGCGGCAATCTGGTGTTCACCGACGTGGTTCCGGTGGGTGGCACACATGTCACCAACGACATCGCCCGCGGCCTGTCGACGCCGCTGGCCCATGCCGAGCGCATGAAGGCGCTGTTCGGCAGCGCCATCGCCTCGACCCTCGATGAGCGCGAGCTGATCGCGGTGCCGCAGATCGGCGAGGAAGAAGACGGGCACGCCAAGCACGTGCCCAAATCGATGCTGGTCAGCATCATCGCGCCGCGCGTCGAGGAGACTTTCGAGATGGTGCGTAACCGTCTCGAAGCCGGCGGCTCGGACAAGATCGCCGGGCGCCGCGTGGTGTTGACCGGCGGCGCCTGCCAGCTTCATGGGGTGCGCGAGCTCGCCGGACTCATTCTCGACAAGCAGGTGCGAATCGGTCGCCCCTTGCGGGTCAAGGGGCTCGCCGAATCGACGCACGGGCCGGCGTTTTCGACCGCCGCCGGGCTGCTCCATTTCGCGATGTCGGAACGCGCCGAGAAGCCGCGGCCGGCACGCCGCGCGGGAGGCGGCGTCTTCGGGCGTGTGTCGCAGTGGGTCCGGGAGAATTTTTGAGGCCGTGTTTGATTTTTTCCTGGCCCCGGGTATAGCGATTGGGGCAAATCGCGTAGAGTCGCTGGGGCGTCAGCGGATTTGTGCCGGGGAGCAACGGCCGATCGTGCCGGGATCCGCAGCGATCGCAGCTAGAGGGAGCCGGCACCTGGCCGGAGGGAATTCGCAGCCGCGCGGTGCGTGGAGGGCAGCACGATGATCAATTTGAGTATCCCGAAAGACGAGCAGGAGCTTAAGCCCCGCATCACCGTCATCGGGGTCGGCGGCGCCGGCGGGAACGCGGTCAACAACATGATCCGGGCCAACCTCATCGGCTGCGAGTTCATCGCCTGCAATACCGATGCGCAGTCGCTGCATTTGTCGACCGCGCCGCGCAAGATACAGCTTGGCATCGGCGTCACCCGCGGGCTCGGCGCAGGCTCACGGCCGGATGTGGGACGCGCGGCAGCCGAGGAGGCGATCGACGACATTCTCGAATCGCTGCAGGGCTCGAACATGGTGTTCATCACCGCCGGAATGGGCGGCGGCACCGGCACCGGCGCGGCCCCGGTCATCGCCCGCATCGCCCGCGAATCGGGCATCCTCACCGTCGGCGTCGTCACCAAGCCGTTCCATTTCGAGGGCGTCCATCGGATGCGCACCGCCGAGGCGGGGATCGAGGAGCTGCAAAAATTCGTCGACACGCTGATCATCATTCCCAACCAGAACCTGTTTCGCGTCGCCAATGAGCGCACGACCTTCGCCGATGCGTTCAAAATGGCCGACGACGTGCTTCATGCCGGGGTGCGCGGGGTCACCGATCTGATGGTGATGCCGGGGCTTATCAACCTCGACTTCGCCGATATCCGCACCGTCATGAGCGAGATGGGCAAGGCGATGATGGGCACCGGCGAAGCCGAGGGCGAACGCCGCGCCGTCGATGCGGCCGAAGCCGCGATCTCGAACCCACTCCTCGAAGACGTGTCGATGAAGGGCGCGCGTGGCGTCCTCATCAACATCACCGGTGGCCTCGACATGACGTTGTTCGAAGTCGATGAGGCCGCCAATCGCGTGCGCGAGGAAGTCGATCCCAACGCCAACATCATTTTCGGCTCGACCTTTGACGAGAAGCTCTCCGGCAAGATGCGGATCTCGGTCGTCGCCACCGGCATCGACGGCGACGCACCGCAGGGCGAACGCCAGCCGACGCTGGTCACGCGCAGTCCGGCCGACACCACGTTGCGCAGCGGCGGCCCCGGCTACACCCAGCCGATCCTAACGCAGAACGCGGGCCCGGCGCCGCGCACCGAAGCGCTAGCCGAACCCCCGCCGCCGGCGGCCGAAGCCGCCGAGAGCGCCGCGGTGCGGAGCGGTGCCTTTATCGCGCCGAGGCCGGTTGATCCCGGAACGCCGCGCCAGGTGCCGCTGACCCATCCGGCGGTGCAGTCGCCGGCCACGGACCCGGCGCGCCAGCGCGGCCGGGGCCCTAGCCTCATCGAGCGGGTCACCGGCGTTGGCCGCCGGGCGATGCCGCCGGCCGCGGCGCCCGCACCGGCTCCAGCTCCGGTCGCAGCGGCGCGGCCGGTAGCCCCGCCGGCTCAGCCGCCGCGCCCGGCGCAACAGCCCCGGCTCGCGCCGCTCGAGCCGGAAGAGCGCACCGGCAACAGCAAGGAAGACGATCTACTCGACATTCCGGCGTTCTTGCGCCGGCAGGCCAACTAACGCGCCTGGCGATCGGACCCTCGCAGTCTTCGTGACATGGGCTGGGCGCCGAAGCTCGCCGGCTGGGCGGTGGCCGTGCCGGTGTGGTTTGCCGCCGCGTCGGTGTCGGCTGCCGATCTGCAATGGAGTCCTTTTCGCTCGCCAGAGCATGGCTTTGCGGCCGATTTCCCCGGCTCTCCGGCGCTGACCACCAGCGGCACGCCGGACAAGGACAAGATGGTGCAGTACGAGTTCCAAACCGCGATCGGCACAGATTATGCCTACGAGATAGCGGTGCTCGAGTTCAGCGCCGGGTACGCGGCGCCGGCGGCCACTGCGGAAATCTATGACAAGCTGGTTCAGGGCTATGCCAATGGCAGCAACTCAACCCTCCGAACCCAGCACCCTCGGACTATCGCTGGGCAGCCGGGGATCGAAGCGGTCAGCGACGACGACAAGAACGACATGCACCATCTGATCGATCTAGTGATCGCCAATGACAGGGTTTACATCGTTGTTTCGGCCGGCCCCAAAGGCCACGAGACGAGCCCCGAGGCGATCCGCTTCCGCGACTCGTTTGCGTTCATTGGCAAATAGGCTTGGAGGTGGATTGGGGCTAAGCCTCACGCGGGCCGCCAGCTTGCGTGTAACATATTGATTATATGTATATAATTCGATGGAAGAGACGTAACAAACTGCAATAAAGAGTGATTTGTGACGAAAGCGCGGTCCCGGCAAGCTTGTGCATCGGGGTCGTAGCAATACGAAATGGGGTTGTGGTGGGGGACAAGGGTTATATCAGGCAGCGAACGCTGGCGAGCACGGTAACGTGCCGCGGCATCGGTTTGCACGGCGGAGACCGTATCGCGATGGCGTTGCGGCAGGCAGCGCCCGATACCGGGATCGTGTTCCGACGCACTGACGCCGACGTGTCGATCCCGGCGGTCTGGAGCAGCGTCGTCGAGGGCTCCCTGTGCACCATGCTGTCGAACGGCGAGGGCGTCGAAATCAGAACGGTCGAGCATTTGATGGCCGCGCTGAGGGGCTGTGGCATCGACAATGCAATCGTCGAGGTCGACGGGCCGGAAGTGCCGGCGATGGATGGCAGCGCCGCGCCGTTTGTCGCGATGATCGAGCGCGCCGGGACGATTGTCCAGGACCGGCCGCGTCGCGCGATCAAGGTGCTGAAGCCGGTGCGCATCCACAGCAATGGCGCGACCGCGTCGCTGTTGCCCGATCACGGGTTCTCGATGAGCTTCGAGATCGATTTCGACAATCCGATGATCCGCCGCCAGGACATGGCGATGTCGTTCGAGCCGGACACCTTCAAGTCCGAGCTGAGCCGAGCCCGGACCTTTGGGCTGTTCGAGGATGTCGTGCGGTTGCAGGCAGCGGGTCTTGCCCTCGGCGGATCGCTCGACAATGCGGTGGTGATCAGTGGAGACCGCGTGCTGAACAAGGGCGGACTGCGCTTCGCTGACGAGTTCGTCCGCCACAAGCTGCTTGACGCCTACGGCGACCTCTACCTCGCCGGCGGTGAGATGATTGGCTATTTCCAGGGCTCGCGCTCGGGCCATGCTCATACGCGGCGACTGCTCGCCGCGTTGTTCGCCGATCCCAGCGCGTGGTGCGCGACGACGCTCGCGCCCGCCGATCCACTGCCCGCTATGGCCTGGCCGCAAAGCGCGCACCGCGCCGTCGCCTGAGGAATTCCTGCAGTATCTGGGCGGCGCGACGATCCGTGCTATAAGCCGGATCGCAACCGCGCGCGTATAATCGAGACCATGACACCGCTCATGCCTTCGCCGTTCCAGTTCGGCGTCGCGTTACTGTTGCTGGCGTTAGCCGGCTGTGGCGGCGCCGCCAAGAACCAGGCCTATATCGAAAAGCCGGTGGACGAGCTTTACAACAACGCGATGGATCAGCTCGCCGACGACGATTTCAGCAAGGCGGCCAATACGTTCACGCTGGTCGAGAGCCAGCATCCCTATTCGGTGTGGGCGACCAAGAGCCAGATCATGGAGATCTACGCCGACTACCAGAACGGCAAGTATGACGATGCGATCATCGCCGCGGACCGCTTCATTCAGCTGCATCCTGGCAATGCCGATATCGCCTACGCCTATTACGTCAAGGCGATCTGCTATTACATCCAGATCACCGATGTCGGCCGCGACCAGAAGACGACTGAATTGGCGGTCAAGGCGCTGGACGACGTCGTGCGCCGCTTTCCGGACAGCAAATATGCCCGCGACGCCAAGCTGAAGCTCGACTTCACCCACGATCACCTCGCCGGCAAGGAGATGGAGATCGGTCGCTATTACCTAAACAAGGGCGAATACCTAGCGGCGATGAACCGGTTCAAGCGGGTGATCGACAATTACCAGACGACGACGCATGTGCCCGAAGCGCTCGAGCGCCTCGTCGAATGCGATTTGGCGCTGGGTCTTATCAACGAAGCGAAGCAGAATGCGGCGGTGCTCGGCTACAACTATCCCGGCAGCCATTGGTACGAGAACGCCTATGCGCTGGTCGGTGGCAACCTCGCCCCCGGTCAGCCGCAGAAGGGCTGGTTCGGCAGCCTGGTTGGGAACGTTTTCTGAGCCGGCAAGACATAACAAAACTCAAGTATTGCTCGGTGTCACGGTGAGCTATGTCCGCCCGTGCTCGACAGGTTGGCGTTCTCGGGGTGCCGCTGACGTGGCGCTTTCGCGCGGGGTCGGGGTTCTGGCGGCAAACGTGAAACAGAGGGGAGGATGTGTCGAATGTTGAAGCGGCTGGTAGCCCTAGCGCTCGTTGTCGCGACCGCCGGGTTTGTCGGCGCCGCGTTTGCGGCCGATCAGCCGGCGATTACCGGCCTTTATCTGACCACGCACTATCCGGCGCTAACGGTCAAGGCGGGTGAAACGGCGACGGTCGATCTCTCGGTGCACAATTACAAGCTGCCGCCGCAAGAGCTCTCCCTCTCGGTGCCGGACGTCGCTTCGGGCTGGAAAGCGACGATCCTCGGCGGCGGCCAGCCGGTCGCGGCGGTTGAGGTCGCGCCCGATTCCGACGAGCGGTTGCAGTTGCGGCTCGAGCCGCCGACCGGCGCCGGCCCCGGTGACTATCACTTCACCGTCGAGGCCAAGGGCGGCAATCTGGACCAGAAGCTGCCGATCACCGTCACCGTCGGCCAAGAGGTGCCGGCCAAGCTCAAGCTCACCACCAGCTTTCCCGATTTGCGCGGCACCGCGACGACCGCCTTCAAATACCGGGTCAGCGTCACCAATGACAGCGGCCGCGACACGACGCTTAACCTCTCGGCCGATGCGCCGAAGAATTTCCAAGTCACCTTCACCGAGGCCTTTGGCTCGCAGCAGCTGACCAGCATCCCGATCGAGGCGGGCAAATCGAAGGACATCGATGTCGCGTTGACCATCCCGCGCGAGACCCCGGCCGGTGGTTACAAGCTGTCGGTTCACGCCAAGACAGAGCAGGCCAGCGCCGACTTACCGCTGACCCTCACTATTATCGGCCAGCCGCGCCTGACGCTGTCGGGCGTCAATGGCCGGCTTTCGGGCAATGCCTATGCCGGGCAGGAAAGCGAGCTCACCGTTGTCCTGCACAATGACGGCAGCGAGGCGGCGCACGACATCGAATTGTCGGCGACGACCCCCGACCAGTGGAAAGCCGTCTTCGAGCCGAAGACTGTGCAGCAGCTCGCCGCCGGCGCCGAGCAGGAAGTCAAAGTGACCCTGACCCCGTCGCCGCGCGCGATCGCCGGGGACTACCAGGCGACATTCCGCGCCAGCGCCACCGGCGGCATCTCCGAATCGGCGAATTTCCGCATCACCGTGCTGACCTCGACTTTATGGGGCGCGCTCGGCATCGCAATCATCGCCGTCGCGCTGCTCGTCGTGGTCTTCGTCGTCGCCCGCTTCGGCCGCCGCTAGCGGCGAGACACGCTATGGCGGGCGAAATCGTCATCCGCGCGGAGGCACTGACCAAGCGCTACGGCGCCAACCTGGCCGTCGATCACGTCGATTTCGAGGTCGCGGCAGGGGAAATCGTCGGCATCCTCGGGCCCAACGGCTCCGGCAAGACGACGACGATACTGATGCTCCTGGGTCTCACCGAGCCGAGCAGCGGCCGCGCCGTGGTGGCCGGGTTCGACCCGCTGCGCGATCCGCTCGCGGTGAAACGCCGGGTCGGCTACCTACCGGACCAGATCGGCTTTTACGACCGCATGTCGGCACGTGACAACCTCGCCTACACCGCGCGTCTCGCGGGCCTCTCGCGGCACGAGATCGACGAGCGTTTTGCCGAAGCGATCGACCGGGTCGGTCTTGGCTATGCCGCCAACGCCCGCGTCAGGACCTTTTCCCAGGGCATGCGGCAGCGGCTCGGCCTCGCCGAGATCCTGATGAAGCGGCCAAGTGTTGCCGTGCTCGATGAGCCGACCACGGCGCTCGATCCGCATTCGACCCAGGAATTCCTGAATATGGTCCGCCGATTGAAGGCCGACGGCACCGCGGTCCTGCTGTCCTCGCATCACCTCGACCAGGTGCAGAGCGTGTGCGATCGGGTGGCGCTGTTCAATCGCGGACGCATCGTACTTTCGGGTACGGTCACGGAATTGACCGCCCAGGTCCTTGGCGGGGGTCACGTCGTCGATGTCGAGGCGCGCGGCGCAGGCATCGCCGAGAAGCTTGCCGCCCTGCCGGGGGTGGTACGGCTACGCCCGGTCGGGCCGGATTGTTATCGCCTCGATTGCGAGCGTGACATGCGGGCGGAAATTTCGCGCCAGCTGGCCGGTTCGAACGAGCTGCTGGGGATCAGCATCGCCGCACCCAGCCTGACCGAGGTCTATTACCGATTTTTCGAGGGAGTGCGAGATGCCGCTCAGTAGCCGCCGCCACGGCTCGCCGTGGACTGGGCTCGGCACCGTGATCGCCAAAGAAGCAGCGGATCACCTAGGCAGCGTCCGCATGATCGTGATCGAGGTGCTGGTGTCGCTCACCGCGCTGGGCACGGCGTTTTTTGCGATCCGCACGATCCGGGAGACGATTGGCGAGAGCCCATTCCTGTTTTTGCGACTCCTGACCATGTCGCCGCCGCTTAGCCAGGACAGCGAGACCACGCTGCCATCGTTTATCGCGCTTCTCGGCTTCCTGATCCCATTGGTAGCGATCGGTCTCGCCTTCGACATGATCAACGGCGAGTTCAATCGCCGCACCTTGAGCCGCATTCTGGCTCAGCCGATCTATCGCGACGCGTTGCTGCTCGGCAAATTCCTCGCCGGGCTGCTCGCCTTGACGATCGGCCTCATCTCGTTGTGGTTGCTGCTGATCGGCCTCGGGTTGCTGTTGCTCGGCCTGCCGCCGAGCACCGAGGAAATGGTGCGGATGCTCGGTTTTCTGCTCGCGACGATCGCCTATGGCGGGGTTTGGCTGGCCCTGGCTCTATTGTTTTCCGTGCTGTTCCGCTCGCCGGCGACGGCGGTGCTGATCGCGCTCGGCACGTGGCTGGTATTTTCGCTGTTCTGGTCGTCGTTCATCACCGACATTCTGGCGGCGATGATCTCTGGGCCGCCGGAAGGTGTGCTGGGCCCTCGCCTCGCCTATCTCAACACCCAGCAGATCATCGACCGGCTGTCGCCCAACACGCTCTACGCTGAAATCGCG
Source organism: Allostellaceae bacterium (assembly GCA_035604035.1). Taxonomy (GTDB): domain Bacteria; phylum Pseudomonadota; class Alphaproteobacteria; order ATCC43930; family CGMCC-115725; genus DATARH01. The sequence continues at coordinate 23,966 of DATNJF010000075.1, read as the reverse complement.
CTCGCCTTGTTGCAGCCGTCGACGCGAGCGCTGGGGCCGGTACTGATCAGCCAGCTGCAAGGCGCCTTGCTCGGCACGCCCTTGCCGGTGACGCAGAGTTTCATCTTGATCTGGCCACAGCTTACCGGCCTGCTCGCTGGGGTGATCGTGATTTTCGCCATTGCCTACGTCTGTTTTCAGCGTCAGGAGATTCGGGCGTAAAAGCACGCGTTCTTTCGCCGTGCAGGGCAAGCGGCGGGCATCACATCGCGCCGCGCTCTGGTAAACTGTCGCCAATGCTGCTCGCGTTGACCATCCGGGATGTTGTGCTGATCGACCGCCTTGCGCTCGCCTTTCGGCCGGGGCTTTGCGTGCTGACCGGCGAGACCGGCGCGGGGAAGTCGATTCTATTGGATGCGCTGGGCCTGGCGCTCGGCCGTCGCGCCGACGCCGCGTTGGTTCGCCCCGGGGCCGAGCAGGCCGTGGTCAGCGCCGAATTCGTCGTCGACAGCGCACACCCCGCCGCCGCGATCCTCGCCACGGCGGGGATCGCCCCCGACCTTGGCGGTGCCGTGATCCTGCGCCGCATTCTCGGCGTCGATGGGCGTAGCCGCGCCTTTGTCAACGACGAGCCTGCAAGCATCGCCCTCCTGCGCGAGCTCGGCGACAGCCTCGTCGAGATCCAAGGCCAGGGTGAGCAGCACGGCCTTTTCGACCCGGCGACGCACCGCGAATTGCTCGACGCCCTATCGGGCGGCGACACCGACGGGCTGAGTGACGCGTGGCGGGTTTGGCGCGACGCTCGGGAACAGGTGGCGGAGGCGGCGCGGGTGCTCGCCGCCAGCCGTGCCGAGGAAGATCTGTTGCGCCACGAATATGCCGAGCTCGACGCGCTGTCGCCCGAGGGTGACGAGGAAGACCGGCTCGTCGCTCGCCGCGTGCTGCTGCAGAACGCCGAGCGGCTCGGCGAGACCATCGTCGAGGCTATCGGTGAGATCGACGGCGAGAGCGGCGCGTTGGCGGCGTTGGCGCGTGCCCTGCGCCGTCTCACCCGCGTGGCTGATCGAGCTCAAGGCATGCTGGACGGTGCACTTGCGGCTGCCGAGCGCGCCGCCGCCGAGACCGAGGAAGCGCTGGCGGCGCTCACCGGCGCGGCACGCGCCCTGGAGCTCGATCCTGGCGAGCTCGAGCGGGTCGAGGAGCGGCTGTTCGCGCTGCGCGCGCTCGCCCGCAAGCACAACGTCGCGGTCGCCGACCTGCCGCTGCTGCGCGAGAAGATCGCCGAGCGACTCGCGACGATCGATGCCGGGGCCGAGGACGCTGTCCGCTGGGAACGCCTGGCCGCCCAGCGGCGCGAGGCGTACGTCGCCGCCGCGGTCGGAGTTACGCAGGCGCGCGAGCGCGCGGCGAAAAAGCTCGATGCCGCGGTCGCCGCCGAGCTGAAACCGCTGCGCCTCGACAAGGCGCGCTTCCGCACCGTGCTGACCCCGCTCGCCGAGCCGGATTGGGGCGAACATGGCCGCGAGCGCGCGCATTTCGAGGTCGCGACCAATCCCGGCGCTCCGTTCGGCCCGCTAGCGCGGATCGCCTCGGGCGGCGAGCTGTCGCGCTTCATGCTGGCGCTCAAGCTGGTGCTGGCCGGTGTGTCGTCGGTGCCGACCCTGATCTTCGACGAGGTCGATAGCGGCATTGGCGGGGCGGTCGCCGCCGCGGTCGGCGAGCGGTTGCAGCGCCTGGGCGCCAGCCTGCAGGTGCTCGTCGTCACCCATTCGCCACAAGTCGCGGCGCGCGGCGCGCATCACTGGCGGGTGGCGAAGCTGGAAGCGCAGAAGAGCGCCACCACCCGCGTCGAGGAGCTCGACCCCGACACGCGTCAGGAAGAGATCGCCCGCATGCTGTCGGGCTCGACGATCACCGCCGAGGCGCGCGCCGCCGCTAAAAGCCTCATCGCCGGGGCCCAGGTATGACCGCCGTCGGCAAGCTCACCGACGACCAAGCCGCCGCAGAACTTGAAAAGCTGGCTGCCGAGATCCTGCATCACGACCGGCTCTACTACACGAGTGACGCACCCGAGATCAGCGACGCCGAATACGACGAATTGCGCCGGCGCAATGCCGCGATCGAGGCGCGCTTTCCCAAGCTGATCCGTGCCGACAGCCCGTCGCGCCGGGTCGGCGCCGCACCGTCGACCGGCTTCGCCAAGGTCACGCATGCGGTGCCGATGCTGTCGCTGGAAAACGCCTTCGACGAGCAGGACGTGCGAGATTTCTTCGCGGGCATTCGCAATTTCTTTCGCCGGCCCGAGGACGTCGCCCGCGTCGCCGAGGACGCAATCGAAGTGATGGCCGAGCCCAAGATTGACGGGCTCTCGGCGGCACTGCGTTACGAGCAGGGCAGGCTGGTGCTCGGCGCGACCCGCGGCGACGGCGTCACCGGGGAGGATGTGACCGCCAACATCCGTACATTGGAGAGCGTGCCGAAACAGCTCGCCGGCAAGGGGTGGCCCGACATTCTCGAAATGCGCGGTGAAGTCTACATGGAGCGCGAGGGGTTCTTCGCTGTCAACGCCGAGCGCGAGGCTGCTGGCGAGCCGGTTTTCGCCAATCCGCGCAATGTTGCGGCCGGGTCGCTGCGCCAGCTCGATCCCGCGATCACCGCGCGCCGGCCGCTGAAATTCTTCGCCTATGCCTGGGGCGAGACCAGCGCGCCGTTCGCGGCGACCTATGCTGAGGCGCTCGCGTATTTCCGCGACTGGGGTTTCACGGTCAACGCGCGCTCGCGGCTTTGCCACGGGGTCGATGAGGTGCTCGCGGCCTATCATGAGATCGGCGCCGACCGCGCCCAATTGCCCTATGACATCGACGGGGTCGTCTACAAGGTCAACGATCTCGGCCTGCAGCAGCGTCTGGGGATGATTAGTCGCGCGCCGCGCTGGGCGCTTGCGCATAAATTCCCGGCGCAGCAGGCACAGACGGTGTTGAACGACATCATCATCCAGGTCGGGCGCCAGGGCTCCTTGACCCCGGTCGCGGTGCTGGAGCCGATCACCGTCGGCGGTGTTGTGGTGCAGCGCGCGACCCTGCACAACGAGGATGAGATCGCCCGCAAGGACGTGCGCATCGGCGACACGGTCATCGTCCAGCGCGCCGGCGACGTCATCCCGCAGATTGTCAGCATCGTGCCCGAGCGCCGGCCGAAGGATGCCAAGCCGTACCTGTTTCCCGACCACTGCCCGATCTGCGGCAGCCTCGCCGTGCGCGAGCCGGGTATCGTCGCGCGGCGCTGCACCGGCGGTCTCATCTGCGCCGCGCAGGTGGTCGAGCGACTGAGGCACTTCGTCGCCCGCGACTGCTTCGATATTGAGGGCATGGGGTCGAAGCACATCGCCGAGTTTTGGGAAGACGGGTTGATCCGCGGCCCCGGCGACATTTTCCGGCTGACCGCAGACCAGATCATGGGCCGCGAAGGCTGGGGCGAGACGAGCGCGCAAAAACTGATCGCCGCGATCGACGAACGGCGGCGGATTTCCCTGGATCGCTTCATCAACGCCCTCGGCATCCCGCAGGTCGGCCAGGCGACGTCGCGGCTCTTGGCGCGGCATTACCGCTCGCTCGACAATTGGCGGCGGGAGATGGAAGCGGCGCAGGATTTGGAGAGCCCCGGCTATGCCGGGCTGCTCGATGTGCACGGCATCGGCGTCGACATGGCCGCCGACATTGTCGGTTTCTTCGCCGAGCCGCATAACCGCGATCTGCTCGACGATCTGGCGCGCCAGGTGACGGTGGTCGATTACGAAGCGCCGGCACGCGCCTCGGCATCGCCGCTCGTCGGCAAGACGATCGTATTCACCGGGGGGCTTGAATCGATGAGCCGTTCGGAGGCCAAGGCCCGCGCCGAAGCTCTGGGCGCGAACGTGGCGAGCTCGGTCTCGGCCAAGACCAACTTCGTCGTCATCGGCGCCGATGCCGGTTCGAAGGCGACCAAGGCCGCCGCGCTCGGCGTGACGACGCTCGATGAGGCAGAATGGTTGCAGCTTGCCGGGGTGAGTGAGGTTGCGTGCTGAGCGCGGCTTTGGGGGTAAGGGGACAGCGTAGCGTGGCGGTTACCGAGACCTTTGATCTGTTCGGAATCGCGATCGGCGGCATCAAGTCAGTCGAGGATGATCGTTTCGATTCGATCAAGCTCGTCATCGGCGGTGATCTGGCGATCGAAGACGACGTAGTCGAGCCGTCTTTCGCCAACGCGCCGTTCTTTGTCGAATTCGGCGAGCCGGCCCGGCTCGACCCCAAGCGGGTCGGCCTTACTTGGGAAGTGCCGCCGCCGGTGCGTACCGGGTTGCGGCCCCTCTCCTCGCTCGGCGCGCTGCTTGTTCACCTCCTGCCGTTTCTGCTGCTGGTCACCTGGCCGACCGCGGTCAATGAGAGGCCGGCGCTTATCCCGATCCAGCTGGTTATTCAGGAACCGCCGCCCCCGCCGCCGACTCCCACGCCCGAGAAGCCGCAACCGCCCAAGCCGCCCGAGCAGGGAAGGCTCGCGTCAGAGGACATGGGTAACGTCAATCCGAAGACAACCGGCACGGCACCCACCCCTTCACCCCCGGCCCCGGGCGAAAAGCAGCCCAACCCGGCCGCGACCCAAGCCGCCGCCGCTGCGGCAGTCCCGCTGCCGCCACCGCCCCCACCCAACCCGGCCGCGACCCAGACCGCCGCCGCTGCGGCAGTCCCGCTGCCGCCACCGCCCCCACCCAACCCGGCGCCACCGAAGGAGCGCGCGCCGGTGCAGTTGCCAAAGCCGGCCGGCATCACCGCCCCGAAAACGCAAGATCCGCCGCAAGAGGCGCCCCATGCCGCCAAGTACGCCGGGCCGACGGCCAGCCGCGACGAGTACCTTGCCTATCTGGTGACTTTGACCCGCCAGCATATCGACCTGCTACCGATGTCGGTGGTCGGAACCAGACGCGGCGAGACGGTGATCTCGGTCACCGTTCAGGATAACGGCACGATCTCCCATACCAACGTGGCCCGCGGTTCGGGCTACCCCGACATCGACGAACGGATCGAGCAGATGGTCGCCGCGGTGCGCCAATTCCCGCCGCTGCCGCAATGGTTTCAGGGCAACGCGGTCGAGCTCGAGCTGCGACTGCGCTTCCCCGAAGCGTTGGCGCGGGATTGAGGTGTCCGCCCACGCGGACCCGTTCGGCTAGGCAGGGGTAGCGTGCGATTGATCGACCTTCCCGACACGATCGATCTCGCCTTTGACGAGACCGCAGTGCCCGATGACGGACGGCACGAGCCGCCGGTCGCCTCGATTGCGCGGTGTGTCGACGTCACCGAGGTCGCGCGGCTCGATCCGACGCGCATCGAGTTGGGTCCCGATCCGGCGCCGCTAAAGCGCAGCATATGGCGCGGGCCCATCGGCTCGCTCGTCGTGCATTTGCTACCGTTGCTGCTCCTGGTCAGCTGGTTGCGGCCTCCACTCGAAATCCCGTCGCTGATACCGGTTAAACTGGTTATCGAGCAGCCTCCGCCTCCGCCGCCCCCTCCACCCCAATTGGCACAGCCAACCCCACCGGTCAAACCGCCGGCGGGACGTCTCTCGTCGGACAACATGGGCGAGATCGAGCCGGACAAAGCCGGAAAGGGTAACGACACCGCGCCGCCGACCTCTGGTGCGCCGCAACCGCCCGCGGCGGCAGCACAACCCGCCGAGGAGGCGCCCGAACCCCCGCCTAAGGACCAGGCATCAGCCGAACTGCCGCCAACCGCCGCCGCGACGCAAGTCGCTGCGGTCGCGCTGCCTCCGCAGCCCAAACCGGCGCCGCCCAAACCGCAACCGGTGGCGCCCTCGCCAAAACCGGATGGATGGATACTTCCGCTTTCACCCACCAAGCCGGCGCATGAGGCGCGGCATTTCGCAGCGGTCATCGGACCCAATGCGACCCGCGACGAATATTGCGCCTACGCCCTCAGCCTGACGATAAGCCACATCGATCTGTTGCCGCTCTCATTGGTGGGCGCTCGTCGCGGCGACACGATCGTGGGGATCCGAGTGTTTGAGGATGGGACCATCAGCCGCGTCAGGGTGGTTCAAGGCTCTGGATATACCGACATCGACGAGAGGGTGGCGCAGATGGTCACTGCGGTCGGGCATCTCCCGCCGCTGCCGCAGTGGATGCCGGGTCCGTATCAGGATTTCACCTTTCACCTGCATTTCCCGAATCCCGCCGAGCGATAGCAATCCGCCTGAGACCTTCACTTTGCTTGGGCGCCAGGGCACACTGCGGGTCTCGGTGGCCTCTACCGCGGGGAACACGTGACAGATCGCATCGACCCGATCGTCGTCTCGGTGATCCAGCACCGCCTGCTGGCGATCGTCGAGGAGATGGGCGAGGCGATGCTGCGCACCGCCTATTCGCAAATCCTCAATTCAAGCCGCGATTTCTCGACCGCGATCTGCGATCTCGACGGGCGCCTCATCGCCCAGGCCGAGCACGTACCGATCCATGTCGGCGCCCTGCCCTTCGCCGCCCGCGCCGTCACCGAGTTCTTCGGCGCCGACATCCATCCGGGTGACGTGTTCCTCTTGAACGACCCCTATCACGGCGGCAACCACCTGCCCGACCTGACTGCCTTCGTCCCGGTCTTCGCCGGCGAGAAGCCTCGTTTCTGGTCGATCAACCGGGCGCATCAGAGCGATATCGGCGGCGCGACGCACGGGGCCTACAACGCCAGCGCCACCGATATCTGGCAAGAAGGCCTGCGCATCACGCCGTTGAAGCTCTATGACCGTGGCGAGCTCCGCCGCGACGTCATGCAGATGATCGCGACCAACGTGCGGCACCCGCGCGATTTCCGCGGCGATCTCGCGGCGATGATCGGCTCCGCCCATGTCGGCGAGCGGCGCGTGCTCGCCCTGGCCGCGGAGTTTGGCTGGGAGGTCACCGACGCGGCGATCGAAGCGGTGCTCGATGGCGCCGAACGCCAGACCCGCGCGGTCATCGCCGAGTGGCCGGACGGCGTCTACTTCGGCGAAGCGCTGCTCGACGATGACGGGCGTGGAAACAATGATATCCATATTCGCGCGACCGTCACCAAGGCTGGCAGCGATTTGACGGTCGACCTGTCGGACTCGCACGACCAGGTCACCAGCTTCGTCAACTCGTCCTACCCGAACATGTATTCTGCAGTCGTGGTCGCGCTCAGCTATCTGATCGACCCGCACACGCCGAAGAACGACGGCACCTTCCGCCCGGTCACGGTGATCGCCAAGGAGGGCACCGTGGTCTGGGCCAAGCCCGGCGCGCCGGTCACTCTGGCGACCAACCATTGCGCCCAGGAGATCTTGGAAGCGATCGTCAAGGCGCTGGCGCCAGCCTGCCCCGAGCGGGCGATGGCTGGCTGGGGGCGACGGTTCCGCATCGCGATCCAGGGCAGGGACCCACGCAACAACAGGCCGTTCATCTGGCATTTCTTCCAGGCGCGGCCGGGTGGCGGCGCGTCCTCGGCTGGGGATGGTTGGCCCGGCGGGGGCGAGTGGCAGGCGGCAGGCGGCATCAAATTCGGCAGCCTCGAAGTCACCGAGGTGCGGTTCCCGCTATTCTTCAAGCGTCACGAATTTCGCCCCGATTCCGGGGGCGACGGGCAGTATCGCGGCGGGCCGGGCGGCATCGTCGAGATGGTCATCGAGATCGAAGAGCCGGCGCTCGCCAACACGGCCGGCGATGGGGTGGTGCACGGCGCCTGCGGCATCCTCGGCGGCGCCGACGGTGCGCCGCACCGGTACATGCTCTATTCCGCCAACCGCGAACCGCGCGCGATCCGCACCAAGGAGACCGGCCTGGTGATCAACCCCGGCGACCGGCTGGTGCTCGAATCCGGCGGTGGCGGCGGCTGGGGCCATCCGGCGGAGCGCAACGATGCCGAGAAAGCCCGCGACACCGAATCCGGTTTTGTGAGCTGATGTATCGCATCGGCATCGATGTCGGCGGCACGTTCACCGACCTCGTCGCGATCGACGAAGGCGGCGCGGCGACACTGGCGAAAGTGCCATCGACGCCGGAGGACCCCTCGCTCGGCGTGCTCGACGGCCTCGCTGCGCTGGCCGCGAAGCTGGGCCGCGACCGCGCCGCGATGCTTGCCGAGACCGAGCGCATCGTCCATGGCACCACGGTGGCAACCAACGCACTGCTGGAGCGCAAGGGCGCGCGCACTGGACTTTTGACCACTGAAGGCCATCGCGACGTTGTCGAGATGCGCGAGGGGCTGAAGGATGACCGCTACAACCTTCGCCTGCCGCCGCCCGAGCCGCTGGTGCCGCGCCATCTGCGCCTCGGTGTCCGCGAACGACTGCGGTCCGATGGCCGGGTCGAGGTGCCACTCGATAAGACCTCGCTAGATACAGCTATCGATATTTTACGACAAACTCCGGTCGAATCAGTGGCGGTCTGCTATTTCCACGCCTGGCGCGACCCGGCACACGAGCGCGCCACCGCCGAGGCGTTGGCTCGCGCGCTGCCCGACGCCTACGTGTCGCTGTCTTCCGCGGTGCTGCCGCAGATCAAGGAATTCGAACGGGTCTCGACGACGATCGTCAATGCTTATGTTGGGCCGGTGTTGTCGCGCTACTTGGCGCGGCTGGAGGTGCGGCTCGGCGAGGCCGGGTATCGCGGCCCGACGCTCGTCATCCAGTCGCATGGCGGGGTGGCGCCGATCGCCGAGGCTGGACGTCTGGCTGCGGGCGCGGTGTTGTCCGGCCCGGCCGGCGGGGTCGCCGGCAGCGTCCACGCGGCACGGCTTGCCGGCGTGCAAAACCTGATCCCGTTCGATATGGGCGGCACCAGCACCGATATTTGCCTCGTCGTCGATGGCGAGGCTGCGCTGGTCGCCGACCGCAAGATCGGCGGCCACCGTATTGCCTTGGGCAGTCTCGATATCGCCAGCATCGGCGCCGGCGGTGGCTCGATCGCGCATGTCGATGCCGGTGGCATCCTCCATGTCGGGCCGGAAAGCGCTGGCGCCGTGCCGGGTCCGGCTTGCTACGGCCAGGGCGGCACCGCAGCGACCGTGACCGACGCCAATCTCGCGCTCGGCTATCTCGACCCCGAGCGATTTCTCGGCGGCGAGCGCCGTCTCGACACGCGCGCCGCGGAGGCGGCAGTGGACCGCATCGCCGGCGCGCTCGGCATCGACCGGATGGCGGCGGCGCACGGCATCCACCGCATCGTCAATACCAACATGGCCGAGGGGGTGCGGCTGGTCTCGGTGCGCCGCGGCGTCGATCCGCGGCGCTTCGCGCTGTTTGCGTTTGGCGGTGCCGCCGGGTTGCACGCGACCGACATCGCCCGTCAGCTGGGCCTATCACGGGTGATCGTGCCACGGGTGGCGGCGGTGTTGTCGGCGTGGGGGATGCTCGCCACCGATCTGCGCTTCGAGGTGTCGAAGAGCCATATCGGCGACACCAGCGTGCTCGACGGGGCCGCCGTCAAGCGCCTGTTCGAGGAGATGGAAGCCGAAGGGCTGGCGCGGCTGCGCGCCTCGTTCGCCGGGCCGGCGCGCGCCGCCCGGTCGGTCGATATGCGCTATGGCGAGCAGGTCTTCGAGATCGCCGTGCCCCTCGATGGCGTCGATTGGTCGGCTGCCGACCCGTTGCCACAGATCGTCGAGCGTTTTCACCGCCGCCACGAGGCGCTCTATACCTACGCGATGCCCGAGCAGGAAAGCGTCCTGGTCAACGCGCGGGTCACGGTGTCGGGTGTCCTCGAGGAGTTGCCGCAGGAACCGCGTCTTGAAGCCGCGTCCCCGTCGCCGCCGGTCACGATGCGGCAGATTTATCTCGACGGCGGTTGGGTTGAGGCGGCGGTTTACGATTTCGAGGCGCTCGCCCCGGAGCAGCAGATCGCAGGCCCGGCGATCGTCGAATCGGCGATGACGACTGTGCTTCTCCGGCCCGGCGACCATGCCATTGTCACCGAGCACGGATGGTTAGATATCACTATCTAATTATCTCATGCCCGCGAAACACCGGTTTGCCGTTATCGGTCGACGGGACGAGGCGAGAGCCGTGCGCACCGAGAATGACCGCCAGTCACCGCGCCACCCGACCTTAGGTTGCGCGCCATCCCGTCGCTTCCACCCCTTGATCCATCAAAGCTCTTGCAAGTTAGACCTTACGCGTTATTTTTTAATCGTAAGACGGTTGGCTTTAAACGCTGTGCCGGGTGCGGCATCAGCGGCGCAAACCCGAACCGGTTGCTGCGACAAGGACGCTACTCGGCAATGATCAGGATCGTGGGTACCTGTGCCGCCCTGGCGCTGATCATCGTATTGGCTTTCCCGTTCGCTCGCGACGCCTACCACCGCTATGACGTCGCGCGCCGGCTCGATCCTCAGGATCGGGCCGCGTTCCAGAATTGGAGCGGCGATCCAGCCTCATTCATGCGCAGCCTTTACGAGCGCTGCGAGCTGATCAACGGTCGCAACGCGCCGGCCTGCGACTCCCACAAGTAGCTAGTCCGCAAGGTCCTGCTCGGCGGCAAGCGCCGCCATCACCGCAAGTCCGTCTCTGAGCCCGCCCGGATCGTGGGTGCGGATATAATCCGCGCCGTTGGCGGCGGCATAAAGCTCGGCTGCCAGCGTCGCGGGGCCGCGCGCCTCGGGTGCCTCGCGGCCAGTGACCGCGGCGAGGAACGATTTGCGCGACACCGAGACGAGTACCGGCAGGCCGAATTCCCGCTTCAGTCGGGTGAGCCCCGTGAGCACGCGAAGCGAGGCCTTGGCGTCGCTGCTGAGGAAAAAACCCATGCCGGGATCGAGGATGAGACGTGCGCGGTCGATCCCCGCGGCCTCCAAGGCCGCGATCCGCGCGGCGAAAAAGCCGACGATGCGCGCCCAGATCGCCTCGGGTGAGACGGCGACGCGCTGGGCCCGGCTGCGGCCCTGCACCGCGTGCATAACGACGAGGCGGCATTCGGCGGCGGCGAGGTCGGGATAGAGTTCGGGGTGCGAAAACCCCTCGATGTCGTTGAGGAAATTAACCCCTTGCCGGATAGCGAAACGCTGCGTCTCAGGCGAGAAGCTATCGATCGAGACCTGGATGCCGGCGGTCTTAAGTGCCGCAATGACCGGCTCAAGCCGGCGGATTTCCTCCGCCGGGGCAACCGGCTTGGCGGCGATATTGCTGGCGGCAGCGCCCAGATCGACAACATCGGCGCCCTCGGCGGTGAGCCGGCGGGCTGCGGCGATCGCCGCGGCAGGATCGAGATATCGCCCCCCATCCGAGAACGAATCCGCGGTGATGTTGATGATGCCGAACAGGATCGGCCGCACCATCAAACTCTCATCCTGGCCGGTGGCGCTCGAGGATTGCGCCGACCCCCTCGGCGTCGGCGAAGACATCGAGCTTCTCGACCGCGACCCGGACATGCGCGACCCGTGGATCGGCGAAGCAAGCATTGGCGATGCGCTCGGCGAGCCCTTCACATAAATCGATGTGCTCGGCGGCGGCGATAGTGCGGATCGCCGCCACTACCTTCTCGTAGTTGATGACGCGGCGGCGATTATCGCCGGGATAGGGGGCGTCGTCGGGCGCGGTCAGCTCGGCCGAGATGCGGACCCGTTGCGGCCGGCCCTGCTCCTCGGGGCGGATGCCGATGCTGCACATCACGACGAGATTGCGGACCGTGACGGTGTAGCGCTGAGCAGGCGGCGGGTTCTTCATCGCCGGGCACCATGCCCGAGCCAAGCCCCGCGCCGCAACCAGTCAAACCGGATTGCGCCATGATAAGATCGCGCCCCGGCGGGCACGCGGCCCGGACGCAACTGCGGGGAGAACCGGAGATGTGGCGCGAATTTCGTGATTTTGCGGTGCGCGGCAACGTCGTCGATCTGGCAGTCGGCCTCGTTCTCGGGGCGGCGTTCACGACAATCGTCAATTCGCTGGTCAACGATCTCTTGATGCCGCCCATCGGTCTCCTCCTCGGCGGCATCGATTTCAGCGAGTTCTTCATTACGATAAAGGGCCAAGTCTATCCGACCGTCGCCGCGGCCAAGACGGCCGGCGCGGTCACGCTCAATTACGGACTTTTCATCAATACGGTGATCAAGTTCGTCATCGTCGCCTTCGCGGTGTTCCTGGTGGTCAAGCAGATCAACCGGCTGCGGGCCGGTCTCGCTCCGGCTGCCGCCGCGGCGACTAAAACCGAGGAGTTGCTGACCGAAATCCGCGACCTTTTGTCAGCGCCCAAGTAAGGACGGGTCGCGCAGGCTCAAATCCTGGCCCGGCACCGGTTCGGCGATTGCGTCCTCAATGCTGGGCTTGCCGTTCCACTCCGTCGCCGCGCGCGCCCGTCCGTCGCTGCCGATCTGGTCGATGCCCCAATAAATTTCGAGCCGATGGTTGTCGGGGTCGCGGAATTCCACCGCGATCTGGCACCCGGCGCGACGCCGTCCGGCGAAATCGATCGGCACCTGGTGGCGCTCGAGATGATCGCGGGCGCGGATCACGTCGTCGAGGCTCGGCACCTCGAAGGCGATGTGGTTGAGCTCGACATTCGGCGCCGCGTCTTGCATCGAGCCCACCAGGGCAATGCCGTGGTGGTCGGTGTTGCAGCGCATAAACACCATGCCGCCCGGCACCATCTCATCCGGGTAGACGTCGGAGATCTGGAAGCCGAGGATCTGGGTATAGAACTCGGTCGATTTTTTGACGTCGCGGACATTGATGACGATGTGGCCGATCTTGCCGATATGGAACGGCAGGCCCTTCGGGCGGGTAAGCTTCTTGACGCTTTCGGCGTCGAACATCGTTCCTCCTTTAGCCGATCTAGGCCGGCGCCGCATTTTCCGCGGTGATCCGGTCGAGCTTCGCCGCCATGATGAAATCGTTTTCGTGCAGGCCTTTGATCTTCTTGGTGCGCAGCGATACCCTCACATAACCCCAGCCGAAGCTGATGTCGGGGTGATGGCCCTCACCTTCAGCCAGACCGGCGGCGCGCTCGACAAAGGCGAAGGCCTCGCGGAAATTCTTGAAGCGATAGGTTCGCTCGATTCGCGTCGCGCGGTCGAGCAGTTCCCAATCCGGCGCCTGCTGATGCAGTTCCTCGGCGTCGTCGAAGCTCAGGGGCGGGATGCCGCCACGGCAGGGAACACAGGTCTTCTCGGCAAGCGGAGAGCTCATGTCCGGCTCCTCGTCTCGGGATATCGATCCGCACCGTATTGGACGCAACCGCCAAAACGATGCCACATTGGGCGCGCTTTGTAACGCCATGCTCGGGTGCGCGGCAGGCGGTGCCGGCGCCTCGGCGTGCGAAAGTGCCCTGATGCGACAACACCTGATCGCTGTGCTCGGCGCCGCCTTGATCCTGCTGGCGAGCGCGATGCCGCGCGCCGCCGAAGCCGCGCATTGGCAGGCGGTGCTTGTTGCTGGGGATACGGCGCAGCCGGTCTTCGACAACGCGTCTCGCGCGGTCGCCGCTTGGCTTGTCGAGCATGGTGTCGCCGAAGCAGACATCCATCGTCTGGCCGCCAGCGCCGGTCGGCGCGACCGCGCGGTCGAGCCGGCCACGTTGCGCCGGGTCTTAGGGCGCATCGCCGCATTGCGGAGCGGGCCGGGCGATGGCTGCTTCATCTTTATCACCTCGCATGGAGGCCGCGGGCTCGGTATCTATCTGTCGCGCGAGGACGAGATGCTGAGCCCGAAAGCGTTGGCGCGCGCGTTGGCGCAAGGGTGCGCCGGCGTGCCGACCGTGGTTGTCGTCTCCGGCTGCTATAGCGGCTCTTTTGCCCAGCTGCCGATGGCGGCGTCCAACCGAATTGTGTTGACCGCGGCGCGCGCCGATCGCTCCTCGTTCGGTTGCGCCGCCGACCGCACCTACACCGAGTACGACGCCTGTCTGCTCGGCAGCCTGGCGCATGCGACGAGCTGGCAGACAGTGTTCGATGAGACCAAGGATTGTGTCTCGCGACGCGAACATCAATTGGGCGAAACCGCGTCGCTGCCTCAGGCCGCCTTCGGCGCCGCAGTGCGCGACCTACCCCTGCAGTTCTGAGCATGCGCCGCGCTTCGAAAATGCTCTAAGCTCGCCGCATCTCGAAGGCGAGGAGCGAACATGGCGGCAAATCTGCGCAACGCGGCGGTTGAGCGATTGAAGGCAGGAGAACTCGCGGTCGGCATCATTTTGCGCTCGGCGAGCACGGTCGATATCGCGCCGGCGATGAAGGCGGCCGGGTTCGATTGGCTGTTCCTCGACCTCGAACACAATTCGATGGACCTCGACATGGCCGTGCAGATCTCGGTCGCCGCATTGGGCGCCGGGATCGCTCCGGTGGCGCGTGTGCCGGCGCGGCAACTCTGGCTGGCGACGCGGATCCTCGACGGCGGCGGGCTCGGCATCGTCGTGCCGCATGTCGACACGCCGGAGGAGGCGAAGGCGATCGCCGCGGCGCTGCGCTACCCACCGCTGGGGCACCGCTCGGTCGCCGGCGGGCTGCCGCATTTCGGCTACGAGAAGCTCGGCCTCGCTGAGACATGCACGGCGATCAACGCCGCGACGCTGGTCATCGTCATGTTGGAGACGCCGCAGGCGATCGCCAATGCGGATGCCATCGCCGCCGTGCCCGGCATCGACTCGCTGCTCATTGGCACCAACGATCTGGCGATGGAACTGGGGATTCCTGGAAAGTTCGGCGACGAGCGCATCGTCGCGGCCTATCAGAGCGTCGTCGACGCCTGCCGCAAGCACGGCAAGCATGCCGGGGTCGGCGGCATTTCGGACGACGCGCTGCTGCGCCGCTACATCGAGATGGGGGTGCGGCTGGTGCTGCCCGGCAGCGACTTCTCCTTCCTGCAGATGGCCGCCGCCGAACGCGCCGCGGCGATGCGCAGCTTCTTGTGATGGATTTTTCGATACCCGACGACCTCGTCGAGCTGCGCGAGCGCACCGAAGCCTTTGTCCGCGAGCAGATCGTCCCGCTCGAAAACGATAAGCGGCTGCACGCGCACGGACCGTCGGAGGATTTCCGCAACGAGCTGGTCGCGCTCGGCAAGCGGGCGGGCTTGCTGTCTCCGCATGTCGGCAAGGAATGGGGCGGGCTGGGCCTCGACCATTGCGGCAAGGCGGTGGTGTTCGAGGCGGCGGGTTATTCGCCGCTCGGGCCGATCGCGATGAATTGCTTCGCCCCCGACGAAGCCAACATGCACCTCCTGGAGCAGGTCGCCGAGGAGCGGCAGAAGGAGGAATATTTGCGCCCGCTCGCCGCCGGCGACATCCGCTCGTGCTTCATGATGACCGAGCCGGCGCCCGGCGCCGGGGCCGACCCCTCGATGCTGCTGACGACCGCGCGGCGTGACACCAGCGGCAACAAGGGCGATTTCGTCATCGATGGCGAGAAATGGCTGATCACCGGCGCGATCGGCGCCAAGTTCGCGATCATCATGGCGCGCAATGAGAGCGACGAGCTCGGCCCCGCCGGCGCGACCATGTTCCTCGCGCCGATGGATGCGCCCGGCATCCATATCGAGCGCATGCTCGATACGCTCGATAGTTTCATGGCCGGCGGCCACGCGGTGATCCGCCTGGACGGGCTGCGCGTGCCGGAGACCGCCGTGCTCGGCGAGGTCGGGCAAGGCTTCCGCTATGCCCAGGCGCGGCTGGCTCCGGCGCGTCTCACCCATTGCATGCGCTGGCTCGGCGCCGCAAGGCGGGCGCACGATATCGCCACCGATTACGCCCGCCGCCGCCACGCCTTCGGCAAGCCGCTCGGCGAGCATGAGGGGGTCGGCTTCATGCTCGCCGACAACGAGATGGACATCCACACGTCCCGGCTGGCGATCTGGCACTGCGCCTGGGTGCTCGACCAAGGCGACCGGGGCCGCCACGATTCGAGCATGGCCAAGGTCATCTGCTCGGAAGCGATTTGGCGCATCGTCGATCGCTCGATGCAGGTGCTGGGCGGGCTCGGCATCACCGACGACACCATCGTCGCCCGCCTCTTCCGCGAGGTGCGTCCATTCCGTATCTATGACGGCCCGAGCGAGGTGCATCGCTGGTCGATCGCTCAACGCGTGCTCAGGCAAGGTGGGCACGACGTCAAGTAAAGGACATCATCACATATAGTATCAAAGAAAGGCCGCCACGGGGTCGAGCCTATGAGCGGCGTAGAACTATGGCCGACCGAACACGCCGCCGCTTGCTCCGAGCCATATGGACACGTTGTCTCAAGTGCTTGCGGTATTATGGCGCAAGCGGCGTGCCGCTTGCGCCATAATACCGCTATATCGAGATGCCAGTCTGCTATTTACCCATGATCGCTACGCCTCCTGCGCCTCGCTATCGGTTCTGGCCATAGAGGAGCTTGCGAAGTTTATGGCGCTGGCGGGGTTCCAGCCGCTTCAGCGCAGTGAATGGCGCAGTCATACGGCCAAGCATCTCAGCCCGGCGTCCTTCCTGTTACGGAACCGCTATCAAGGCGCCGTGCGTGAGGTCATAGCTGAACACCAGCTCGTCGAGCCGGAGGCTACGTACAAGCGCTTCGCGGCAATGGAGTACGAACCCGGCGAGATGGCGTTATTTGACACTGTCCTCGCAAAAATTTCGGAGGACGGTTCACTTGCGCGCTTCTCGTGGGCGTCCGGAAAAGAGATAGACCGCCTTAAGCAGCTTGGGTTTTATGTGGACATTGACGATCAGAACCAAGTCAGGGCAACCCCGGCGCAGATCACCCGCGAAATCGCGGAAGATCACCTTCAGTTAGTCCGCGATGTTCTTGAAGCGCTGAGGTCTCGCGTGGCCGCCGCCAAGGATATTGCTGTCGAATAGTATGCCGGCGTAGCGCGGACGGCGCACGCAGCGATAGGAGTCGCTCTCCAGAATGCTGCTTATGCGCGTGCCTGACGGCGCGGCACAGACGACAAAATGTTTGATTGGATGAGCGGGTCGCCGGGTAGAAAGCGAACCCACTCTAATTCCTTGCCGCGATACCTACGACGGCCAAAAGGCCGCTAAAGTCTTCTGCCGCCCTACCAACGGCGTCGCCGGGAGACCGAGGTTTGCCCCGCCATGGGGTTTTCCGGCACAGTCAAAAGCTTGGTCAACTTAGACCTCCTTTCGCTGCGGGTGTTGAGCTGGTGATGATTGCGTTTGATTTCAACCGTGCCAAAGCAGGCCACCAATTTCCATATAGCCGGTTCTACGACAGACGGAGCGGCTTCCCGACTTGCGCGGATAATTGCGCAATCGGCTCTTGAATGTTCTTGTTATGTTCCTATCTTGGCATCAGTGCTGGCGCCGAGTGCCACCATCGCCACCCAGCGTGGCTCGCTGATTGATAGTCCGAAACCGGAGCTTGACGAGAGAAACGGCCGTCCGCGCGGCAAGGATGAACGAACAAAATCTTGGCGTCTTCCGGGCATAACCAACAACAACAAGAGCCCGAGGCAATCGACGCTCAGGCGCGCAGGCGGTAAGCCCCTCGCCAAACCGGCGGTAGGCGGTGAATATAGTACGCCAAGGTGGCGCTGGGGCGAGCGCTCGCCCCTCGCCCGCCTTGCTCTGCTCGGCCGCCGGACGGGGCGGAACAGCGGGGCGTCCCGCTGATCCGCCGCTGTTATTCCGCTGTTTTGGCCGCTGATATTTCGCTGTTATCGCCGCTGTTTTTTGCCGGTGAGAACGGAAAAAGAATAGGGGATATCAAAGACTTGAAGCTCATGCTAGAAAACCGCCATGTTGACCATTTCCGGCGTCACCTACCGCGTCGGCGGCAAGCGCGGCCGCGCCCTGCTGCAGGATGCCAGTGTCCATATCTCGGGAGGCTGCAAGCTCGGCCTGATCGGGCGCAACGGCATCGGCAAATCGACGCTGCTCGACCTGATCCGCGGCCGGTTGCAGCCGGACGACGGCGATATCCTGTTGCCGCGCGGCATTCGTATCGGCTTTCTCGCGCAGGAGGCGCCGAGCGGCGACGGCACGCCGCTCGCCACCGTGCTCGCCGCCGACCGCGAGCGGGCGAAGCTTCTGACCGAGCTCGATGGCGGTGCGGGGCCGATGCGGATCGCCGAGATCGAGGCACGGCTCGACACGATCGGCGCCCGGGCGGCGCCGGCGCGGGCAGCGCGCATCCTCGCCGGGCTCGGCTTCGATGCGGCGATGCAAGAAACCCCGCTCGGCGAATTGTCCGGCGGTTGGCGGATGCGTGTCGCGCTGGCGGCGGTGCTGTTCGCCGAGCCCGAACTGCTGTTGCTCGACGAGCCGACTAACCACCTCGACATGGAAGCCTCGCTGTGGCTCGAGCGCTATTTGCGGCGCTATCGCCACAGCTTCATCCTGGTCAGCCACGACCGCTATCTGCTCAACGCGGTGACCGCCTCGATCCTCCACCTCGAAGCCGGCAAGCTGACGCTTTATTCGGGCAATTTCGACGCCTTCCTCACGGCGCGCGGCGCGGCCAAGGCGCGGCAATCCGCCGTGGCGCACCGCCAGGAACAGCAGCGCCGCCACATGCAGGAATTCGTCGACCGCTTCCGCTACAAGGCCTCGAAGGCGCGCCAGGCGCAAAGCCGGCTCAAGGCGCTGGCCAAGCTCGAGCCGGTCGCGATGATTGCCGAGGCGCTGCCGATCGAGCTGCGCTTGCCCGAGCCGGGGCATCTGCGCCCGCCGCTGATCACGCTGGAAAAAGCCAGCACCGGCTATACGCCGGAGCGGCCGGTGCTGTCGGGCCTCGATCTGCGTCTCGATCCCGATGATCGAATCGCGCTCTTGGGCGCCAATGGCAACGGCAAGACCACCTTCGCCCGCCTGCTTGCCGGCAGGCTACCGGCGCTGTCCGGGACGGTGACGCGGCCGTCGAAGCTCGTCACCGGGTACTTCGCCCAGCACCAGATCGAAGAGCTGCAGCCCGACAAATCCGCCTACGATCATCTCGCCGCGCTGCTGCCGAATGTGACGCCGGAGGCGATCCGCACCCGGCTGGGTGGCTTCGGCTTCGGCCAGGACAAGGCTTTCGTCCCGGTATCCTCGCTGTCGGGCGGCGAGCGGGCGCGGCTCAACCTGGCGCTGGTGACCCACGACGCGCCGGCGCTGTTGATCCTCGACGAGCCGACCAACCATCTCGATATGGAAACCCGCGAAAGCCTGGTCGCCGCGCTCGCCGACTATCCCGGCGCGGTGGTGCTGGTGAGCCACGATTGGCATCTGGTCGAGCTGGTTGCCGACCGGCTGTGGCTGGTCGAGAACGGCACTGTGCGGGCCTTCGATGGTGATCTCGACGCCTATCGCCGCCGCCTCGACGAACGGGAAGACGCGACCGAGGAACGGGGCGAGTTCCGCGGTGGCGACACCCGTCGCGCCGGGCGCCGCGATGCCGCGCAGCACCGGTTGGCATTGGAACCGCTGCGCCGCGAGTCGCGCCGCGCCGAGGCGGCCGCCGCCCGTCTTGCCGCCGAGCAACGAGCGCTCGATCGCGAACTCGCCGTTCCAAGGGGTTTTGGCGGCGGCACGGCTCTCGCCGAGGCTCTGAAGCGGCGCGCCGATCTCACCCGCCGTATCGCCGAAGCGGAGGCGCAATGGCTCGCTGCTGAGGAGGCGATCGAGCGGGCGCGCGGGGCTTGAACCGCGGCGCGAATCTCCCCGTGGATCGCGACCGACTTCATTGCGCTTTCACGCGGCCAAAGGCCGCAGAACGCACCCGCCAACGCGACCGCTTTTGACAGCGGCACGCCGCCCCCGCAAAAATACTCCCCAGGGAGCGGTGTTCTGTCGCTCCGTCAGCCAAAAGGGCCGTCATGACCGATACCCCGGCGCTCAGCGACCGCAACCTCGAGGCGACGACCCACATCTCGCTGAAGCGCGAGCCGGCTTGCTTCGCCTTCCTGTCGGCCCAATCGGCAGCGGCGCCATTGTCGATCGACGCAATCAACCTCGATCTCGCCTCGGCCGATTATTTCCAAGGCCGCGCCTCGCTATGGACGACGCTGGAAATCCGTTCGGGGGTGAACGGCGAGCGGCCGATGGCTCTGCTGGGATTTGATGAGTCCTTCCTGCGCCCGTTCACCCGAGCGTTGATCGAGGCGGCGACGACCCGGGCCGCCTATCGCATGACGATCCTGCCCGACGCGCCCGAGGGTCGCCGCTGCCGCGTCGTCGAATATGTCACCGGGCCCGGCAAGGCGCTGAAGGAGCTGGTGATCCAGCCTTACGAATCGGTCGCAACGATCGCGGCGACCAGCCGCAAGGACGGCGACGAGACGCTGTTCCAGCTGCCGCGGACCGACAATTTCCTGCGCGCCTTCGCCAAGATGGCCTATTCGGCCGACCAGGCGCTGCACGATCTGTTGGACGAGATGAACCGGCTTGCTCGCCGGCGTACCACCGAAGCGGGCGCCTGAACCGGCCTAATCCGCCGCGTCGCCCGTTTCGACCAGATGGGTCAGGGCATAGGCGCCAAAGAAGCTCCCGTCCATCGGCTTGGCGAAGAGGTAGCCTTGGCCGTAGGTGCAGTTGTGGTGCTTTAGGATATCGCGCTCGACTGCGGTCTCGACCCCCTCGGCGACGACATCGGCGCCATAGATGCGGGCGATCCTGAGCATTGCCAGCACCAGTTCCTTGCCGTCATCGGTATCGATGCGCGAGGTGAACCCGCGATCGATCTTGATCATGTCGACCGGGTAGTCGCGCAACGCGCCGAGGGCCGAATAGCCGGTGCCGAAATCGTCGATGGCGATGCGGATGCCGAGTTCCTGCAGCTCGCTCAGCACCGCGCGGGTTACCGACGGATTGCGCATCACCGCAGATTCGGTGATCTCGATCTTGAGCCGCTCGAGCGGGAAGCCGCTGTCCCGGATCTCGGCGAGTGTCGCCAATAGCACCGAGGGATCGTTGAACTGACGCGCCGAGACATTGACGCTGACCCAATCCATCAGGTCGCGGCCGTAGAGCATCTGCCAGACCTGCATTTGCCGCACCGCTTCGCGCAGGACCCAGCAGCCAACCGGGACGATGAGGCCGCTTTCCTCGAGCACCGGCAGAAAGGCGGCGGGCGCCACCAGCCCGTCGCGCGGATGGTTCCAGCGCAACAGGGCCTCGGCGCCGACGACGCGACCGGTATCGAGCTCGAGGATTGGCTGGTAGTGCAGCACGAACTGGTTCTCATCGAGCGCCGCGCGCAATTGGTCGAGCAGCTCCAGGCGGCGGCCGACCGTGCTGGTCAGTGCCGGCTCCCACGCCTTGGCATTGTTGGGCCCGCGCGCTTTTGCCTCTTGTAGCGCGACATCGACATCGCGCATCGCGGCGTCTTCGTTCTTATGCGTCTCATTGGTGACGATGTAGCCAATATTGGCGGAAAGGCGGATGCGCTGCTCGCCGACAACGACCGGGCTGACCGCAAGCTGCAGGAGCCGGCGGGCGAACGCTTCGGCATCGGCGAGGCTGGGGGCTGGGTTGCCGAGAATGATGCCGAATTCGTCGGCGCCGAGTCGCGCCACCATGTCGGTGCGCTGCGTCACCGCGTGGCGGCCGAGTTGTGTTTGCGTCGCTTGGCGCGACCGGGTTCCGGCGAGAAGCCGGTTGGCGATCACCCGCAGCACCGCGTCACCGGCACTGGCGCCATAGAGGTCGTTGACGCCTTTGAAATTATCGATGTCGAGCAGGAAGATCGCAGCCGGTCGGCGCAATCCCGCATGCGGTGCTATGGCGCTGCTTACCCGCGCCATAAAGCAATGGCGGCCGGCGAGGCCCGTCAGCGCGTCGGTCAGATGTTGCAGCGATTTCTCGCTAGCGACGGCGGCGGTTTCGTGGAGCGTGGCGACGACGCCGAGGATGCCGCCTTCGTGATCGCGATGCGGTCGCGCGCTGACAATGCGATGACTGCCACCATCGACGAGCGGATCCTCATGGCCGAGGCTGGTCTCGACCGCCTCGCCGGCCATCGCCCGGCGATGCAGCTCGGCGAGAGTCGGCGCGCCGTGCGGATCGAACTGGTCGTGGCACTGGCCAACCAGCCCGTCGGCGACAATGCCGAACGCATTGAGCCAACGATTATTCGCCACGACATAGCGGAGATCGCGATCGAACACCGCGACGGCGGAAGGAATGTCGGCCACAAACCGAGCCATCCATTCCGGCAGGGGGATCTCCGGTTGCGGGCTGGTCTTTGTCACCATGGCCATAATGAACTTTCCACGATGGCCAGAGTGTATTGCCCGGCGAATTAAAGGTTCCTGAACACCAGCAAAGAGCAGCGGGTCATTGATCGCAAAACGGGCAAAATGATGTTTGATAATCGATTAAAACTGCGGGCTATTCGATTGAAGACTTTAATCGATCGGTAACTTCTTCAAATTTTTATTCAAAAGCCGGCCGTAACAGCAGCAGCAAATTGAATTAGCTCGGCGGCCAAGAACCAGCAAGGGGGCCGAAGCCCCCTTGCGTCAATGCGATAACAGCCTGGTTTACTTCGACGGCGGTGGCGGAGCCGCGCCGCCAGGGCCCGGCGCTGCCGGCGGCGGCATGCCGCCGCCCGTGATGCGGGCCAGCTCTTGCTGGTTGAGCTGATCGGTCATCTGGTCGTCCTTGCTCATCATATGCTTCGCCATATGATGCATCATCGGTTTGGTCGCCGTCGTCTTCGGCGCGGTCGCCGGAGCCGCAGCCTTTGGCGCAGCTGGCGCCGGCGCGGCGGATGCCGGCTTTGGCGGGTTCGCAGGGGTCATCGGGGCATTCTGCGCGAACACCGGCGTAGCAAGCGCGAACACGGCTGCGATCGCGACGCCATTCAAGAGCTGTTTCATGATTGTTGTCCTCTGTGGCAGTTCCGGATTTGTCATTACGCGGCAACAGCGTGCTCAACCTGCGGGCGGCCCTTGCGAGGCTTCGGTGAGAAACAACGGATTTGTTGTTTCGTTCCGACGAACACGCAATTGTCGCATCGCGTATTCGACCCTGCCGGTGTCGGATAATATGTTCCGGGATATCCAATTTACAAGCACTTGAGGCGTTGCCCAATGCAGCTAACCCGCGTTTTGCGCGAGCGTTGGCGGGGCGCGTCCGGCCCGCGCTGCGTGGCTTTTCTGCTCGTCATCCTGCTGTTCGTCGCAGGTTTCCTTCCCGCCGAGGCGGCCGATCACGATGAGCTGAGCATTGGCATCGTTCAGTTTCCCGTCATGCTCAATCCCGACATCGAGGCGGTGGCGGCGAAGAGCTACGTGCTGGGTTTCACCACCCGGCCATTCACCGTCTTCGACGTCGATTGGAAGCTGGTCTGCCTGTTGTGTACCGAATTGCCGAGCTTCGAGAACGGACGCGCGGTCAAGACGCAGCTACCCAACGGCAAGACCGGCGTCGACCTGACCTATACGATTCGCGCCGACGCCACCTGGGGCGATGGCGTCCCGGTGACGACCGACGACGTCAAGTTCACCTATGAGGTCGGGCGCAACAAGGACAGCGCGATCAGCAATGCCGAGCTGTACCGCCGCATCCTTTCAGTCGACGTCGAGAACGACAAGACCTTCACCCTGCATTTCGATCGGCTGACTCACGAATACGCGGCGATCGACGATTTTGTGCTGCTGCCGGCGCATCTCGAGCGACCCGCCTTCGCCGACCCGGCGCAGTATCGCCTGCGCACGCTTTACGGCACCGATCCGACCAATCCGGGTCTCTACAACGGACCTTACCGGGTCAGCGAGCTGGCGCAGGGGTCGCATATCGTGCTCGAGCCCAACCCGCATTGGGCCGGACCCAAGCCGCCGTTCCGCCGCATCACCATCCACGCGATCGAGAACAGTGCCGCGCTCGAAGCCAATCTTCTCTCCGGCACGATCGACATGGTGGCGGGTGAGATGGGCCTACCGCTCGACGAGGCGCTTGCCTTCGATAAGCGGCACGGCGGCGATTTCACCATCATCTACAAGCCGGGGCTCACCTTCGAGCATGTCGATTGTAACCTCGCCGTGCCGGCGCTTGCCGACCGGCGGGTGCGCGAAGCTTTGCTCCTAGG
>DATNJF010000074.1:0-10563 GCA_035604035.1 Allostellaceae bacterium | reverse complement strand
TTCTAACATATCCGCCCGCCAGAAACATAGAAGCCGGGACGATAGTCAGCGCTTGCCGACGAGATGGCGCACCGAGGAGCCCGCCGCGACCTCACCCTCGCCACGATAGGCCTCGTGATTTTCTTCAATATCGGCGAGGCGGTAGAGATAGTTGACCATGATCCCAGCGGATTGCTGCAAGCCTTTCGCCGACACGTCGCCAAGCCAATTAAGGCGCTCGACTCGCGCGCCGTTGGTCAGGTGAAAATGCGCGACCGGATCGGCAGCGCGGCCGCCCCTTCCCTTTTCCTGCACCAGGTAATGCGTGCAAAGCCGCAGCATCGGCTCGCGCAAGGCCGCGACCATCGCGGGATCGCGCGGCCACTCCGGGCGGTTGAGCAACGTCTCCAGCGCCGGCGGCTCGGCGCCGTTGCCTGCCAGCGCCGCCAACGCCCGCGTTTCCACCGGCAGCAGCAATGCGGGCCGGCCGGCGGCTTGGGTCAGCCAGGCGCGGAAACCGGGCACCGGCGACAGGGTTGCAAACACCTTCAGCTTAGGCAATTCGGCCGCCAGCGCGTCAACGACGCGCTTGATCAGGAAATCGCCGAAGCTGATCCCGTCAAGGCCGCGTTGGCAGTTCGAGATCGAATAGAAGATAGCTGTGTCCGCCGCTTGCGGGTCACCATGCGGCGCGGTCTCGTCCAGCAGCGTGTGGATATTTTCGGCCATGCCGCGCACCAGCGCGACCTCAACGAAGATCAGCGGCTCGTCGGGCATGCGCGGGTGAAAGAACGCGAAACAGCGGCGATCGGCCTCCAGCCGGTTTTTGAGGTCGTTCCAGCCGCGAATTTCGTGCACTGCCTCATAGGCGATCAGCTTCTCGAGCAGCGCCGCGGGCGACTCCCAACTGATCCGCTTCAATTCGAGAAAGCCGATATCGAACCAGTCAGCCAACAGTTCGCGTAGATCGGTGGCGAGCCCGCGCATCGCCGGGTCGCCATCGGCCAGCTCAATCAGCTCGGCCCGGCGGTCGACCAGGAATTTGACCCCTTCCGGCAGGGCGTTGAACTGACGCAGCAGCCGCACTCTGGGCGGCGCCAATGCGGCCCTCAGGGCGATTTCGGCCACCGGGCGATCCGCTGGCGTCGCCTTGGCGAGCGCGGCGCAGCGTCGATCGATCTCAGCCCGATCGACATCGAAATCAGTCGCCAGAACGCGCAGGAATCTGGTGCGCCCCACCGGGTTCAGTCCGAGGAAGGTTCGACCGAGCTCGGCAGCGTGTGCCCGCGCGCCAACCTCGCCGCCACTGCCGTCGAGACAGCTCTGCATCTGCATGCGCAGCTGCGCTGCGTCGCCCTCGGGCAAATCGGGCCGCTGCGTGCCGCTCAGCACGCCACGTGTCGACGTGGCGATCTCGCGCCAGACATTGCGCAGGTTCGCCCAGGTGCGGTCGACAACATTGTCGAAAAAGCCGGTCGGCGCGCGATCGCTCATGCCGAGGTCATCCGTAAAATGCCAATTGTTTCAGATCGGACAGCACCACGGGAAGCGTTTCGATCAAGTCTTCGGCGATAAGCCCGGCGCCGAAATGCCGCGCCGCCTCGCTATGCAGCCATACCGCCGCGGCAGCCGCTTCGAATGGGGACATATCCTGCGCGAGCAGGCCCAACACGATTCCCGCCAAAACATCGCCCGAGCCAGCGGTGGCGAGCGTCGGCGGAGCGTTCTCGTTGATCGCCGCGCGGCCATCGGGAGCAGCGATCACCGTGTCGGAGCCCTTGAGAATGATCACTGCGCCGCTCAGCTTCGCCGCCCGCCGGGCGCGATCGAGTTTGCTGCCCGCGGTATCGAAGAGGCGTGCGAATTCGCCTTCATGCGGGGTCATTACGCACGGCCCGCGAATGGCGGTGAACAGCGTCGTCGGATCGTCGGCGAAAGCCGTTACCGCATCGGCGTCGAGCACCGCCGTTTTGCCTGCGGAGAGAATCGCAAGGGCCTTATTGTGCGTCCCCGCACCGAGCCCGGCTCCCGGCCCGATCAGCGCTGCATTGCGGCGCTTGTCGGCGAGCAACGCTTTGAAATCGTCGAGACCAGCGACCGGCTGAACGATCACCCCGGTCAGCGCCGCCGCATAGATCGGGAAGGCCGCTTCCGGCGCCGCCACGGTGACCAGCCCAGCGCCGACGCGTGATGCACCGCGCGCCGCCAACCGCGATGCTCCGGTCATCACCGCGCCGCCCGCCACCAGCGCATGTCCGCGCGAGTATTTGTGCCCGGCAACATCGGGCCAGGGAAAGCGGTCCAGCCACCAGGAAGGGTGATTGGCCGCCGTATCCGGGGCAATCTGGTCGAGCACCAACCCATCAATGCCGATCGGCGCGACGATCGTTTCGCCGCAATGAACCCTGCCAGGCAGCAGCAGATGGCCGGGCTTACGCCGGAAGAAGGTGACAGTCATTGTGGCCATCGGCGCGACGCCACGCACCTCGCCGCTGGCGCCGTCTATGCCGCTCGGGATATCGACCGCGACAACCGGCACGCTACGCTCGCTCAATGCCGAAATGACATCGCCCGCGATCCCCTCGATCGGGCGCACCAGACCGGCACCGAACAGCGCGTCGACGACGAGGCCGGGGCCGTCGAGCACCGCGGCGTCTAACGCTTCGATTTTTCCAGACCACCGCGCCGCCGCCGCGGCGGCGGCGCCCTTCAGCGCGCCCCGGTCTCCGAGCAAAGCCAGCCAAACCGGCCAACCCCGCTCCGCGAGGATGCGCGCCGCGACAAACCCGTCGCCGCCATTGTTGCCCGGGCCGCACAGCACCGCGGCGCGGCGCGGCGGAAAGCGGCGCGAGATCGCGTCGGCGACCGCCCGGCCGGCATTCTCCATCAGGATGGTCCCAGCTACCCCATCGGCGATGGTCAGGCGGTCGGCCTCCCCCATCTGCCGGGGTGTCAACAGCGCGTGGCGCATCCAACTTGAAGATGAAGCCGTCATTGTCGCAAAGGTGGGGTCTGATCGCGGCGACGAAAAGGCAGGCTTCCGCACACAGCGCATTCGCTCGGCGGCAGGTAGTGATGAGCCAGGCCTGCGCTTGACCTTATGGCCCCGATTCGCTACCTCCACCCAGGACGGCGGGTGTAGCTCAGGTGGTTAGAGCGCCAGATTGTGGATCTGGATGTCGTGGGTTCGAGTCCCATCACTCGCCCCAGCTTTTTCGCAACCGCGCTCATCCGCCCGAGTTCTTGCGGTCGGCGGCCTTCTGCAATTCGTTTTCGACCTCGGCGATCCAGGCGGCATCCGCGCCGCGCGCCGCGCGGCACTCGCGGATCATCGCCAGATTGCGCTTGGTCGTCTCCGCCTCCCACCCCTCGCGAACCGCCGCCACCGCATTCCCCGTCCAGGCGAAAGCGTCGTCCTGATCGCCGGCCAGAACCGCGAGCTCTAGCATCGTCGCCTGATCCCAATAATCTGCGGTCGGCCGCTGCGCACGCCGTAATGCTGCGTAGCGCACGACCGGCAGGATTTCCTTTTGCCGCGGGTCGGGCTTGTCCTGCATTTCCATCAGCGTGCAGGCGTTGACCCCTGGATAAGGATCACGCCAATCGGCTTCGAACCCGGCCATATAGGCGTCGACCGCCTTCTTCAGCTCGCCGGCCGCGCGGAACTTCTCATTCGCTTTTTGCGCCGCGTCCCAGCGGTCCTTGTAGATGCGGCCGAGAATCCCGTTGGTCTCGCTACTGGGCCCGCGCTCCTTGATCAGATTGACCAGCACGCGTTCGGCCTCGTCGCCACGCCGGGCGCGGTTGAGCGCAAGGGCATATTGCTCCTGCACCATCGTCGTCAGCTGCAGCGGCTTCGGCATGCGCTGGTAGAGCTCGATGAGCTTGTCCCAGGCGCTGACCGCTCGATAGGACAGCATCAGATCGATGATGACGCCCGTCTCAACCTCGTTGAGGAGCTGCATCTCCGGCTTCGCGGCGATTTTCTCGATCGCGGCAAGCGCGCCTTCGCTTTTGTCGCGGGCCACCGCAAGCTTGTCTTTGACCTCGCGCGCGTATTCGGCCTGCTTGCGGAAGATGTCCGTGCTTTCGTGGCCGACTTGGTCGCGCGACAGGTCGCCGATCAGCTGATAGACCGGGCTATCGTCATGCGGGTTGTTCCGCATTTCCCTGAGCTGCTCGGTAATCGCGGCCCCGGTTGCCGATTTGGCGGCCGCGCTCGGCGCCCCCTTCTCATCGACGCTGTAAAACATGCCGCGCAAGAGGGCGATGTCGAACGGCAGCTTGGTTCCTTCGCAAAACAGCAAAACCGTGCTGTGCGGGCGGCGAGCATGGCGAACGCCAAGCTCGTAATAAACGTTGGGGTTGGCCCCGGTCAGATCGGCAACGGCGTATTCGCAAAGCAATAGGCGCTCGAACATCGGCTTGTGGATCGCGCCGCCGACGCGCTCCTCGTCGGCGCGGATCGGCTCGAGGTTCGCAGCAGCGATCGCCGGCGCAATCATGTCCTTGTAGACCGCGTCGAAATCGATGACGTGGCCCAACTCGTGCTGCTTCTTTCCAAACGGCATCAAGACGAAGCAGAGATGGTTCATGCTCGTATGCTCGGCTCACCGCGATTGCCGCAGTAAATCACAACCGCCCCGCAGCGACGATAGCGCCCGCTTGCGGCATCGGCGTGAACGGCCGTCCGCCGGCAGAGCCCGGCAACTCTCGACTAAATCGTGTCGCGTGTTGGGCTCAGACCGGGCGCGTCGGACCGGCAGAATTCCGCGCATTGCCGGCAAAAGCCGGACCCGCACCCTGGCTGCGGTGAATGAGGCTGACGACGCAGGCCCATCGCTCCATCCCGTCGCGGTCACCGCGGTCGATCATCTGATTGAGCCGCGCCACCGCCGCCTTTGCCGCGCCGGCGCCATGTCGCTCCATCATCGCCATCGCCAGACGTTCGATTTCAATCTCGGTGTTGAGCATTAGCCTAACCTCCGGTCAGGACGTGGCGCCCTACCTCGGAATGCCAGGTATCAAGCCCTGTGCCATCACCAGCTCATGGTTAACCGACTGTTTTAGCTATATTAATAATAATCGGGAGGCGCGTCTGATCTTGCCCTTTTGCAATTTGCAACGCAAACCGCGCGGAGCAATGCGGCGTTCTTATCTCAACTCGACGATCCCGATGAGGCCGATCGCGAGGAGGAGGAGGCCTACTATCTCGGCGCGGCCGAGCCGTTCGCGAAACACCCGGCGGGAGACGACGTAGCTGAAATAAAGCTCTATCAGCCCCAGAGTCCGGACACGGGCGACCGGCTGCATCGCCATCGCGGTGAACCAGCAGGCCGAGCCCGTTGCTCCCATCGCACCGGCGAGCAAGGACACTCGCCAGGCGCGCATCACCTCGACGACGACCGAACGGTTGCCGACAATCAGAAACCCGCCCAAGAGGATCGTCTGAAAGGTTTGCGCCCAAACCAGGCTCTCCGCTGCGGCGAACACGATCGATGGCGTGTCGAGCGCCAGCGCGGCGCCGCGATAACCGACCGCCGCCATGCCAAACGTCGCGCCCGATCCGAGGCCAAGCAGCGCCGAACGCGACGTCCAGGCACGGGCGACCGCGGTCAGCGAACGATTGTCGCTCGGCAACGACAGCAGGACTACCGCGAGGCTGGCGATGACGATCGAGACGATGGCAATGAGCGACATCTGGTCGCCCAGCAGCACCAGCCCGAACAGCGCGACCTGGATGATCTCGCTTTTTGAATAGGCGACACCGATCGCGAAGTTTCGCTCTTCCATGTTGCGAAGCAGGAGCGCGGTCGCGGCGATCTGGCTGAGAGCAGCAACGACGGTCCACATTAGGAACGGCGCTTTGATCGCCGGCCAAGCCCCGTCGCCGGCAAAGCCGAACCAGGCGATCACCAGCCACAGCGCCGCAAAGGGGAGTCCGTAGAGGAACCGCACCAAGGTCGCGCCGAGGGCGCCGGTCAGATGGCGTTGCGCCGCGTTGCGCAACGTCTGCGCAAGGGCGGCGCCCAAAGTGATCGGGATCCACGCCCAGGTAATCGTTTGCATCGTCTCCGCCCGACCGCCGGTGATGAAAGTAGCACCCGCCTCTTGCCGGGAAAGGATCGCGCTTATCCTGGTATAAATCGCACCACGGCCATTTGCTCGGAGCGGCGATGATGAGCGACCACGGCAGCGTCAAGACTGGCGCCAACCACCTCGCGAGCCTGCGCGACGGGCGCGAGGTCTATATCGACGGCGAACGGGTCGCCGATGTCACCGCGCACCCAGCATTCCACAATGCTACCCGCGCCGCGGCGGCGCTCTACGACTATCAGGCGCGGCCGGAGAATCTGCAGCGGATGACGTTTCCCGCGCCTTCCTCAGGCGGCTATGCCCGCATCCACCGCTGCTGGCAGCTACCGAGAAGCCATGCGGAACTGGTCGAACGGCGCCGTGCGATGAGCGAATGGGCCGAGCTGTCCTGCGGATTCCTCGGCCGCGCGCCGGATCACGTCGCCTCTAGCCTGCTGGGCCAGGTCATCGGCATCGACATATTCCGCCGCCACGGCGAAGCTCGGGCAAAAGCGCTGCTCGACTATTTCGACGAGGTCAGCCGCAACGACCATTACGTCAGCTACGTCATTATCAACCCGCAGGCCAACCGCAACAAAGCCTGGGGCGAGCAGGACGAGGATCTCGTTGCGCGCATCGTCGACGAGGACGCGCAAGGGATCACGGTGCGCGGCGCGAAGATGCTGGGCACCGCCGCGATCATGGCCAACGAGCTGTTGGTCGCCAACCTGCAGCCGCTGCGGCCGGGCGAGGAGGATCTGGCGGTCTCGTTCGCCGTGCCGATGGCGACCAAGGGACTGAAGCTGCTCTCGCGCAAATCGTACGAGGCGCATGCGGTGTCGCCACGTGACAACCCGCTCTCCTCGCGCTTCGACGAGAACGACGCGCTGGTCTGGTTCGAGAACGTCAGGGTGCCGTGGGAGCGCGTCTTCGTCTATCGCGACACTGACATGGCTCGCGCCCAGTTCCATGACACGCTCGGCCACACCTTCCAGAACTACCAGTCGCAAATTCGGCTGATGGTGAAGCTGCGCTTCCTCGTTGGCATCGCCCGCCGCCTCGCCGACACAATCGGCACCAGCGCGATGCCGCCCGTCGCTGAAGTTTTGGGCCGGCTGGCGGCGCAGGCAGCGATGGTCGAAGGCATGGTCGTCGGCATGGAGGCGGCCGGGCACATGCAAAGCAGCTACTACGTCCCCGACAAACACATGATGTACGCCGCGCAGGTGCTGACCCAAGAGCTTTACCCGCGGATCATCGATACGATCCGCGGCCTGGCCGGTGGCGCTCTCATCATGCTACCGTCATCGGTGCGGGACGCCGATAACCCTGAACTCGCCCGGATTATCGGCCTGACCCAGCGCTCACCGATCTCAAACGCCGAGGAGCGAGTCGATTTCCTCAAGCTCGCCTGGGATGCGATCGGCTCGGAATTCGGCTCACGCCACACCCAATACGAGATGTTCTACGCCGGCGCGCCGTTCGTGACCTGCGGCCACAGTTTTCGCACCTATGACTGGGCTGGAGCCGACGCTCTGGTGCAGAGCATGCTGCGCGGCGTCAACGCCCCTTCGAGCGCGCCTGGGCAAACCGCTCGGTGAGCCGCGCCGCGACCCGCTTGCTGACGAAATGCGAAACATCGCCGCCCAGGGCGCCGATTTCCTTGACGAAGCGGGA
The DNA here is from genome assembly GCA_035604035.1 of Allostellaceae bacterium. Taxonomy (GTDB): domain Bacteria; phylum Pseudomonadota; class Alphaproteobacteria; order ATCC43930; family CGMCC-115725; genus DATARH01. The sequence continues at coordinate 2,832 of DATNJF010000074.1, read as the reverse complement.
GGAGATGAACTGAAAGCGGTCGGAGGCCATCAGGAAGACGGTCTCGATCTCGGTGTTGAGGCGGGCGTTCATACCAGCCATCTGGAATTCGTATTCGAAATCCGAGACCGCGCGCAGCCCGCGGATGATGACGCTGGCATTGACCGACTCGGCAAAGCTCATCAGCAGCGACTCGAACGCCTGCACCTCGACGCGCTGGCTGATGTCCTTGTCGAGCGCTTGGGCGATCTCCTCGCGTACGATCTCGACCCGCTCATCGGTCGAAAACAGCGGGCCCTTGCCGTCATTGCGTGCGACGCCGACGACCAAGCGGTCGACGACCCGCGCGGCGCGCCGGATGATGTCGGTATGCCCGTTGGTGATCGGGTCGAAGGTGCCGGGGTAGATCCCGACCCGTAGCTTGCTCAATTCTCTTCCCCCTCGTCGCTCTCCGCGTCGCCGTTTTCCTCGGCAACTTCGGGCAGGCGCGCTACCGATACCACACGCTCGCCGTCGCCGACGCGGAAGATCACCACGCCGACGCTCCCTCGCCGGGCGATGCGGATATCGCCAACTGGACAGCGGATCACCATGCCGCCATCGGTAACAAGCATGATCTGGTCGTTGTGGCCGACCGGGAACACCGCGACAACGGCGTCGCTACGGCGGCTCAGATCCATATTATTGATGCCTTGCCCGCCGCGTCCGGTGATCCGGTAGCCGTAGGCCGAGCCGCGCACCCCAAAGCCCTTCTCGGTGACGCTCAGGACGAACTCTTCGCGCGCGGCGAGATCGGCGAACATCTCCTCGCTGATCGTCGCTTCGCTCGGACCCTCGCCATCGATTTCCTCAGGGTCGGGCGAGTGGTCGCCATTACCATTTTCGCCTTCCTCGCCCGCCAAACGGCGGCGCTCGGTGGCGAGCTTCAGATAAGCGTCCCGGATTTCCGGCGACACCGCCTCGTGCCGTAGGATCGACATCGAGATGACCGTATCGTCGCCGAGGAGCCTGATGCCGCGCACACCAACGGACGAGCGGCCGGTGAATACGCGCACATCGTCGACTGAAAACCGGATGGCTTTGCCATTACGGGTGGCGAGCAGCACGTCGTCGGCCTCGCTGCACGGCGCCACCGCGATCAGCCGGTCGTCGGCATCCTCGCCCTCGAATTTCATCGCGATCTTGCCGTTAGAGCGGACATCGACGAAATCGCTTAGCGCGTTGCGACGGACATAACCGGCCGCGGTCGCGAACATCACAGTCAGCCCGGCCCAGCTTTCCTCATCCTCCGGCAGCGGCATGATCGTCGAAATCGTCTCGCCTTCGCCAAGGTTCGGCAGAAGGTTGATCATCGGCCGACCGCGCGCCTGCGGCGTGCCCAGCGGCAGGCGGTAGACCTTGAGCTTGTAGACTCTGCCCGACGAGGTGAAGAACAGCACCGGGTCGAGGGTCGAGGCGACAAAGACTTCGCTGAGAAAATCCTCCTCGCGCAGCGCCATCCCGGCGCGCCCCTTGCCGCCGCGGTTCTGCGCGCGGAAGGTCGATAGCGGAACCCGCTTGATGTATCCGGCGTGGCTGACCGTGACGACCATGTCCTCGCGCTGGATCAGCGCCTCGATATCGGCCTCGAACTCGACATCCTCGATTGTGGTGCGCCGCGGGTTGGCAAACTGCTCCTTGATCGCGACCAGCTCGCCGCGCAGAACCTCGATAAGCTTCTCCGGCGAGCGCAGGATCTCGAGGTGGCCGGCGATCTCGGCGACGAGCTCGTGCAATTCCTCGGCGATCTTGTCGCGCTCCAACCCGGTGAGGCGCTGCAAGCGTAGATCGAGGATCGCGCGCGCCTGCGCGTCGGAGAGCTGATAGGTGCCACCGTCGATCGCCGCCTCTTCACCGACCAGCGCCAGGAGCGGGGCAATGTCGCCGGTCGGCCAGCGCCGCCCGAGCAATCCTTCGCGCGCGGCGGCGGGATCGGAAGCAGCGCGGATCAGGGCAATGATCTCGTCGATGCTGGCGACCGCGATCAACAAGCCGACAAGGATGTGCGCGCGGTCTCGTGCCTTTTCGAGGAGATAGGTCGTGCGCCGGGTGATGACCTCTTCGCGGAACGCGACAAACGCGACGATGATGTCGCGCAGGGTCAGCAATTCCGGTCGCCCGCCATTCAGCGCCAGCATGTTGACGCCGAAGCTCGTCTGTAGCGCGGTGTGGCGGTAAAGCTGGTTCAGCACGATGTCGGGATCGGCGTCGCGCTTTAGTTCGACAACGAGGCGCACGCCGTCGCGGTCGCTTTCGTCGCGCAGGTCGGAAATGCCCTCAACCAGCTTGTCGCGTACGCATTCGGCGATGCGCTCTTGGAGCTTGGACTTGTTGACCTGGTAGGGCATCTCAGTGAAGACGATGCCGTCGCGATCCTTGCGGATTTCCTCGACATGGCTCTTCGCGCGCAAAACCACCGCGCCGCGCCCGGTCTTGAACGCAGCATGGGTTCCGGCACGGCCGACGATGATGCCGCCGGTCGGAAAATCCGGCGCCGGCACATGCTCCATCAGCTCTTCGACGGTGATCGCCCGGTTATCGAGATAGGCGCAGCAGGCGTCGATCACCTCGCCGAGATTATGAGGCGGGATGTTGGTCGCCATGCCGACCGCGATCCCCTGGGCGCCGTTGACCAGGAGGTGCGGAAAGCCCGCCGGCAACACCTTGGGCTCGCGCTCGGTCTCGTCGTAATTGGGCTGAAAGTCGACGGTCTCCTTGTCGAGATCGTCGAGCAGCGAATCGGCGACCCGGGCGAGCCGCGCCTCGGTGTAGCGGTTGGCCGCCGGCGCATCGCCGTCCATCGAGCCGAAATTG
>DATNJF010000073.1:0-3568 GCA_035604035.1 Allostellaceae bacterium | reverse complement strand
CCCGGCGAGCCAGCCGGCGACCGCACCGATCACCAAGAAGATGATAAGACCCGTAAGCGTCATGCTGCGTCCTCCGAAAGCGCTCCGAACGGTCCCTTTATTTTCATCGATAGTGGCATGCACCCGTGGCGCCGTCTATCGGTGGTAGCGCGGGCCTGCGGCCGCTCTCGAGAGGCGCTTCGGATCAGGCCTTATCAAGCCAAAACGTGTCCTCGCGGACGACGTCGTAGATACCGAAATAGTCCGCCGGATTGTGGCCTTTGACGTAGTCGCGATAGACGTCGTTGATCCGTTCCCAGGCGACCGGCAGCACTGGTATTTCCTGCTCCATGATCGCCTCGGTCTGGTGCACCAGGGCGAGGCGCTTCGCCGGATCGACCTCGCGGTCGATCTGATCGAGCAGCCCGTCGAATTCCTTGTTGTCCCAGAACGAATAGTTCTGCGGCCCACCGGTGCGATACCAAGCGTTGAAGTAGTCCGACGGATCGAGGAGAGTCGAGACGATGGCGCCGATCGCCAAGTCGAAATGTCCGCTGGCCGTGTCGTCAAACCACACCGACTCGACGACTGTGCGCAGGTTGCATTTGACGCCGAGGCCTTCCTGCAGCATCGCCTGGATCGCTTGCGACCATAATTTGAAGCTCGCGACGTCCCGGACCAGGAAATCGAGCGGTTCGGGCAGGCCGTCCTTGTAGCCAGCGACGGCCAGCAGGGCCTTGGCCTCCTTGATCGCCGGGCCGATGTCCTCCTGGTAGCCAATCCGCTTCGACAATTCGTCGGGCGGAGTGGCGAACTCGGAGAATGGGTAGATGAACCCACCCACCCGCATCGGCGTCACGTCCTTGACGACATCGATCAAGGCTGGCCGGTCGAACGCCAGATGCAGCGCGCGGCGGACTCGCGGGTCGTCGAGCGGCTTTTTCTTATGGTTGAGCCAAACCCCCTGGATGACGCTCTGATTGAACTGCGCCGTCTTGAGGCCGGGCGTCTCCTTTGCTTTGCGTACGGTCACCGGATCGGTGATGCGGATGTAGTCGGTGCGGCCGGACAGGATCGACGAGCCGAGCTCGGTTGAGAACGGCAGCGCATGGTAGAACTCGATGCCGTCGAGATAGGGCAGCGGGTTGTTCCAGTAATCCCGGTTCTTCTCCATCACCCAGACTTCGTTCTCGACGCGCTTCACGCTCTTGAACGGTCCGGTGCCGGGATAAATCTCGACCTTGCGCAGATTGTAGTTGTTGTCCTCCAGCGTCTTCTTGCGGACGACGACGTTCCATCCGCTGGCGATCGCCGACATGATGAAGTTTGGCGGCCGTGCCTCGGAGAGCTTGAACTGCACCGTATACTTGTCGGGGGCGGTGATCTCGCCGACGGCCTTGAACAGGACGCTGCGCGGGATGCTGATGCCCTGCGGCGGCTTCGAGATGCGGTCGAACGTCGCCTTCACATCGTCCGACGTAAGTTCCGCGCCGTCGTGAAACAGCACGCCCTTGCGGAGCATGAAGGTGTAGGTCTTACCGTCTTGGGCAATGTCCCAGCTATGCGCCAGGTCGGGAATGATGGTCTTGCCGCTATCGCGCGGGTCGCGGCGGACCAGATTGTCGAACTGCACCGCCTGCGAGGCGAGATTGTTGATCGTTCCCGATTGGTGAACATCGAAATGGGGCGGGCGCATGGTGATGCCATAGCGCAGCACGCCGCCCGACTTGGGATTGGGCTCGGGCGCGGCGAGTTTGAATTTCGAGCCATCGAACTGCAATGGCACCTCGGCCATCGCCCAATCCGGCCGCAGTCCATAGACCGCCGCCAACACCGCGGCACCGCCCTTGAGAAAATTCCGCCGATTCCAGTTCAGCCGCGACGAATTCGACTCACCCATCAAAGTTCCTCCCCGCTTCGCCCTTTTCCGGATTGATCGCGACATGCTCTAATCGCGGCGGCGATCTCTTGGATCAATCGACAAGTAGCACGGCCAAATGATCGGAGTCACTCTTGAGTCAGGGAGTTGCGCCCAACGAAGGGGCGGCTGAAATAGCGGCACATCACGGCCAGAACGTTCTTGAGATCATTGATCTCCGCACGCATTTTTTCACGCAAGTCGGGGTGGTCCGCGCGGTAGACGGCGTGTCCTACTCCGTGCGCGCCGGTGAAACCCTAGGTGTCGTCGGCGAGAGCGGCTGCGGCAAGAGCGTCACCGCGCTCTCGGTGTTGCGTCTCGTTGCCAGCCCGCCCGGACGTATCGTCGGCGGTGCGATCCGCTTTGGCGGTAGCAACCTGCTCGATCTCAGTGAAAGCGAGATGGAGGCGATCCGCGGCAACGAGATTTCGATGATCTTTCAGGAGCCGATGACCTCGCTGAACCCGCTGATGACGGTCGGGCACCAGATCGGCGAGGCGATCGCGCTGCACCAGGGGCTGTCAGCCAACGATGCGATGGACAGGGCGGTCGAGATGCTGCGGCGGGTGTCGATCCCTGAGCCAGAGCGCCGCGTCCACGCCTATCCGCACCAGCTTTCGGGCGGCATGCGCCAGCGGGTGATGATCGCGATGGCGCTGTCGTGCAATCCCAAGGTGCTGATCGCCGACGAGCCGACGACCGCGCTCGACGTGACGATCCAGGCGCAGATCCTCGAATTGATGCGCGAACTGCAAGAAACCTTCGGCACCGCGATCATGCTGATCACCCACGACATGGGGGTCGTCGCCGAGAACGCCGACCGGGTTGTGGTGATGTATGCCGGCCGCAAAGTCGAGGAGGCCGATGCCAAGACATTGTTCGAGGCCCCCGGCCACCCCTATACGCGCGGTCTCCTCGGCTCGATCCCCAAGCTCGACGTCGCGGCGCGGCTCGACGCACATCGCAACCGGCTTACCGAGATCAAGGGAATGGTGCCATCGCTTCACAACCTGCCCAAAGGGTGCACCTTTGCGCCGCGCTGTGAATTCGCCACCGGCCAGTGCCACGCCGCCTATCCGCCGCTGGTGCAGTATCGGCCGGGCCACACGATCGCCTGCTGGCATGCCGAGCGCCTGCTCGCGGTGCCGTTGTGACCGGCCCAGCCGCCACCGCCACGCCGGGCAACGGTGTCCAGCCGCTTGTCGAGGTGCGCGATCTCAAGAAGCATTTTCCGATCTTGAAGGGCGTCTTCGCCCGGCCCGCCGGCATGGTCTACGCGGTCGATGGCGTATCGTTCCATATCGATCCAGGCGAGACACTAGGGCTGGTTGGCGAGAGCGGTTGCGGCAAATCCACCGTGGGCCGCACTTTGTTGAAGTTGCTGGAGCCGACTGCCGGGCAGATTATCATTCGTGGCGAAGACATCACCGGCCACGACCAGGGGCAGATGCTGCCCTATCGCCGGCAGATGCAGATGATCTATCAGGATCCCTACGCCTCGCTCAATCCGCGCATGTCGGCAGGTGAAATCGTCGGCGAGCCCTTTGCCATCCACCGCATCGCCGATGGCGCCGAGCGCCGCGACCGGGTTGCCGCGCTGTTCGAGCGGGTCGGCCTAAGACCAGAGCTGATGAACGCCTATCCGCACGAGTTTTCCGGCGGGCAGCGCCA